>CAKOVS010000028.1 GCA_934122085.1 uncultured Clostridia bacterium | reverse complement strand
TCAACTTTCCATTGTTGTGAACCTGAACTATTATATTTTATTAGGTATCCTCTACTTGTACTTTCTGTTCCTATTCCTATTATATACCCTCCAGCCGTTACAGTCACAACACAGCTAGCAGAAACATTACTTTCAGAAGATTTAAGAGTAATAGTAGCAGTTCCAACACCTTTAGCAGTAACAAAACCTCCACTTGAAGTTACTGTTGCTACTGAATTATTACTACTTGTCCACACTGTTCCTTCTGTCGTATTTGATGGGTTTATTGTCTTACTTAATTGTAAAGTTTGACCAACTATTAATGTTTTACTCGTTGGGCTTACAGCCAAGCTGGTTATAGACCTTTTTACAGTTACCAAACATTGCGCCATATTTCCATTTTGCGTAATCATTTAAAGAATCCTTTATATCATTACTCTAGCAAGGAATAGAGAACTTTAATATGAATATAAAAAATAGCACCTCAAATTGAAGTGCTTAATTTTTATTTTATACTTCTTCTATAAAAATTTTATCTTTTATAACTACTATAGAATAACTTTTTAATTTAGGAAGCATAGTTATCTCTTCTGACCTTTTATAAGTCTCTAATTGGATTCTCGCTTGTTTCTGTTTATTTTTTAACAAACTGTTATCTTTATCATAATCTTCTTGTTTTATATATTTAAATTCTATTAATATACTGTATCTTTCTTTTAATTTCTCTTTTGGAACTAATAATATATCTGCATATTGACCACTTAATTCTAATTCGGATTTTACGTATAATGTTCCAAGCATTCTACATATTGAATAAAATATTATTTTTACATATTTTTCATCAAATCTTTGATAGTCTCTATTTGATAGATTTGTTAAAAATTCTTTTAAAACATCTAATAATTTATCAATTTTTCATTCCAATAATAATTCTTTATTTACTTTTTCTGTATCTATTGAATCAATGACTATATTTGCTTTTCTACTGATATATTCAAGAAAATAATTACTATATATTTCTTTAATTACATCATTTGGTATTTGAAATTTATATTTACTAAATCCTATTTCTTTTATTGTTAAATATCCTAGATAAAATAATAATGATATTAGTTCTTTTTCTCCAAATTGTATTTCAGCATTAAATTTTTCTGTTAAACTGCTCTCTATTAAATCTCCGGCCACTATTTTTTCTAATATATCTATTTTATTCATATTTTGACATAAATCCATAAATGCTTCTATTTTGCCATAATCACTTATTATATTTAAATCTACTAATTCTTTTGGAATTTCATTTTGTTGTTTATATGCTTCTAAAAAGTATAAAGTCATGTTTGAATTATACATCTTGTAATTTTCTAAATTTTCTCTTATCATATTTGAAAAAATATATCCATCATAGTTTGTTTTCATGATAGGTAGTAGTTCTTTTTGTTTTTCTTTTGGAATTTCTAATTCATTCATTAAGTAAATTACATCATCTTTAGAAAATCCAAGCATATCATTGAATAAAATGTTTTTTGTTATATCATTTGCTATATTAAATCCACTTGTTGTGCTGTCTAATGTAACTGGTGATACTCCTGTTATAAATATTCTGTCTATTACTGTTTCTGTTCCTTTTTTTAAGATTTCATACCATTTTCTTATTTTACCGTTTTTGGCAATTAAGTTTTTGAATTCATCAGTTCTAAATCCTAGTAGTTCATTTGCAAAATGATCATATTCATCTATTATTACATATATTTTTTCATTTGCTTTTTGGATTTGGAATGCTGTATATAAACTATTTAAGATTTCTTCTGCTTCTTGATTTTCATTTATGTAAAAATCTAAATTATATTTTGCAATAAATAGTTTTATAGATTCTATCGTACTATTTTTGAACCCTTTTATTGTTTCTTCTATATTTTCTGTGCTTATTCCAGAAAAGTTAAATCTTAATATGCAATATTTATTTCTGTTTTCTGTTGGATTTTTTCCTATATATGTATTTCTAAATAGTTCTTCAAATTTATCTTTTTTATTAATATCATAGTAACATTCAAGCGTACTTGTAAATAGTGTTTTTCCAAATTTTCTTGGTCTTAAAAACATTATTGTTTTGTCTGATAAGTTTTCTATTTTTTCTATATACATTGTTTTATCAACATATAATCTATCTTCTCTTACAATATCTTCATAATTGCTTATTCCGTTTGATAACTTTCTCATTTCTTTACCTCGTATAATGAACATATAACATTATACGAACTCCTTTCTTTAAAATTTTTACTTTTTTGTTATAATGTTTT
>CAKOVS010000027.1 GCA_934122085.1 uncultured Clostridia bacterium | reverse complement strand
AAGTGTGCAAAGAAAACGGAATAGAAGTAACAGGAAATGTGTTTAGGAGAACAGCAGCCGAAATAAAAGAAATAGTGGAAGTGTGCAATGAAAATGGAATAGAAGTAACAGGATGTATATTTAATAAAAATTCAAAACAATTAAAAGAAAATATTGAATATATAAAACAAAATTATGGAGAAGAATATTTAACTCCATTAATAGTATCTAAAAATTTAAAACATCTTCAAAAAATATTACCATATTTACAAAGTATAGGAGTTTTAGAAACAATAAAAACAAGTGCAACAATTTTAACATGGACATTAGATGAGATAAAAGAAAGACAAGCATTTATAGAAAGTATAGGTGAACCAATAGTAAAAGGAAATAAATTTAATTCTATATTTGGACTATCAAGAAAAAATTATCAAAAAAAGGTAAAAGAATATGAAGAAAAGAAAAAATTAATAGGAGAAATAAAAGGAGCAATACAAGAAGGACAAGAACTAGATGAACAAATAAATAGTAAAGAACAAACACAAAAGTAAAGAAAGGAGTTCATATAATATTATATATTAGATGAGAAAAAATAATGAATAGTAATTTACCAGTAAAACAAAGAAATGGAATTTTTTATAAAATCTTTCTAAAGATAAATCAAATTTTTAGAAAAAACAAATATAAAACAGAAAAAGTAGAAAATAATGAGGTTATATCTAACTCTAATAAGCAATTTAAAAATGATATAAAAATAGATATTGAAAATATAGAATTTAATAATGAATATCAAAAGAAACAATTTATAGAACAATTAAAGAATAATCAAGAATTATTAGAAAAATTTTCAAATGACAGATTAAAAGTTATATTACAATATTACTTAGATGAAAATAACAAGAAAAGAGAAAGACTAAAAAAGATAAGTAATTAATTACGAAAGAGAGGATAAATAAAATGAGATTAAA
The DNA here is from genome assembly GCA_934122085.1 of uncultured Clostridia bacterium. Classification (GTDB taxonomy): domain Bacteria; phylum Bacillota; class Clostridia; order TANB77; family CAG-508; genus CAG-269. Next base: position 1,421 of record CAKOVS010000027.1, on the reverse strand, counting down.
TATAGATTTTGAAAGAATGAAAGAAATATATGGAGATGAAATAGAAGAAATAATAAATGAAAATATAGATATTATCGAAAAAAACATACAATTTTTAAATGACTTAAAATTTGAAGATGCAGAAGGAATATTTGAAATGTATCCAGATTTATTTATGAATTTTCCAAAAAAATTTGAAGAAAAAATATTAAAACTTAAAGATCAACTTGGAGAAAATTATGTTGAAATAATAGAAAATGATACAAGTGTGTTAGAAAATATTATTTAGAAGGTGGATAAATATGGTAAATAGAGAACAATTTGAAGAAATATGTAATAAATATGGATTAGATAGTAAGAAATTAATAAAAAATAATGAAAATGTATTGGAAAAAGCAGATTATAATAGCATTTGTTATGTACTTGATTTTTTAAGAGATACTTTGAAAGTAATACCAAATAATATAGAAAAATGTCCAAGTATATTATATTTAAAAATTGAAGCAATAAAAGAAAATTGGAAATTTTTAAATGAAAAGAAAATAAATACAAGAGATGTGGAGACATGTTTACATATTTTAAGTACAGAACCAGATCAGTTAAAGAAAACATATGAATATGTATCAGATGAAAATAGATATGGAAAAAAATATATAGAGCAAATAACTACAATTTTAAGAGTACCAGTAGAAAGAATCCAAGAGATAGAAGAAAGAGGTTCGGAACTAACAAAAGAAAATATATTAAGTGCAGCAATTTCTAGAAAAGATGTTGATGAAATAAAGAAAATAGAGCAAGTATGTAAAGAAAACGGAATAGAAGTAACAGGAACAGTATTTAAGAGAACAGCAGCTGAAATAAAAGAAATAGTGGAAGTGTGTAATGAAAACGGAGTAGAAGTAACAGGGAATGTATTTAGGAGAACAGCAGGCGAAATAAAAGAAATAGTGGAAGTGTGCAATGAAGAAGGAATAGAAGTAACAGGAAGTGTATTTAAGAGAACAGTAGCCGAAATAAAAGAAATAGTGAAGGTATGCCAAGAAAATAGAATAGAAGTAACAGGAAGTGTGTTTTTTAAAACAGCAGCCGAAGTAAAAGAAATAGTGAAAGTATGCAATGATAACGGAATAGAAGTAACAGGAAGCATATTTTTAAGAACAGGAGAAGAAATAAAAGAAATAGTGAAGGTATGCCAAGAAAATAGAATAGAAGTAACAGGAAGTGTATTTTATAGAACAGCAGCCGAAATAAAAGAAATAGTGGAAGTGTGCAATGAAAACGGAATAGAAGTAACAGGAAGTGTGTTTATGAGAACAGCAGCCGAAATAAAAGAAATAGTGAAAGTGTGCGAGGATAACGGAATAGAAGTAACAGGAAGTGTGTTTATGAGAACAGCAGCCGAAATAAAAGAAATAGTTGAAGTATGTAAAGAAAACGGAATA
>CAKOVS010000026.1 GCA_934122085.1 uncultured Clostridia bacterium | reverse complement strand
CACTAAAGATATTATAAGTACCAAAGACATAAATAAAATTACATATATTATTGATTTTGGTAATATATTAATATCTAAGCTTGTTAGAGTTTTATTAAAGCCGTCTACTTCTGCTCCTCCACCAAGTCCACTAGATGCCGATTGCTTTGCTATTTGTTTTGTTATATTTCCAGTAACTTTATTTAATATATTATTTCCTATCATGTTTCCTGTATAAAGTGCTAAGAAATATGAGCCTATATAAGCAGGGATAGATATAAATACTAATTCAACAACAAATTGTCCAAAAATTTTCAATTTTGATATTCCTAATGATAGAAAAATTGCTATTTCTTTTTTTCTAGCATTCATCCATAAAAGTAATAATAATGAAACTGTAATACCTGCAAATATTAATGAAGCAGCAAATAATTTGTTTGCTATTGAATATATACCAGATATTGATTGTTGTAGTGCTGGATAATTTGTTGAACTTTTAATTAAATTGTATTGTTTCCAATTTATATCAAGTTTTTTAATATTTTTAATGACTTGATCCAAATTTTTATCACCTTTTACAAAAAATGTTGCATCTTGATATACTGCAGTATCTTCTGTGTTTCCATAAACTTTTGCAGCTGTATCTAAATCTGTTATTAATGTATTTTCGTAAAGTTCTTGTGCAGAAGTTACACTACTTTCATTGTGACCATCGAAAATTCCTTTTATTTCTACTTCTAGTGTTTCATTTGCTCCTTTTTCATTATCTGCATCAAATAAATTGGACTTAATTTTTATTTTATCTCCAATTTTCAAATTGTTTTTTTCAGCTAAGTCTTTATGTATTAAAATCTTACTTTTGTCATTTTCTTCCAAATGTTCTCCTTCTATTAATTTGTAAGCTCCTGACACAAATTTATTTTCTTTTGATGAATCATTAACTCCTGTTAGCATAACTGTTCTTTTAAAATTTTCTGCTCTTTCTGGTGATTGATTTGCAATTGTTTTTTTAGTTTCTATAATATCATTATCTACCAAATCAGCTACACTATTTATTCTCTTTACAAAAGAGGAAATATCTTCAGATTCAGCTATTTTTTTTATGTCTTTTCCTTTTATATTTCCTCCACCTCTAGGTGTTCCAAGATTAACTCTTCTATTTATTTCCATAGAAAAACTATTTGTTATATTTTTAAAAGTTTCTTCTGAAGCTCTATTAGTAGCATCTTTAATTGCCAAGCTAATCAGACTAAGTGTTGACATAGCCATAATAACTAATAATATTATTATTGATTTTAAACTTTTTCTTGTTACATATGCAAAAGCATTTTTTATCATCAATATACCCCCCTAATTAATTTTACTTATCTTTCTTAATTTTTTGTCACTTAATTCTAAAATAATATCAGCAGAATTTGCAACTTCCTTACTATGTGTTACAACTATTACACATTTATTTCTCTCTTTAGCCAATTTTTTTAATATTTCTATTATTTCTCCTGCAGTGTCACTATCAAGATTTCCTGTAGGTTCGTCAGCTAGAATTATTGGTGCTTCTGATGCTAATGCTCTTGCTATGGCTACTCTTTGCTGTTGACCACCAGATAGTTTCATTACATTTCTATTTATCTGACTTTTATCAAGTCCCAATTTTAACAAAATATCTTCTGATGCCTTTTTATTTACTAATCTAACATTTTCTATTGGTGTTAAATAATCAATTAAATTATAATTTTGAAAAACTAATGTTATATTGTTTTTTCTATGATTACTATACCCTTTGTTCTCTATATCCTCATTTTTGAATAGAATTTGACCTTTTTGTGGTTTGTCTAGTCCTGCTAATAATGAAAGTAATGTTGACTTCCCTGCTCCTGATTTTCCTATTATTGCATAAAATTGTCCAAGTTCAAACTTTTGATTTACTGATGACAAAATCTTCTCTTTTGAATTTGAATAATTATATGTTACATTTTTTATTTCTAATATATCCATTGCAATCTCCTAACTTATCTTTGATAATATTTCTTTTGGTTTTTTTACTAATATCATTGCACTTGCAATAATAACTGATAAAACAATAATTACTATTAATATTCCATAACTTTGTAAAAATATTGTAATATTTGATATTAAATTATCATTTTTTAGTAGATTATTAATATTTATTGTCGAATTATCAGAATTGATAAATCCACCTATTATTTGATTTAATATCACATTTCCTAAAAATAAAGATAATACTATAGATGGTAGTGATATAAATATCAACTCAAATATAAATTGAGTTATAATTTTTGCTTTACTTATTCCTATTGATAATAGTATTCCTATTTCATAAATTCTTTCCCTTAGCCATAAAATTAATATTAATGATAAAACTATTATTCCTCCTGCCATAATTGAATATGTCATAATTTTTATTATATGTTTTATTCCACCTACAGATTCTAAGGTTTCTTCATATGCATCGTCATCTTTTTCGATATTGAATTGTGACCAATCAATTTTTATTTCTTTAATTTTATTTAATACTATATCTGTATCTTCTGAACTATCTGAAAATATTTCAAGTTTGTTTACAACTTTATTGTTTTCTGCTTTGTTTAATGCTGTTTGGCTTGATTCATAATCGATAAATACCATATTTTCACTAAAGTCTGATGTCATTCCTGTGTATTTTTCTTGTTTTTTTCCAGAAAAAATCCCAATAATCTCAAATTCATATTCTGTTTTTATTTCATTATTGTTTAAATCAAATAGTTCAAGACGAATTTTATCATTTAATCCTAAATTATTTTTTTGTGCCAGTTCTTCATGTATAATAATTTTTTCTCTGTCATCTTTTTCAATATGTCTACCTTTTATAAGAGTAAAAACTCCACTATTAAATAAATTGTCCTTTCCAGTATTATTTGTGGCTTCTATTGAAAATATATTTCTAAATTCTTCTGGCATATCGTCTCTTTCGATCATTTGCATTCCTTCTACTGCTTTAATATTTGTAGATTTTGCTAGTCCATCATATTGGGGAATTGTTTCTTTTATCTCTTTTATATTTTCTATTTCTTTAAATTGATTTGTTTTAAAGTTCTCATTGTTATTTTGTGTTATTGATAAAGATGTATTTGATAACTTATATAAATTATTTTCTAAGCTGATTGTTGATTTCATTATGTTTAAACATGAGTATAAGCATGAAAGAACTATTGTTAAAATAATAAATATAATAACTGTTCTACTCCTCTTTCTCAAGATATATGCTATAGCATTTTTTAACATTTTT
>CAKOVS010000025.1 GCA_934122085.1 uncultured Clostridia bacterium | reverse complement strand
TTGTCATGCATTTTTTCAATGTACTAATTTTTTAAATTTTTTAGGAAAAACTATTGACATTCATATAGTTAGTCTCTCTTTCATCATATTCTACTACTAATAAGATAATTTATTTTATACTTCTTCAACAAAAATTTTATCTTTTATAACCACTATAGAATAACTTTTTGATTTAGGGAACATAGTTATCTCTTCTGACTTTTTATAAGCTTCTAATTGGATTCTCGCTTGTTTCTGTTTATTTTTTAACAAACTGTTATCTTTATCATAATCTTCTTGTTTTATATATTTAAATTCTATTAATATACTGTATCTTTCTTTTAACTCTTCTTTTGGAACTAATAATATATCTGCATATTGACCACTTAATTCTAATTCAGATTTTACATATAAACCTTTTAACATTCTACATATTGAATAAAATATTACTTTTATATATTTTTCATCAAATTTTTGATAGTCTCTATTTGATAAATTGGTTAAAAATTCTCTTAAAACATCTAATAATTTATCAATTCTTCCTTCTAAAAGAATTTCCTTTAGAATTTCTTTTTGGTTTATTTCATTTGTTAATCCACTTTTTCGTTTAATATATTCTAAAAAATAATCACTATATATTTTTCTTATTACTTCATTAGGGCTTCCAAATTCTAAAACTCCAAAATCTATTTCTTTTATTGTTAAATATCCTAAATAGAATAGGAGAGAGACTAATTCTTTTTCACCAAATTCTATTTCAGCATTAAATTTTTCTGTTAATTCACTTTCTATTAAATCTCCAGCGACTATCTTCTCTAGTAGATCTATTTTATTCATATTCTGGCATAAATCCATAAATGATTCTATTTTACCATAATCACTTATTATATTTGTATCTATTAGTTCTTCAGGAATTTCATTCTGTTGTTTATATAAATCTAAAAAATATAAAGTCATATTTGAGTTGTACATTTTATAATTTTCTAAATTATCTTTTATCATATTTGAAAATATATAACCATCATAATTAATTTTTAAAATTGGTAATAATTCTTTCTGCTTATTTTCAGGTATTTCAAGTTCATTCATTAAATAAATTACATCATCTTTAGAAAATCCAAGCATATCATTAAATAAAATATTTTTGGTTATATCATTTGCTATATTAAATCCACTTGTTGTACTATCTAAAGTTATTGGTGCTACACCAGTTATGAATATTCTATCGACTACTGTTTCTGTACCTTCTTTTAATACTTCATACCATTTTCTTATTTTTCCATTTTTAGCTACTAATTCTTTAAACTCATTTGTTTTGAACCCTAATAATTCATTTGCAAAATGATCATATTCGTCTATTAATACATATATTTTCTGATTCTTTTTTTGAAATCTAAATGCTTGAAATAAACTTCCTAGAATTCCTTCAGTACTTTGCTCCGGATTATTGTAAAAGTCCAAGTTGTAATATTTTACAAAAGCATTAATTCCCAAGTCAACTTTTTCTCTAAAACCTCTTATTGTTTCTTCAAATGTGTTTGTTGTTATTCCAGAAAAATTAAATCTTAATACATAGTAATTATTTTTATTGTTTGTTGGATTTTTTCCTATATATGTATCTTGGAACAATTCATCAAATCTATCTTGTTTATTGATATCATAATAACATTCTAAAGTACTTGTAAATAATGTTTTTCCAAATTTTCTTGGTCTTAAAAACATTATTGTTTTATCAGAAAGTTTTTCTAATTTTTCTATATATATTGTTTTATCTACATATATTCTATTTTCTCTTATAATATCTTCATAATTACTTATTCCTTTAGGTAATTGTCTCATATTTTACCTCACTTTCATCATATTCTACTATTAATAAAATAATTTATTTTATACCTCTTCAATAAAAATTTTATCTTTTATAACTACTATAGAATAACTTTTTAATTTAGGAAGCATAGTTATCTCTTCTGACTTTTTATAAGCTTCTAATTGAATTTTCGCTTGTTTTTGCTTGTTTTTTAATAAACTACTATCTTTATCATAATCTTCTTGTTTTATATACTTGAATTCTATTAATATACTATATCTTTCTTTTAATTCTTCTTTTGGAATTAATAATATATCTGCATATTGACCACTTAATTCTAATTCAGATTTTACATATAAACCTTTTAACATTCTACATATTGAATAAAATATTACTTTTATATATTTTTCATCAAATTTTTGATAGTCTCTATTTGATAAATTGGTTAAAAATTCTCTTAAAACATCTAATAATTTATCAATTCTTCCTTCTAATAATATTTCTTTTAAAATTTCTTTTTGATTTATTTCATATGTAAAATTACTTTTTCTTTTAATATATTCTAAAAAATAATCACTATATATTTTTCTTATTACTTCATTAGGACAGCCAAATTCTAAAACTCCAAAATTTATTTCTTTTATTGTTAAATATCCAAGATAAAATAGAAGTGAGACTAATTCTTTTTCTCCAAATTCTATTTCAGCATTAAATTTTTCCGTTAATTCACTTTCTATTAAATCTCCAACAACTATTTTCTCTAATAGCTCAATTTTATTCATGTTTTGACATAAATCCATGAAAGCTTCTATTTTGCCATAATCACTTATTATGTTTGTATCTATTAGTTCTTCTGGAATTTCATTTTGTTGTTTATATGCTTCTAAAAAATATAAAGTCATATTTGAATTATACATCTTATAATTTTCTAAATTTTCTCTTATCATATTTGAAAAAATATATCCATCATAATTTGTTTTCATGATAGGTAGTAGTTCTTTTTGCTTTTCTTTTGGAATTTCTAGTTCATTCATTAAGTAAATTACATCATCTTTAGAAAATCCAAGCATATCATTAAATAAAATGTTTTTGGTTATATCATTTGCTATATTAAATCCACTTGTCGTACTATCTAATGTAACTGGTGATACTCCTGTTATAAATATTCTATCTATTACTGTTTCTGTTCCTTTTTTTAAGATTTCATACCATTTTCTTATTTTACCATTTTTGGCAATTAAGTTTTTAAATTCATCTGTTCTAAATCCTAGTAGTTCATTTGCAAAATGATCATATTCATCTATTATTACATATATTTTTTCATTTGCTTTTTGGATTTGGAATGCTGTATATAAACTATTTAAGATTTCTTCTGCTTCTTGATTTTCATTTATGTAAAAATCTAAATTATATTTTGCAATAAATAGTTTTATAGATTCTATCGTACTATTTTTGAACCCTTTTATTGTTTCTTCTATATTTTCTGTGCTTATTCCAGAAAAGTTAAATCTTAATATGCAATATTTATTTCTGTTTTCTGTTGGATTTTTTCCTATATATGTATTTCTAAATAGTTCTTCAAATTTATCTTTTTTATTAATATCATAGTAACATTCAAGCGTACTTGTAAATAGTGTTTTTCCAAATTTTCTTGGTCTTAAAAACATTATTGTTTTGTCTGATAAGTTTTCTAATTTTTCTATATACATTGTTTTATCAACATATAATCTATCTTCTCTTACAATATCTTCATAATTGCTTATTCCATTTGGTAATTTTCTCATTTTTTTTACCTCTCTTTCTTAATATTCTTATTATTCATAGGAATATCAATATGAAATTATTTTACTATATTATTTTTTAAATTGCAAGTAAATTAATTTTAATATAATTTTTTTGGTTTAAGTTTCAAAAAGTTTGTACTTATTGCTAGAGTAAGAATATAAAGGATTCTTTAAATGATTACGCAAAATGGAAATATGGCGCAATGTTTGGTAACTGTAAAAAGGTCTATAACCAGCTTGGCTGTAAGTCCAACAAGT
>CAKOVS010000024.1 GCA_934122085.1 uncultured Clostridia bacterium | reverse complement strand
AAATATTAGCACTAAATTCAAAAAATTTAGTGCTAATAAATAAAATTTTTTAAGACATTTTCAAAAATGATTGACACCCCAATAAAACAATATAAAATTAATTATTAATCACATTATTTCTATCTAATTCATCAAATTTTACATAAATATAATTTTCATATTGACTTTCAATGCTCTAAAATATATAATAATTTTAGAAAGGAACTTTACAAATGAATAAAAGACGAAATCGTGGAAGAATTCACATAAAAGCCAAAAAAGAAAATTATATATATATAATTTCGATAGCCATAATAGTATTATTTCTATTTTTATTAACATTTTTATCATTACTCAATATGGGGAACTCGAAAATATTACACAATATTTATATAAATAACATATCTATATCATCACTTTCCCCAAATGATGCAAAAGAAAAACTAAATTCAGAATTAAATAAAAAACTTACCAAACCAATAAAAATCACATTTGAAAACTATTCTATAGATTTTTTACCAGCTGAGATAGATTTTTATTATGACACATCATCTGCTCTTGAAAAAGCCTATAGTATAGGACGTACAGGAAATATATTTACTAATAATTCAAAAATATTAACATCATTATTCAAAAAAACAAATTTAAATGCTGAATATTCTTATAACGAAGAAAAATTAAATAATATTATAAATAATATAAGTGTTGATATTCCTAATTTAGTAATCGAGCCATCTTATTATATCTCTGAGGATACATTAATAGTTACTAAAGGTACTGATGGAAATGAATTAGATAAAAGCAAAACTATAACTTCATTATTATCTGCAATCATAAACAATGAAGAAACTCTGACTTTACCTATAAATTATACTACATCACAATCAATTAATATAGATAAAATTCATGATGAAATTTTTAGTGAACCACAAAATGCCTCTGTTATCAAAAATCCATATAAAATTTCAGCAGAAAAATATGGTATAGATTTTGCAATATCAATTGATGAAGCAAAAGAACTTGCTTCAAATAAAGAAGCCTCTGAGATATACATTCCATTAAAATATACAAAACCTGAAATTACAATTTCAGATTTAGGTGAAGATATATTTGGAACAAAACTAGGAACTGCAACAACTATATATGATTCAACGAATATCAATAGAGCAACAAATATTGATATTGCTTGTGAAAAGATAAATGGAATAATTCTTGAGCCTGGTGAAACTTTTTCATTTAATAAAATTGTTGGAGAAAGAACTGTTAAAAACGGATTTAAAGAAGCTTTAATATATAATGGTGGTGAAGTCGATTATGGAATTGGTGGCGGAATTTGCCAAATATCTTCAACATTATACAATGCAGTATTAAAAGCTAATTTAGATATTGTAGAAAGAAAAAATCATAGTATGACTGTTTCATACCTTCCTGTAGGACAAGATGCTTCAGTTTCTTATGGTAGTATAGATTTTAAATTTACTAATTCAAGAACATATCCAATAAAAATTATAGCTACAGCTAATACTGGAATAATTACAATTTCCGTTTTAGGTGTTTTAGAAGAGCAAGAATACGTAGTAACTCTTGAAACAGAAATTCTTGAAACAACAGATTATAAAACAACTTATGAATATTCTTCAAGTATTCCTGCTGGTAAAGAAGAGATTAAACAAGTTGGAAAAAATGGTTATAAATGTTCTACTTACAAAATTCTTTCTTTAGGTGAAAAAGAAATATCTCGTACATTACTTTCAACAGATACATACAAATCTCAAAAAGAAATTATTTTAAAAAATAAATAAAATACATATATACAGAAAAAATAGACCTTCTATTTTGAACATAACTCAAAACAAATAAATTTGAGTTACTTTATTTAAGAAAGTCTATTTTTCTTATTTATTCTATACTTGCAAAAATTTATTTTTCAATATAAATCTTAGCACCTAATTTCTTCAACTTTTCATCTATTTTCTCATATCCTCTTAAAATATAATGAATATTATCAACCTGTGTAACACCTTTTGCATATAAACCTGCAATAACTAATGATGCTCCACCTCTTAAATCTGTTGCTACAACATTAGCACCTTGAATTTTCTTTGTACCTTTGATTATGGCTGTTCTACCTTCTACATTAATTTTTGCTCCCATTCTAATCAATTCTTGAGCATATTTATATCTACTTTCAAAAATATTTTCTGTTATAACAGATGTTCCTTTTGCAGTAATTAATAATGCACCAAATATTGATTGCATATCTGTTGGAAAACCAGGATATGGCATTGTTTTTATATCAACTGCTTTTACCCTTTTGGGAGCTATTATCTCAATTTTATTATTATTAATATTTAATTTGCAATTTACCTCATCTAATTTATTTAAAATTGGTTCAATATGTGTTGGATTAACATTTAAAAGCTTAATATTTCCATTTGTTATAGCTCCTGCAACTAAATATGTTCCAGTTTCAATTCTATCTGGCATAATATTATAACTTACTTCTGATAACCTCCTTACTCCAACTATTTCAACTTTATCTGTTCCAGCTCCATTAATTTTAGTACCCATTTTATTAAGATATTTTATCATATCTTCTATTTCTGGTTCCCTTGCTGCATTTGTAATTACTGTAGTTCCTTCTCCCAAACATGAAGCTAAAATAATATTTTCAGTTGCTCCAACACTTGGAAAGTCTAAATGTATTTGTGTTCCTATTATTTTCTCAGCATCACAATATATTTCTCCATATTCTTCTTTAATATTTACGCCTAATTTTTCAAAACCTTTTAAATGTAGATCTATTGGTCTTGAACCAATATCACAACCTCCGGGGCATGAAAATCTAGCCTTATGATATTTTCCTAATAATGCACCTGCAAGTATTACAGATGAACGCATTTGCCTCATTAAATCATCTGGAATTTCATATGTATGTATTTTACTAGTGTTTATAATAATTTTATTATTTTTTCTTTTTATTGTTGCACCTATTTTCTTTAAAATCTCAAACATAGTATTTACATCTTGAATATCAGGAACATTATACAATGTTGTTGTTCCAGCATTTAATACTGTTGCTGCAATTATTGGTAATGCTGCATTTTTAGAACCAGATATTTCTATTTCGCCTTCTAACCTTTTTCCACCTTGAATTATAAATCTTGACATTTTCTCTCCTTCCTATGTCGTTAAATTTTATACTACATTTTATGTAATTCAATAAAAAATGTGATTTTTAATATATTGCAATTTATTTTATCTTATAGTAGAATTATTACATAGAAAGGAAATAATATATGGATCAAACTTCTAAGAAAAAAAATGTTACACTTTTAGGAATTGGAATATGGGACTTATTAGCATATTTTATAATATATAGTATTGCTGGATTTTTTATTGAAACAATATTTGCAATTGTTAGATATGGTGTTTTTGAAAGCAGACAAAGCTTTGTTTATGGACCATTTTGCAGTATTTATGGACTTGGAGCTGTAATAATGATTCTATTTTTACAATATTTCAAAAAAAATAGAATCACATTATTTTTTGGTGGGTTTGTTATTGGATCAGTAACAGAATATTTAGTTAGTTTAATTGGTGAACTTATTTTACATGTAAAATGGTGGGACTATTCTAATCTACCTTTAAATATTGATGGTAGAATTTGTTTTTATTATTCTATCTTTTGGGGAATTCTTGCTATATTTCTTATGAAAGCAATTCAACCACAAGTTAGAAAATTCATGGCATTAATATTAAGAAAATTTAACCTTTCAACTATAAGAACAATTATTTTAGTTTTGATAATATTTATTGTAATTGATTGTATAATTTCTGCATATGCTATAAATATGTTTAGAATAAGAATGATTGCTATAAACGATTTAAATGTTGCTCATAAAGATAAGATTATAGCTTTAAATTCTTCTCTTAACAATAGTAAAGTTCATACATTTTTAATACATTACTTTTTTAATGATAAAAAAATGATTAGAACATATCCAAACTTAAAACAAGAAGAATTAGATGGTACAATTGTTTATTTTAAGGATTTGCTTCCAGATATAAAACCATATTATTATAAATTTGTTGAAAGAGATTTTTATAAATAAATTTTTTACAATAATAATACAAATAAAAAAGCCATTTCAAAGGATTTTGACATTCCTTCAAATTGGCTTTTTTATATTTTATTTTAACATTTTTTCAACTTTATTAACTATATTTTCAACATTTAGTCCATATTTTTCTTTAACCTCTGTTGCGCTACCAGATTCAGTAAATACATCATTAACTCCTATGAAGCTAATTGGTGCATGTGATTTCTTTTGAGCTAATATTTCTGAAATTGCTCCTCCTAATCCACCAATTATTGAATGATTTTCGATTGTTAAAATGCATTTTACATTGTTTGAAATCATATTAATCATATCTATATCTAATGGTTTAATTGAAAAGATATTTATTAATTTTCCTTTATATCCTTTTTGTTCTAATGCTTCAAATCCTTTATATGCAATTCTTGCTGCAGTACCTTCATATACAATAGCAAAATCATCTCCATTATCTTTTACAATTGTTGATTTACCAATTTCAGGTGTTCCATAAAATTCAACATCTGGTACAACATCTCTTGCAATTCTTATATAAACAGGTCCATTATATTCAATCGCAATTTTCATTGCTTCTTTCATTTCTTTTACATTTGATGGTACTAAAATTTTTACATTTGGTATTGCTCGAACAATTGCCAAATCTTCATTTGCATGGTGTGTCGCACCATCTTTTCCATTATCCATTCCAGCATAACTTGCAATCATTTTTATATTTGAATTTGCATATGCTGCTTGACGAAGTTGTGTCCAAGCTGTTCCAGACACAAATATTGCAAAATTCACATAGAAAGGTATTTGACCTTCTGAGGCTAATCCCATTGCTATTGACATAGCACTTGCTTCTGATATTCCTGCTTCTACAAATCTTTTTGGATATTTATTTTGAAATTCTATTGCTTTAGTTGATTTTGCTAAATCACTATCTATTACATATATTCTATCATCTTTTTCGCCAAACTCACATAAAAATTCACCTATTTTATCTCTTAAACAAATCATTTTTTCTTCCATATTATATTTTCCTTTCAAACATATAAATCACAATAATTTTTATTCTTCTCCTAAATCTTTCATTGCAATTTTATATTCTTCATCACTAATTGCCCCATTATGCCATTTAGGATTATTTTCCATAAAAGAAACGCCTTTCCCCTTTACTGTATTGCAAATAATAGCTATTGGTTTATCTTTTACTTGATAAGCTTCATTTAATGCTTCTACAACTTGTTTCATATCATTTCCATCTATTTCTATAGTATAAAAATTAAATGCCTCTACCTTTTGTTTTAATGGTTCTAAATTCATTGATTTATTTACTTCGTCATATGAAGAAAATTTATTATAATCAATAATCATTATCAAATTATTTAATTTATAATGTGCTGCTTGTAACATTGCCTCCCAAATTTGTCCTTCTTGCATTTCACCATCTCCAACAATTGCATAAACATGGTGATTATCATTATTATTTTTCTTTGCAATCGCCATTCCAACAGCTATAGAAAGACCTTGACCTAATAATCCTGTAGTTGCATCAACTTCTGGAATTGTTCCAGTATATGGATGTCCTTGAAGTCTTGAATTTAACATTCTTAATGTATTCATTTCATCATCTTTAATTATTCCTTTTGAATTTAAAACAGCATATTGTGCTGGAACTGTATGTCCTTTTGATAAAACAACTTTACTTCTTGGATTTTCATTAAAATTAACATCTAATTCATAAATAGCTGTTAACATATCTATTATAGATAAAGATCCTCCTTCATGACCAGATTTTGCTTTATATATCATATTTATTATTCTTTTTCTATTTTCATTTGCTAATTGTTTTAACTGATCTATATATTCCATAAAACCATTCCTTTCATTATTTATTCTCAAAGCAATTATATAATATTTTATTTATAATTGCTAGTAAAAATATAAACAATTACAAAAAAAAGTCCAGTTTATCTGGACTCATCTTGGCTCCCCGTGTTGGACTTGAACCAACGACCTATCGGTTAACAGCCGAGCGCTCTACCAACTGAGCTAACGGGGAATATATAAAAATCTAGCAACAACTTATCTTTCCAGTAGGGTAACCCACAAGTATTTTCAGCACATTGGAGCTTGACTTCTGTGTTCGGTATGGGAACAGGTATTTCCTCCATG
>CAKOVS010000023.1 GCA_934122085.1 uncultured Clostridia bacterium | reverse complement strand
AGATGATTAATAAAGCATTATTTAGACAAATTGGAATATTTTTTGGAGTTCCACTTGTTCTTGCAATTATACATTCTATATTTGGAATACAATTTGCAATTACTATAATGTCAGGATTAGCAAGTAAAAAAGATTTATTACCATCAGCTATTGCAACAGTAATTATTATAGGTATCATATATGGTATATATTTCTTAGCTACTTATTTAGGAAGTAAGAACATTATCAAAGAAGATGAATAGTTGTTGAATGTGATTTTATATAAAAATATTGTAATTTAGATATAAAAACTAAAAAAAGTATTGACAAAATTCACCTCTTGTTATATAGTGTTATACATAACAGTATATAACAAGAGGTGATAATTTGAATTTTATTATAAGTAATAATAGTGATATACCTATTTATCAACAAATAAAAAAAGAAATAATTGATTCAATAAGTGGTAACATATTAAAAGAAAATGATATGTTACCATCAATTAGAAATTTAGCAAAAGACTTAAGAATAAGTGTCTTAACAGTAAAAAAAGCCTATGATGAATTAGAACATGAAGCATATATAAAAACGGTACAAGGAAAAGGAACATTTGTTAGTCCTAGAAATAAAGAAATATTAAGAGAAAAACAAATAAGCATAATAGAAGATCATATAGAACAAATCATTAGTATTGCAAATATGTCTGATATCAGCAAAAATGAAGTTATTGAATTATTTAACTATTTATATGAGGAGGAATAGATTAAATGGAAAATATATTAGAAATTAAGAACTTGTCCAAAAAATATGATAGTTTCGAATTAAAAAATATAAATATAGAATTACCAAAAGGAACAATAATGGGATTTATAGGAGAAAATGGAGCAGGAAAAACAACTACCATAAAATCTATTTTAAATATTATAAATAAGGATTCTGGTCAAATAAAGATATTTGGATTAAACAATAAAGAAACTAAAATAAAAGAAGATATAGGAGTTGTGCTAGATGATAGTTTTTTATCTGAATACTTAAATCCATTAGACATAAATAAAATAATGAAAAACATTTATAAAAATTGGGATGAAAAACTATATTTTAAATATCTTGAAGATTTTAAATTATCAAAAGAAAAAATATCGAAAGAATATTCAAATGGTATGAAAATGAAATTAAAAATAGCAGTAGCACTATCACATCATCCAAAATTATTAATATTAGATGAGCCAACATCAGGATTAGATCCAATAGCAAGAAATGAAATATTAGATATTTTTCAAGAATTTATACAAGACGAAAATAAAGGAATATTTGTATCTAGTCATATAACATCAGATTTAGAACATATTGCAGATTATATTACATTTATTAATAATGGAGAAATTATATTTTCAAAAACAAAAGACGAACTTTTAGAAAGTTATGGAATTGCAAGGTGTTCAAAAGAACAATTTGATAAGATAAAAAAAGAAGATTATATAAAATATAAGAAAAATAAATATGAATATGATGTTTTAATAGAAAATAAATACGAATTTAGAAAAAATTATAATATTTCTGTAATAGACAAAACAAGCTTAGAAGATATAATGCTAATATACATTAAGGGGGAAAAATAAAATGAATATTATTAAAGGTCTAATAATAAAAGATATATTACAATTGAAAAATTATAGAAAAACCTTAGTTGTGTTTATATTAATATTTATGCTTGTATCAATATCAGAAATTGATGGTATAGGAAATATGTTGGCATTAATGCTAACACTTGCTTTTGCGATGTTTAGTATGGCATCATTCAATTATGATGAACTTAATAAGACAGATAGATATATTTTGACATTACCAATTACAAGAAGGCAAGTAGTTCTATCTAAATACATTTTTGTTATATGTTCAACATTAATTGGTAGTATTATTGGAACAGTAATAGGATTTATATTAACATCATTAGTTAATAAACAAATTTCTAATATAGGAGAAATTATAACAATTGGATTAGGAGGAATGATGGAAATAGGCTTAATTGAAGCAATTCAAATACCATGTATATACAAATGGGGAGCAGAAAAAGGCAGAATTCAGATGGTATTAATAACAGCTTTAGTAATAGCTTTAACAAGTGTAATTGTATTTATAGTCAAGAAAGTTAATATACAATTTCCAGTAAATAATTTTTTTGATATATTTAATAAATTTTTACCATTAATATTTATAGTTACAACAATTATTATTTATTATATATCTTTTAAAATAGCTTATAAAATATATAATAAAAAGGAAATATAAAAATAGAATTTAAGGAGTAGATGAATTATGAAAAAAAGATTATATAAAATCGAAGAAGGAAAAAAATTAGATGGAGTATGTGGTGGAATTGCCGAATATTTTGATATAGATCCTACTTTAGTAAGATTAGCTTGGATTTTATTTTCAGCATGTGTTGGTAGTGGAATACTTGCTTATATAATTGCTGCAATAGTTATGCCAAAAAAATCAAATGTAGTGTAAATTAATTTTAAATAAAAAATAGGGAGGGTATTATGTTAGATAATATAGAAGTTTTATGCCATAGCAGTATAAGAATAAGCAAAAATAAAGTAATTTATATAGATCCATATAAAATTGATAAAAATTATAATGATGCAGATATTATTTTTATAACACATGATCATTATGACCATTATTCAGAAGAGGATATAGATAAAGTTATAAATAAAAACACAACTATTGTAATACCAGAAGAAATGATAACAAAATTATTAAGAAAAGGAATAGACAAAAATTCAATTCATGTAGTAAAGCCAAATGAAGAATATATGGTACAAGGAATTAAATTTGAGACAATACCTTCATACAATGTAAATAAGAAATTTCATCCCAAAGAAAATAATTGGGTTGGTTATATTATTACAATAGATGAGGTTAGATATTATATTGCAGGAGATACAGATATAACAGAAGAAAATAGAAAAGTAAAGTGTGATGTCGCATTTGTTCCTGTTGGTGGAACTTATACAATGAGTTTTGAAGAAGCAGCACAATTAATAAATGAAATAAAACCACAAGTAGCAGTACCAATTCATTACGGTAGTGTAGTTGGAACAAAACAAGATGCAATAGATTTTATTAAATTATTAAACCCAACAATAAATGGCGTAATTTTAATGAAATAATAGAAATAAAGGATTGAAATATGAATAAAGAAGAAATAATAGAATATTGTTTGACATTAAAAAATACATACAAAGATTGTCCTTTTACAGATGATTTTGAATCAGTAACAATGAAACATTGCGAAAATAAAAAGTGGTTTGCATTGCTTATGAATGTTAATGAGAAATTGTATCTTAATATAAAAACAGATCCGAATTATTCGGATATATTAAGGAATACTTATGATTATATAATACCTGCATATCACATGAATAAAGAACATTGGAATACAATTATTGTTGACGAAAAAGTAGATAAAACATTAGTTAAAGAATTAATAGAGCAAAGTTATCAATTAACAAAATAAAGTTAATAAGACTAATTATTAATTGTCAATAGAAAAATTTAAATTTTTTTATTGATTTGTTAGATATATATTTGCATGACAAATAGTAATTTGTAGAGGAGGTTTTATATGAGAGATTTCGAAAAAATAAGTTTTGAACAATTTAGAAAAGACATTAAAGATGATATAGAATTATATAATGAATATTCATTGCCAAAAAGAGATTCAGTCTATACAGCAGGTTATGACATTTATCTTTTAGAAGAGTTAACTATAAAACCAGGAGAAAGAAAAAAAGTGCCAACTGGTATAAAAAGTTATTTTGATAAAGAAGAAGTATTGTTACTTGTAGTTAGAAGTAGTATGGGATTTAAATATAATATCAGATTATGTAATCAAGTTGGAGTAATTGATGCAGATTACTATAATAATAAAGATAATGAAGGACATATATGGCTAATGATACAAAACGAAGGCGAGAAAGAGTATAACTTTAAGAAAGGTGAAGCTATTGCACAAGGATTATTTATGAAATATTTAACTACTAAAAGTGATAAAAGCATAAATATTCAAAGGAAAAGTGATTATTAAATCTAAGCGACAAATTACAATTTAGTAATTAGTTAGAAAAATAGTAATTTGGAGGGCAAACAAGTAATGAAAAAGATAAATTATATATTGATAATATAGGTTTTGCTTTTATTGGAGTGTCTGGCTTGATTTTAATATACTTACTTATTTATAGGTATGTAAACAAAAACAAATCTTAACAAGAAGTAGGCTAGATAGGTATTTACCTCAATTTATACTAATAAGTCAATTACAATTAATTTACTAATTTCTATGTTATAATGTATTAAAATTAATATGAGGGGAAATAGAGATGGAAGAAAAAAATAAAATATTGTTAAAAAGATTACTAATTGCAGTATTAATTATAGTTATAATTAGTATAGTTGCTACTATTGGAATTGGAAATTATTTTGTGAACTATGCTATATTAAGAACTGGAAATGGCGGAGATAGAGAAGTAAAAAATGCAGATTCAATAACAGTTGCAAACATAGATAATGAAGCAGAAAAAATTATAGAAGAAAATAAAAAGAATGAAAAACAATTAGCAAATGAATGGTCTGAAACTATTGAGAATAAAAAAGTAGAAGTAAAAGCAAAAGACGGAATTACTTTAAGAGGGACACAATATATAAAAGATGAATCAAGTAACAAATGGGCAATAATATTACATGGTTATCGTTCAACTCCAAATTCTATAATTTCAATAGGAATGCATTTTTCAAAAGAAGGCTATAATGTTTTAATTCCAAGTATGAGAGCATGTAGTGAAAGTGATGGAGAATATATAGGAATGGGGTGGCTAGATAAAGAAGATTTACAATGTTGGATAAATTTAATTATTAAGCAAAATGAAAATGCAGAAATTATACTACATGGTTCATCAATGGGAGCAGCAACGGTCTTAATGGCATCAGGTGAGGACTTACCTACAAATGTAAAAGCAATAGTAGCAGATAGCGGTTATAAATCAGTTTGGGACATATTTGCATCAGAGGCAAAAGCAAGGTTTAATTTACCAACATTTCCTATACTAAATATGTTTGAAATAGTTGCAAACGTAAGAGCAAATTATGATATAAAAGAAGCATCTGCATTAGAACAAGTAAAAAATAGTAAAACACCAATTTTATTTATACATGGAGATGCAGACGATTTTGTACCCGAATATATGTGTGAAGAACTATATGAAGCAGCAAATTGTAAAAAAGATAAGCTAATAATACATGATGCAGGACATACAGACTCTAAGTACAAAGAGCCAGAAACATATTATAATAAAATATTTGAATTTTTAGGGAATATTTAAGCAATTTTAATTATATCAGTAATAAGAAAAATAAAAGAAGAATGAAAAAAATAAAATTAGAAAAATAGTAATTTGAAAGTGAGGTAATCTTATGGAAAAAAGAAAAATAATTATTATTTTTATAGTTTTAATTTTAATTGTTATAGTAGGATTATGGGGGAATGGTATAATTCCAAAACGAATTGCACGAATATCTGCATCTAATTATTTAGAAAAAAACTTTCCTAAAATGCAACTAGAATATGTAGATATAGAATGGAGTTCTAGTTTTGGTGGTTATTCAATAAAGTTTAAGGATGCGAATAATAAAACTTACTCTTTTATAATGAACAACAAGTATTTTCCAATAAGTTTAGGACAAGGCTTGTTTACATTTGAAGAAGAATATAGACAAAAATATGAATGGCAAGATACAAACATAGAAAATAATGAAGAAAGTTATTTTTATGGAAAAGTAATTGAATCTAATGCAAAATATATTATAGTAGAGCCAAACGAGAATGAAGAAGAAAGAAAATCAGCAGATAAAATTTCTGTAGGTTTAGGAGAAAATAATGATGCACTTTATACCATTGGAACTAATGTGAAAATAACTTATGATGGTACTATACTGGAAAGTTATCCAGCACAAGTTAAAGCAACAAAAATTGAAATAAAATCTGCTGAAAACTTTGAAATACTTTTCAAAGATAGACAACCAATAGACAGCTATAATAAAATTTATGTTGTATTAGATAAATCAGAAACGGACAAATATAATTATACTATATATGCATATGATGGAAGTGTAAATATCAAAATTGATGGTAAAGAATATTCTTTAAAAGATGCATTATTAGAAAGTAAAATAACAATGGAAGAAATAATACAAAAAGCAAATAAAGATTTAGATAATAACAAGATAACAGGAGATATGTATAAAGATGGTGGAAGTATGATATATCAATATGATACTTATACAATAATAAAATGTCATACAATAGAAGGAAATAGAGATGTGTATATTGGGACAAAAGAAATGACATTAAATGATGTTAGATAAAATATAGATATAACTTACAATTAGTAAGTTATCGCTTACTTTAATATGTATTTATTAGTAGTAATAGGAGAACAAAGTATATGTTACCAACAAT
>CAKOVS010000022.1 GCA_934122085.1 uncultured Clostridia bacterium | reverse complement strand
TGGATTTACTGTTGCTGTTAATTGTACTGTTTTTGTTCCACTTAAGTCTAATGTTGCACTTGTTTGACTTAATGTTATACTTGTTGGTGTTGTTTGTACTGTTATCGCACATGTTGCTGTCTTTCCATTTTCTGTTGTTACTGTTATTTTCGTACTTCCATTCTTTATTGCTGTTACTAATCCACTACTTTTATCTACTGTTGCTATACTTTCATCTTCACTATTCCAAGTTACTCCATTTTTTACATTTGCTGTACTTGGGTTTACTGTTGCTGTTAATTGTACTATTTTATTTGTACTTAAATCTAATGTTACATTTGTTTGATTTAATGTCACACTTGTTGGTGTTGTTTGTACTGTTACTTTGCATGTTGCACTTTTTCCATTTTGTGTTGTTGCTGTTATTATTACGTCTTTTCCATTTTTTACACCTTTTACAATACCATTTGAATCTACTGTTGCTACTTTTGTATCACTACTTGTCCATGTTATCTTTTTATTAGCATTTGTTGTTACTGGGTCATAACTTACTACTAATTGCTTTTGGGCTTCTATACTAAGATCTAATGTAATATTATTTTCATTTAATGATATTGATTTTGGACTTGTTTGTACTACAACATCATATTGAACTGTTTCACCATTTTTTAATGTTGCTGTTACTGTTGTTTCACCATTTTTTATTCCTAAAATTTCTGCTTCTTTTACATTTTTTACATTTTCAATATTTACTTTTGCTATACTTTCATCTTTTGACTTCCAATTTATTACTGATTCTGACTCTGTTTCTACTGTTATTCTTTCTTTTTCGCCTACTTCTACTATTACTTGGCCTTTTTGTTCTTTCTCTATTTTACTGTTATATTCTTGTTTTGTTAATATTGTTCCATCTTCTAAAATAACATATTCATTTCCTGTAGATGAAAATTTTAAATTAAAATGTTTGTCCTCTTTTTCTAATGTATAATCTTTGTCTTCTTCACCTATATTTTGATTACAATAATTCTTCAAATTTTCTTCTTCTACTTTTGCTTTTGGACTTTTTCCTATTGATGCTGCTACAGATGTATTTAATATTTGTTTTTCTTCTACTATTGCCGTCTTATTTTTTGATTCATTTGCTCCATTTATTATTCCATCTGTTCCTGAAATTGCTGAAATTGTTATTCCTGCTACTATTAATAATACTATTATTGTAACTGCTAGTGCCATTAATGTTATACCTTGTTCTTTTTTTCTATTGTTCACCTCTCATATCTCTCCTCTCAAAATATTGTATTTTTAGCATAAATTTTCATTTGGTCTTTAAATTTTAATTTTTTCCCTCCCTTTTCTTTTGTATTTTTTACATATTGTGTATCATAATTTTATTATAATGTACATCTTAGGATTATGCAATATGTATAATAACATTTTCATCATTAAGTACATTACTTAATAATATATTTTCTAAAGAAATTTTATCAATAAAAGCCTGTAAAGTCAATTAAAATAGAGTAATTTTATAAAACTAATTATTTATAAAAAAGCGAGTCTAAGATTTTCTATCAAATAAAAATTTTAAGAAAATCTAAGACTCGCCATATTTATCTAGTACAGAAAGTTCTCCTACAAGGAGAACTTTCCTACTATATAAAAAAACACCCCATTTCTGAGATGCACATTTTATTGTATTTTTTCAACATTAACGAGTCCTTTAATTTTATTGTATATTATTTCACACAATTTTCTAACAATCTTATTGTTAAATCACTTGAAGTATCTATTTTTACATTTATGCCAATAGGAATTACTATTTTTTTCTCAATATGTCCAAAATTATTTGACTTTATAATAGGTCCTTCAAATTCATTGTATATAGTATCTAACAAAATTTGTTCTAGTGTAATTTGACTTTCATGTGTATAATTTCCTAACCATATACCTTTTACTTTTTTGAATATATTATTTTGTTTCATATAATATAAATAATTACTTACAAGAGCTGGCTCTGTTTCAAACCCTAATTCTTCTAAAAATAATATTTTATCTGTAAAATCTATGTTATACTTTCCTGCACTTAAAGCCCTTGTTAAACTTAAATTTCCTCCAACTAATTTTCCTTCACAACTTCCTTTTTGAATTATTATATAATCTGTTGGCTCGCCTAATTGTAGACTTCCATCTACAAATCTACTTAATACTTGTTTTAAACTATAATCTGTTTCGTCTGTAGCTATTGTTTTAAAATTTGTACTACTATATGTAATCAATCCTGTTCTTTCTGTTATTATATTTGTTAATGATGTTATATCACTATATCCACAGATTATTTTTGGATTTTGCTTTATCAAATTAAAGTCAAGATATTCAAATATCGAATTACTATTTTCTCCACCTTTAGCACACCATATCATTTTTACGTTTGAATCTCTAAACATTTCATTTATATCTTGCGCTTTTTCTTGTGCACTTGCACTGTATTTATTAGTATTTGAAAATAAATTTGTGGCAAATTTTACTTTAAATCCTAAGTTTTCTACTATCTCTTTTGCTTTCTGTATTTCTTCTATGTTATCACCAATTATAGGATTTGACGGTGCCACAACACCTATTAAATCACCTTTTTTTAGTTTTTCTGGAATTATCAATTTTTCCTCCTTGTATAATTTATTATCCAATAAATATTTTACTTTTTAACTATTGTCTAATTTATTTTTATTTCCAAGTCTTAATTAATCTCTTTCATCTTTTATTCTTACATTTTTGCTTTGAATTTCATTTACTATCTCATTTCTTAAATCTGCCATTTCAAAACTTTCAACTGCTTTTCCATTTTCAAATACAACAATATTTGAAAATGTTGTATTAAATATTACACCATCTATGTTCTTAACTACTTTTTCTTTACCTATACCTTGTTTTAATTGTTGAGTTGCATATTCCATTAAAAAATCATATAAATTTCGTTTGACACTTAATTCTGTTTTAATACTCAACCCTTCTTGTAATGCAGTACACAATATATCACAACAACTTATATTCTGATATATATTTTTTATTCCTATTCTCTTAGCTTTTTGAATAAACATAGTTGTTCCTTTATTTACAAAATCTTCTGGACTCATTTTGGTTGCATTTAGCATAACCTCTAATTGCTCGCTTATTGGTTGATAACTTCCATTTTGGATTCCTTTATCACCTAATGCTTTGTAAGCAATAATATCAGCTATTCCTTCAGAAAATCCACTTCCATATATTTCTAAATTTTCTATATCTTTAAAGTAAATTATTGCCTCAGTTCCCATGTATATATTTTTTCCGTCTTTTTGCATTATGATTCCTGTAATTGCATGTGCTAATTCATGTAATAATGTTTCTTCATTAATATTTTGAGGATTTATAAACATTGTACTGCTTGACTTATCAAATGATGCTATAGAATTTTTTCCTTCTTGTTTTACTATTTCTTTATCTGTTTTTTCTACAATATTTAATCCTCTTTCTAAATGTTGATTTAAAATAGATAAATTTAAATTTGGCATAGTGTCTTCCAGATTTTTTAATCCTTCTATGAAAACCTTTTTATATTGTTTGGGAATTTTATTATTTTGCTGAATTTTCTTTTCAATTTCTTCATATGTTGGAGATTTTTCACCTAAATATTGACTAAATTGATTTGCAGAATCAAAATATAAGTCTTTTCCAGAATTTCCTGTTACTAATTTATATTCATTTGGTGCAAATTTTTCAATTGTTATCAATTCATTACTTGAATTTTCTTGACTAATCTTTGTATCATCTTCTATAAGATTAATTTGATTTCGAATTTGCTCTTTTGAAATTATTTCTTGCTCATTCCATTCTGCTTTTACTGTTTGTCCACATCCCAAAATTGATATTGCTGTTGCTAATGAAATTAGTGTTTTTCCTAAAATAATTTTGGGTTCAAATTTTAATTTTTTATTTTTAAATTTTGAATTTGATGATTTTTCTTGAAAATCTTTTTGATAACATTTTTGTTTTATTTTGTCATTTGCAAAAATATTATATAATTCTGTAAATTCTTCCATTGTTGGATACATAAATTTTTCATCATCTAATATTTTTAAAAAATATTTTTGATGTTTTGTATTTAATAAAATTAAATATTTGTTTTCTTTATATAATATTTGCATTACAACTTTAAATTCTTCCATTTTTATAACATTTCCTTTTCTACTATTTTAATCCAATTATTGCAGTTGATAGTCCATATTTTTCTTTTTCTACTCTATATGAATGTATTAAATCTGAATTACAAACACTACAAATTCCACAATCTACAATATTTTCTTTTTTTAGTCCTGCTTTTTGCAAAATTTCTTCATTTATTTTTACTGTATCTATCAGCCATTTATTTTCTGATTTTCTTTCTATAATTTCATCTAATTTTAAATCTTTAAACTCATTTTCAAATAAAGTTTGTACATCTTTTTCAACTTCAAAATGACATTTTCTTATACTTGGACATATACAACAAATAATGTCTTTTGAATTGCTTCCATATTCTTTTTGCATTTTTTCAACTGTTTCCACTGAAATTCTTTGAAGTGTACCCTTCCAACCTGAATGAACATTTGCTATTGCTTTTTTTACTGGATCAAAAAACATTAATAATATACAATCTGCATTTGTTGTTGCTAATAAAATATTAGATTTGTTTGTTATTAAACCATCTGTTAAATCATATTCTTTTAAGTTAAAGTCTGGTTTGTTAATGTTTACATGTTCATCTACTTTTTTTACATTTTTAGTATGTGCTTGATTTGGTTTTACTGCATCTATATAGTTCATTTCAATAGCATTACATAAATCTGCATAATCTTTATTGGCTTCTTTAAATTCTTCTTTAGTTATTGGTTCTGCAGTTTTTGCTCTTGCCGTCCTAAAGTTTTTATCTATTCCTAAACTATAGGCATGTGCTAAAATATCACTATATTCTAATAATCTTCTAAATTGTAAATATTGTACCCCATCTTTAACGATATGAATTACATTTTCATTAGATAAGTCTTTCATTATTTTGATATTCCTTTCCTGAAACTTAACTTTTTTGGCTTCTGTCATTTCTTTCTTACGCCTTATAAGCCAAGCCTTTTCTTATTCTAAGCTAATTAGACTTTTCTTGTTTTATTTTTTCTAATATCTCTTTTTTACTCTTTTCATCAATGAAATTATATTTATTTTGACAAGCTCCATTATTGAAATTACATATACTTCTATAATCACAATAACTACATGGTGTTTTTTTATTTTTATAAAATGGTTTTAAATCTATTTTTCCGCTTAAAATTTCATTTGAAATTTGTTTTATTACTTTATACATATAATCTTGTAAATCTTTAAATTCTTCTTTACTTACACAACTAGAATTCCCTTCACTTATATCTCCAGTTTTCTTTGAAATATATGCTGGAACTAAATTTGAATATCCACTATCTAGATTTTTATCATGTAATTTTACTACCTTTACATCTGCTAATATTAGTCCTTTCATTTTAAAACCTTTTCTTATTTGTTCTTCTATTTTTTCAATTCCAATATTTTTTTCTGCTTTTACCATTTGCTCTATTAAATTGAAATATAAAATTCCTGCTGGTAATAAATCTTCTTCTTTACATGCTGCGTCTAAATATGTTAATAATTGTATTTGTAATCCTGCATATACTTCATTTAAGTCTATGTTTTTTATTGATGATTTATAGTCAATTATTCTTAAATATTTTCCATCTTCATTTTGTGCAGTATCTATTCTATCAATTTTTCCTATTATTTCAACATTTTTCCCATTATCTAATGTTATTCTAATTGGTTTATATTTTCCTTTTTCATCGAATTCTATTTCTGTTCCTAATACATTAAATTCACTTAATGTTAATGTTTCCACTATATATTTTAGTGCTTTTTTTACTAATCTTTTTAATCTTACAACTAATGCTCTATATTTTGCTGTTGATGTAAATATATAATTTTTATTTTGTAAAAGTTTTTCATCAATTATTTTGTCTATTATTTCTGATATTTGTTCTTCTGTTAATTCTGATAATTGATATCCATTTTCTTTTACAATTGAGAAAAATTCATCAATTGTCTCATGCATAAATGTTCCTGTGTCAAAACTTTGTACTTTTAATTCTTCTTGTGGTTTTATTTTTAATCCATATTGTAAAAAATATGAGAATGGACATCTTCTATATTGTTCTAGTTTTGATATACTTGTTGTTAATTTATTTCCATATAATTTATCTATATTTTCTTGTTTTATTTTTTCTGGTAAATTTGAATAGTCTAATCCTTTTAAGCTTTGTTGTAATTTATTGTTCCAATTTTCGTCTTTTTTATAATAGTCATATACATAATACCACATTTTTTCAATTTCTGTGTCTTTTAATTTATTAATATTTTTTATTAATTGTTCAAATGTTGTATTTTGATTTAATATTTCTGATTTCTCTTCTATTACATCACTTTGTTCTTCTATATTTTTATAGATTTTTTTGATTTTATTTATTAACATTGATGGTCTTAATGCTTTTCCTTGCATATCTGATGATGGATATGATAAATACAATCTTTCTTCTGCTGTTGTAAATGCTTTATATATATTGAAATTATCTTCATATAATTTGTCTATTGTTCCTTTAGCAAGTTCTATTCCATCTTGTTTTAAAATCTCTCTATCAGCATCATTCAAAAATCCTTCATCTTTTCTTACACTTGGAAATACTCCGTCATTTAATCCTATTATAAATATTGCTTTTACTTTATGACTTCTTGATCTGTCTATATCTCCCATCATCACTTGGTCTTGTGTTCCTGGTATTTTTGTTAAACTACTATTTTTAAATCCTACTTTTAAAATTTGAGCATATTTATCTAATGTTATTTTGTCATCTTTAAAAACCAGTACAATCTCATCTAATATATCTATAATTGTTTGTATACTGTTTTGATATTCATTTGATAAATCTATTAATCCTTGCTCTTCTAATTTTTCTTGTTTTTGTTTTATTTTTTCTGCTATATTTTGCTCTATTAGAAAATTATATATTGTCCTTGATATTCCTTCTGCTGTTTTATTTTCGTCTAATTTATTTTTTAAGCTTATTAATGGTTCTATTATTTGTTTTCTTATTTCTTCTAATCTTGCTATTTCTTCTTTATCTTTTTCATCATAATTACCATATGTAAATTCTTTTTTCCATTTATTTTGCTTAATTCCCCATTTTAAACAATATTTTTCTAATCTAAATAAATCATCTTCATCTATTTCTGAAAATCCTATTTTTATATAATTTAGTACAGCTTCTTCTGTCCAATTTTTTGTAAATATTTCTAATATTGAGAGTACATATTGTACTAAAATATTTTGACTTAAATCTCTGTTTTCATCTATAAATATTGGTATGTTATATTTGTCAAATATTGCTCTTGCTAAACTTGAATATGTGTCTATATTTTTCGTAATTACTGCTATATCTCTATATCTGTAGTTTTCATCTCTTACTAATTTATATATTTTCTTGGCCACTTCTTCTATTTCTGAATATTGATTTTTTGCAAGAAATATTTTTATATTTTGTGGTATTTGTTCAAAATATTTTACTTTTGAATTATATAAATTCTGTTCTAAATGTTTTAATTCCGGTGTTTTAAATCTATATGTTTGCTCTAATTCTACTTCTTCTATTTTAATATCATTTTCTGATGCTAATTGTAATAATTTATTTATTGTTATTTGATTTGAATAAAATATGTCTGTATCTGCATTTTTTATTTCATGTATTGTGTCTGTACATATTGTTATTGTTACTTGTTTTGCAATTTTTACAAGTTTTTGAATAATATCATATTCTTGACTTGTAAATCCTGCAAATTCATCTATATATATCAAATTATCCTTAAAATCAGGTACTTTATCCACATTTTGTGCTAATATTGTTAATAAGTCTGTTTCATCTATATATTTTCCAGCAATTTGTTCTTGAAATTTTTCATATATCATATTTATGTCATTTAATTTATTCTTTAAATATATATCACTTTGTTTTTCTGTTTCTTGTTTTAATTGTTCTACACTTATTCCATGTTTTTTGAATTCTGTTATTGCTGTTCCTGCCATATCAACATTTTCGTCTGTTTTTCCAAGAAATTTTAGGTCTTTTTTACAATTATTTAATATTGAGTATATTAACATTGCTTTTCCACATTTGCTTAAGTTTGTTTCTGTTCTTCCTCCTATTTCTTGTATTACTCTATATGCCATTCTGCTAAATGTTACAACTTCTGCATTGAATACTGCTTCTGTTTCTATTGCTTCCATTAGCTTTTTTTCTGCTGTGAATGAAAATTGCTCTGGTGTTATTATTAATATTTTGTTGTTTTGTTTTATTTTTTCTGATATTTCTTTATAACATTTTTCGCTTTTTCCTGTTCCAGCTTTTCCATATATTAATCTTAACCCCATTGTTTAATTCTCCTTCTTTTATTTTTGTTCTTGTTTCTTGTGATTTATTTGTTCATCTAGTTCTTGTCCTTCTTGTATTGCTCCTTTTATTTCTCCTATTAATTTTTTCTTTTCTTCATATTCTTTTACCTTTTTTTGATAATTTTTTCTTGATAGTCCAAATATAGAATTAAATTTATTTCCTTTTACTATTGGTTCACCTATACTTTCTATAAATGCTTGTCTTTCTTTTATTTCTTCTAATGTTAAAAGTAAAATCGATGCACTTGTTTTTGTTGTTTCTAACGCTCCTATACTTTGTAAATATGGTAATGTTTTTTGAAGATGTTTTAAATTTTTTGATACTATTAATGGTGTTAAATATTCTTCTCCGTAATTCTGTTTTATATATTCAATATTTTCTTTTAATTGTTTTGAATTGTTTACAAATATACTCCCTGTTATTTCTATTATGTTTTCTTTACATACTTCAACTATTCCTTTTATTTCAGTTGCTGTTTTAAAAAATACACTTCCTGTTGCTTCTATTCCGTTTTCTTTACATACTTCTACTATTTCTTTTATTTCGGCTGCTGTTCTCTTAAACACA
>CAKOVS010000021.1 GCA_934122085.1 uncultured Clostridia bacterium | reverse complement strand
TTGTCATGCATTTTTTCAATGTACTAATTTTTTAAATTTTTTAGGAAAAACTATTGACATTCATATAGTTAGTCTCTATAAAAGTTTTGTTGATATTAATAAATCTCAACACTGAAAAATTTTACTCTCAAAAGTCATAAATGTCAATCAAATATTGTAAAATAATTTAAATGGTGATAAAATAAAATTGCCAAATTTTTAAGAAAAAAGGAGATTAAATATGTCAAAAGTAACATGGAAATCAGGAACATTTATATATCCATTACCAGCAGTAATGGTATCATGTGGTACAATGGAAGAATCTAATATTATAACTGTTGCATGGACTGGAATAATAAATACTGATCCAGCAATGTGTTATATTTCAGTCAGACCAACAAGACACTCATATGAAATGATAAAGAAAACCGGAGAATTTGTTATTAACTTAACAACAAAGGACTTAGCATATGCAACAGATTGGTGTGGTGTAAAAACAGGGGCAAAAGTAGATAAATTTAAAGAGATGAAATTAACAAAAGAAAAGGCAAATTTTGTTAATTGTCCAATGATAAAAGAAAGTCCAGTATCTGTTGAATGTAAAGTAAAAGAAATAAGAGAATTAGGTAGTCATCACATGTTTGTAGCTGAAATATTGGGGATAAATGCAGATGAAAAATATATAAATGAAAATGGAGCATTTGATATATCAAAATGTGATTTAATAGCATACTCAAATGGAAATTATTATTCTTTAGGAAAGAAAATTGGAAGATTTGGTTTTTCAGTGCAAAAAAAGAAAAAAACAGCAAAAAAATCAGGAAAAACAATTGACAAAAAGAGGAAAAAGTGATAAAATAGCCAAGCATATGTAATTTACATATGTTCACATCGTTTAAAAAAGTAAAGGTTAAAAAAGTCGGAGGTGTATTTAAATGGCAGCTAAAGGACCAAGAGAAAATATCATATTAGAATGTACAGAATGTAAAAACAGAAATTATATGACATCTAAAAATAAAAGAAATAATACTGATAGATTAGAATTAGTAAAATATTGTAAATTCTGCAAAAAACGTACAACACATAAAGAAACAAAATAGTATAAAGCTATTTTAAGGAGGAAATAAAATGGCTAAAAATGAAAATAAAAATGACAACAAAGTCAAAAAACATTTTTTTAAAGATTTTAAGGCAGAATTAAAAAGAGTAATTTGGCCAACACCAAAACAATTGATAAATAATACAACAGCAGTTGTAACAATTGTTATAATTACAGCAATTATAGTATTTGCTTTAGATGCAGTATTTGATTTAGGAAACAAGTATGGAATTAGTAAATTACAAAGTATTGTTAATGAAAAATATAATAATACTGAAAGTACAAAAAGTACTGATAATAATTCTACTGAGAATAATACAGAAAGTACTGACAATACTTCATCAACAGAAGAAAATACTAGTGAAAATTCTGATGAAACACCATCAACAGAAAATACAGATGGTGAATCTGGTAATGAAGAATAAGGAGGTCAATTATGTCTCAAAAAGATTATGATATGAAACCAAGATGGTATGTAGTTCATACATACTCAGGTTATGAAAACAAAGTAAAAACTGACCTTGAAAAAACTGTAAAAAATAGAGAACTAGAAGATTACTTCTTTGATATAGTTGTTCCAATGGAAGAACAAATTGAAATAAAAGATGGTAAGAAAAAAGCAAATCTAAGAAAAGTATTTCCTGCATATGTATTAGTAAAAATGATTGTTACTGAGGAAACTTGGTACATAGTAAGAAATACAAGAGGAGTAACAGGATTTGTTGGTTCTGGAACAGATCCAATTCCATTAACTGATGAAGAAATTAGAGCAATGGGATTTGATGAATCTACAATAAATGTTGACTATGAAGTAAATGATTCAGTAAAAATACTTCAAGGAGCATTTAAAGATTATATAGGAAATGTTCAATCAATTGATAAAGAAAAACACAGAGCAAAAGTCTTAATATCTATGTTTGGTAGAGAAACTCCAGTAGATGTTGATTTTGCACATATAGAAAGAGTAGATTAAAGGAGGCGAAAATTAAAAATGGCAGAGAAAGAAATTTCAAATATAATAAAATTACAAATAGAAGCAGCAAAGGCAACTCCAGCTCCACCAGTTGGACCAGCATTAGGAGGTAGTGGTGTAAACATCATGCAATTCGTAAAAGAATTTAATGATAGAACAGCAAACCAAGCAGGATTTATAATACCAGTAGTTATTACAGTATATAAAGATAAATCATTCTCATTTATAACAAAAGTTCCACCAGTTGCTGTATTAATTAAAAAAGCTATAAAAATTGAAAAAGGTTCTGGAAAACCAAATAAAGAAAAGGTTGCAAAAATAACAAAGGAACAAGTAAAAGCTATAGCTGAACAAAAAATGCCAGACTTAAATGCTGCATCAGTAGAAGCAGCTATGAGTATGGTAGCTGGAACAGCAAGAGCTATGGGAGTAGTTGTTGTAGACTAGTTTAAAATATAAAAATATTGGGAGAGTACATAAGGTATTCGTTAAAACCAAAGGAGGATTAAAATGAAAATGTCAAAAAGATACGCTGAAAGCGTTAAGTTAGTAGAAGCTAACAAAGAATATGATATCAAAGAAGCATTAGATGTTATAGAAAAAATGCCAAAAACAAAATTTGATCAAACAGTTGAATTACATGTTAAATTAGGTGTAGATTCAAAACATGCTGATCAACAAGTAAGAGGTACAGTAGTACTTCCAAATGGTACAGGTAAAACACAAAAAGTTTTAGTATTTGCTAAAGGACCTAAAGCTGAAGAAGCTGAAAAAGCAGGAGCAGATTTCGTAGGTGCTGAAGAATTAATTCCAAAGATTCAAAATGAAAACTGGTTCGACTATGATGTAGTAGTTGCAACACCAGACATGATGGGTGTAGTAGGAAGATTAGGAAAGGTATTAGGACCAAAAGGATTAATGCCAAATCCAAAATCAGGAACAGTTACAATGGATGTAACAAAAGCAATCAAAGAAATCAAATCAGGTAAAGTTGAATATAGATTAGATAAAACAAACATAATTCACTTAGGATTTGGAAAAGTTTCATTTGGAGCTGAAAAATTAGCAGAAAACTATGATGCTATAATGGGAGCTATTATTAAAGCAAAACCAGCAGCTGCAAAAGGACAATATATCAGAAGTGTTTCTGTATCAACAACAATGGGACCTGGACTTTACATTAACCAAAAATAATATATATAATGCCATAGACAGTAGGCAATAAAATAAGTCCTACCGAGGTATAAGATTCGTGAAACGCAATCTCTATGCCTCGTGGTATAGAGATTGTTTTATAATTTAGTTAAAAATTATATTTAATAGATTCTAGGAGGTGAAATTAATGGCAAGTGAAAAAATCATAAACCAAAAGAAAGAAGAAGTTGCAAATTTAGCTGCTAAAATGAAAGAAGCTAAAATAATACTTTTAACAGATTACAGAGGAATTAATGTAGCTGATGTAACAGAATTAAGATCAGAATTAAGAAAATCAGATTCTGAATACAAAGTTATCAAAAACAATATTATAAGAAGAGCTTTAGCTGAAAATGGAATTGAAGGTCTTGATGATTTATTAGAAGGACCAACAGCAGTTATTATGAATAATGAAGATTATTTAGAAGCTGCAAAAGCAATTTACAATTATAGCAAAGACAATGATTTTTATAAAATTAAAGGTGGAGTAATTGAAGGTAAAGTTATGACAGCTGAAGAAATAATAACTTTAGCAAAATTACCATCAAGAGAAACATTATTATCAATGCTTGCTGGTGCATTACTTGGAAATATATCAAAACTTGCAGTTGCACTTGGTGAAGTACAAAAACAAAAAGAAAACGCTTAGTTTTTATAAGTAAATTAAATAAGTTTGGCAAAACTTAAATTGCTAAAAAATAAGATGCGATGTAATCGCAAAAAATTATTAGGAGGATTTTAAAATGAGTAAAGAAGAAATAATAGAAGCAGTTAAAGCTATGACTGTTGTTGAATTATCAGAATTAGTAAAAGCTATAGAAGAAGAATTTGGAGTATCTGCAGTTGCAGCAGCAGCACCAGCAGCAGCTGGAGCAGCAGCAGCTGAAGAAAAAACATCATTCAATGTTGTATTAAAAGAAGCTGGAGATCAAAAAATTAAAGTTATCACAGCTGTTAAAAATGCATTAGGTTTAGGATTAAAAGATGCTAAAGATTTAGTAGATGGAGCACCTAAAACATTAAAAGAAAACGTTTCTAAAGCAGAAGCTGAAGAATTAAAAGCTAAATTAGAAGAAGTTGGAGCAGTTATTGAATTACAATAATTACTATAAAGAGTCTAAGAATAATCTTAGGCTCTTTTCTTATATGGAAAAATCTTAATAAATACTTTCTTTTTTTATAAAAGTATGATAGAATGATTAACGAAAATAAAATGGCATAAAATACATTATATATGGATAATTTTTATTAGAAAGGAAGAAAAGAAAATGTCAGAAGCAAAATATAAAAGAGTTCTACTAAAATTAAGTGGAGAAGCATTAGCTGGAGAGCAAAAAGTAGGAGTTAATCCAGAAGTTGTAGGAAAAATTTGTGATAAAATAAAAGAAGTAGTTGATATGGGAGTTCAAATTGCCATAGTTGTAGGTGGAGGAAATTTTTGGAGAGGAAGAAATGGCCTAGATATGGAAAGAACAACAGCAGATTATATGGGAATGCTTGCTACATCAATGAATGCATTAGCATTGCAAGATGCACTTGAAGCAAGAGGTGTACATTCTAGAGTTCAAACTGCAATTGAAATGAGAGAAATCGCAGAACCATTTATACAAAGAAAAGCTGAAAAACATTTAAGCAGAGGAAGAGTAGTAATATTTGCCTGTGGATCTGGTCATCCATATTTTACAACAGATACAGCAGCAGTATTAAGAGCAACAGAAATAAAAGCAGATATTATACTTTTAGGAAAAGCAATTGATGCAGTTTATTCTGCAGATCCAAAGATTCAACCAGATGCGATAAAATTTGAAGAAATATCATATTTAGATGTTTTAAATAAAGACTTAAAAGTTATGGATTCAACAGCAACTGCAATGTGCAGAGATAATAATATTCCATTATTAGTATTTGGAATTGCAGATCCCGAAAACATTGTTAGAGCAGTAAAAGGAGAAAAAATTGGTACAATAGTATCATAAAATATATAATTATAAAAAGAAGGGAAGATTTTATATGGATTACACAAATTTAAAAGAAAGAATGGAAAAATCAATAGGAGCATTTAAGGAGAAATTATCAGAAATTAGAGCAGGAAGAGCTAATCCTGCTATATTAAATAAAGTAAAAATAGATTATTATGGAACACCAACACCAATTAACCAAGTTGCAGGAGTTTCAGTTCCAGAAGCTAGATTAATAGTTATTCAACCATGGGATGTAAGTGTATTAAAAGATATAGAAAAAGCTATATTAGCATCAGATATTGGTTTAAATCCAAATAATGATGGAAAAGTAATAAGATTAGCATTTCCAGAATTAACAGAAGAAAGAAGAAAAGATTTAGCTAAAGAAATAAGAAAAATAGCAGAAGAAGCAAAAGTTTCAATAAGAGCTATAAGAAGAGATGGAATAGATGAAGCAAAAGCAAATCAAAAAAATAGTGAAATAACAGAAGATGAATTAAAATCAGCAGAAACAGAGATTCAAAAAATAACAGATAAATATATAGATGAAATTGATAAAATTTTAGCTGATAAAGAAAAAGAAATTATGAGTGTGTAAAATAAACCAATTTAAAAAGGAAAAATAAAAATGGAATTTAATAAAGAAAATATGCCAAAATCTATAGCAATAATAATGGATGGAAATAGAAGATGGGCAAAAGCCCAAGGAAAACCTGTTAGTTTTGGACATAAAGAAGGAGCAAAAACTCTTGAAAAAATAGTAAGATATTCAAATAAAATTGGTTTACAATATATAACTGTATATGCATTTTCAACAGAAAATTGGAAAAGAGCTGAAGATGAAGTAAAAACATTAATGTTACTACTTCAAACTTATTTAGATGATTATGCTAAAAGAGCAGATTCAGAAAATATTAAAGTAAAAATTTTAGGAGATATAACAGCTCTTTCTAAAGGAATGCAAAAAAGTATAAGAGAATGTATGGAAAGAACAAAAAATAATACAGGTGTAACATTTAATATTGCTTTAAATTATGGTGGAAGAGATGAAATTGTAAAAGCTACAAGAAAAATAGCAGAACAGGTAAAACAAGGGAAAATAAATGTGGATGAAATAGATGAAAAAATGGTATCTGATAATCTTTATACAGCAGGTGAACCAGATCCAGATTTGGTTATAAGAACAAGTGGTGAAATTAGATTGAGTGGTTTTTTACCATGGCAATCTATATATTCAGAATTATTATTTGTTGACAAAAACTGGCCAGATTTTACTGAAAATGACTTAGATGAAGCGATTATTGAATATCAAAAAAGAACAAGGAAATTTGGGGCGAATTAGTATGGAAAAAATTAAGAAAAAAATAGATATAAAGAGAATTACCTCAGCATTACTTGGTTTTCCATTGGTTGTATTAGTTCTAACACTTGGAAATAAATATGTAGTAGATGTATTTTTAGCTATTATTGCAGCAATTGCAATGCAAGAATATTTAAATGCAATATCAAAAGATTCAAAACCTATAAGATGGATTGGATATATTTCATGTATTCTAATTGCTTTGATACATATTGGACCAGAAAAATTTGATACAGTAGCAGTTGGAAATTTTAATATGTTAATAATACCAATTTTATTATTAATCTTATTTACTACAATAATAGTCACAAACATGAAAATCAATTTTAAAGATATTTCATATACTTTATTTGGAATTATATATGTAATAACTTGTATTTCATTTATAGCACAAATTAGAGGAATGGAAAATGGAAGATATTTAGTTTGGTTTGCTATAATAGCAGCATGGGGAACAGACACTTTTGCATATATAATAGGAAAAAGATTTGGAAAACACAAGTTTAGTGAAGTAAGTCCTAAAAAATCAATTGAGGGATGTATTGCAGGAATTATAGGGGCAGTAATAATTGCTCTAATTTATACATATGCTATAAATATGGTAAATGAATTTAATTATTCATATCTTTATGTAACAATATTTACTATAATATTAAGTATAATAGGACAGATTGGAGATTTTGCAGCATCTAGTATAAAAAGATATGTTGATGTAAAAGATTATAGTAATTTGATACCAGGACATGGTGGAATGTTAGATAGAATAGATAGTTTAATGTTTTTAGCACCCTTTGCATATGTATTTTTAACAATGATTTAATTGGAGGTAAAATTGATTAATTTTATAGTTAATACATTAAAAATTATATTTTTATTAGGATTTTTAATATTTATTCATGAAGGTGGACACTTTTGTGTTGCAAAATTATGCAAGATAAAAGTAAAAGAATTTGCTATAGGATTTGGAAAAATAATATGGCAAAAGCAAGGAAAAGAAACAAAATATACAGTGAGATTAATACCATTAGGTGGTTTTTGCAGTATGGAAGGCGAAGATGAAGAATCTGAGGATGATAGAGCATTTTCAAAAGCAAGTGTATGGAAAAGAATGGCAATAGTTCTAGCAGGACCAATTGTAAATATTGTTTTTGGATTAATTGTATATTATATACTAGTTGCAAGTGTTGGAATACAGTTTGTAAACCCATCAGATGATACTGTTATTAATAGATTAACATATAGTGGTAAAGCAACTGGAAAATTTATAATTGCAATTTTAGATAGTATAAAAACATTATTTACAGGAGGAACATCTGTTGATCAAATGGTTGGAATTGTTGGAATTTCTGAAATAGTTGTAAAAACGGCAGGAATTGCTAATTATATAAATTTGATGGCATTGATTTCAATATCATTGGGAATAACAAATTTGTTACCAATACCAGCATTAGATGGTGGAAAAATTCTAATATTAGTTATAGAAATAATCAGAAGAAAACAAATGAAAGTTGAAACAGAAGCAAAAATTCAAATGATAGGATTTTCAATTTTACTTGCACTTTCATTAATTGTAACATATAATGATATTATAAGAATTCTATAAAAGAAAGAGTGTTGCTAATGAAAAATAAAATTTTAAAAAAGCAAAAAGGAATGTCATTGATAGCTTTAACTACAACAATAATTGTATTGTCAATACTTACATCAATAATTGTTTATAATGCTAGAGATAATGTAGAAATTAGAGAATATAAAAAGCTTGAAAATGATATAGAAATATTACAGAATAAAGTTAATATGTATTATTTAAAAAATGGAAAACTTCCAATAGTTGAAAAAGACTTGACTACGATAATATATAATGGAAAGAGCGAGTATAAAAGTCAAAAGCAGAGTAATGATAATGATAATTATTATATAATAGACTTGCGTTATGTAGGTGGAGTTACTTTGAATTTTGGTAATGGTTTTTATAATATAAATACAGAAAAAAATAATTGTAATGATATAGTAGATTTATATATAATAAATGAACAAAGCCATCGAATCTATTATGTTGCAGGAGTAACTGCTAATGGTAAAACATATTATACTATAGGAACAGATTCTAAAATTACAATGAATTAATTTGTGGGAGAAAATAGCAGTGAAAACTTGCTATTTTCTTTATTTTGTAGTAAAATAAAAACGACATTTTATAAATAGAAAATAAATATAACCAATAAAAAGAGAGGTAATTGAAATGTACAGAACACATAATTTAGGAGAACTTAGAATAGAAAATGTAAATCAAGAGGTAGAACTATCTGGATGGGTACAAAAAATACGTAATTTAGGTGGAATGATATTTATAGATTTAAGAGATCAATTTGGAATAACACAAATAGTGATAAATGATGAAAAAATGCAAGAACAAGTAAAAAATGTTCCAACAGAAAGTTGTATTCACATATGTGGTAAAGTTGTGGAAAGAAGTAGTAAAAACCCTAAAATGCCAACAGGAGATATAGAAGTTGTAGCAAATAAATTTGAGATATTAGGAAAATGTAAAAATGTATTACCATTTGAAATAAATACAGATCAAGAAGTAAGAGAAGATTTAAGACTTGAATATAGATTTTTAGACTTAAGAAATGAAAAATTACACAATATAATTTTATTAAGATCAAAAGTCTTAAAAACATTAAGAGATAAAATGGATGAATTAGGGTTTGCAGAAATACAAACACCAATACTTGCAAATTCATCACCAGAAGGAGCAAGAGACTTTTTAGTACCAAGTAGATTACATCCAGGAGAATTTTATGCATTACCACAAGCACCACAACAATTTAAACAATTATTAATGGTAAGTGGTTTTGATAAATATTTTCAAATAGCACCATGTTTTAGAGATGAAGATCCACGTGCTGATAGAGCACCAGGAGAATTCTATCAATTAGATTTTGAAATGAGTTTTGCAACACAAGAAGATGTATT
>CAKOVS010000020.1 GCA_934122085.1 uncultured Clostridia bacterium | reverse complement strand
ATGCAAGCACATACAGCATATTTCAAATTAGGAGTTGAAGCAGATGATAATCATAATGAAGTAAATTCAGCAACATTAATAACAGACGGAAATGGAAAATTAGATTATACATATTCAATAAAAAATATTGATTTAGGAATAATAGAAAGACCAGTAGTAGATTTACAAGTAGATAAGCAAATAACAGGATTAAAAGTATCATTAGGAAATGGTCAAGTATTAATAAACGGAAATCCACAAACAGATAAATTACCATATGTAAGAACAGGATTAGGTGACTTTGTACCAATAGAAATGGATACAGAAATATTACATGGTGCAACACTAGAAGAAGAATATACAATAACAATCAAGAACAATTCAGAATTAGATTATGCAATATATCCAATATTATCAGGTGAGACTTTTGATTCAGACATAATAGCAAGACGTAGAGACTATTATTACTATGGAAACACAGATAGATTATCAGATGCAGAAAAACAAAAAGCAGTAACAACCAGAATAAGTGTATTAGGAGATTATCTAGGAAGTGAATTAACAGCAGATGAAAGTACAATGACAGGAGAAAATTTGGAAGAAGCAAAATGGGAAACGAAAACAATAGGTGATATAACTAACTTATTATCAGTAAATAGTAAGAAAGCAATAGAAGATGGAAAATATACAATATATACAACAGGAACATTTGCAGATCCAGATACCAATATAGTAACAATAGGAAGTTCAAAATCAATAAAATACAAGGTAAGTAAGTTATTATCAACAACAGCAGATACAATGAGATATACAAATGATGTAGAAATACTAGAATATTTAGGATATAGTCCAACCAAGAAAACAATACCAGGAAACTTGATACCAGGAAAACCAAAGGAAAATGATGAAGATTTTGTAAGAACAACAATAACACCACCAACAGGAACAATAATATCAAGATGGTTATATGTAACAACGGCAGTAGCAGGATTAATTTTAGTAGGAGCAACAATAATCTTTATAAAGAAAAGAATATTGGTAAAATAAACTTGAGATAAAAAAAGAATCTATGTCAATAGTTGGGGTGGAAAACTTTAAAAGTTTTCTGCCCCAGTTTTTTTTATATAGTAGGAAAGTTCTCCTTGTAGGAGAACTTTCTGTACTAGATAAATATGGCGAGTCTTAGATTTTCTTAAAATTTTTATTTGATAGAAAATCTTAGACTCGCTTTTTTAGTATATTTTAATTTTATACTAAGAAATGCCAAAAAAATAATAAAAATGTTGAAGTAGTTATTTTATATACTAGGAAAGTTCTCCGAACTTCCTAGTATATAAAAGCTACAATCGCTAGCCCTTTGAGATTTTCTCCTTTTAGTCGAAAACTCAAATCGGGCGAGAACAAAGGGCGACTACGTCGCTTTGTTCATAACTACCTCAACATTTGTTATAGAACCAAAAAAGCAATAATTATATTTAGTATTTCTTATTTTTTAATTATAATTTTAAATTGTATCATAAATTGTTAATTCTTGAGAAAAGAACTTATCATTTTTAGATGTGAATAAATCAGAATTTTTTCTATTTTTGACATATTTTCTTACTTCCCATAATCCAATTCCTGAATGATTCTCTTTACCAGAAAATCCTTTTTTAAATATTTCATCAATATCAACATTTTTATTTGTATAAGTGTTTTCTATTTTGATAATAGCTCTATGATTTCGTTCTTCTCTTCTAAAAGAAACTTTAATAATTTTTTCATCACATTTTTCAGCTTCTTCAATAGCATTATCTAATAAAATTCCGATTATTCTAGAAAATTTATATTTATTAACTTTAACTGTATTTAAATCAAGAAAAAATTCCAATTCAAATTTTATCCCAGCATTTGTTGCTTTAAAATATTTGTTATTTAAAATACTATAAATTCCAGGATCATTTATAATTCTAGGATTTAAAATTGACAAATTATTTGTTATTTTGCAGTCATCTTTAACTTCATTAATATATTTTTTCAAATCGGTAAGATTATTAGTTGCTACATATCCATCTATTGCGGAAATAATATTTTTAAAATCATGATTAAATCCTTTAACTTCATCATATAGAATTGTTAAAGATTTATTATATTCTTTAGCACATTGAAGACTCTTTTTAGTTGTTTCAAGATTTGATACGCGTGAAAGAGTATATACACTCAAAGCAAATAAAGAAAAAATCAAACAAAAATTAAAACTAGCTACTAATATAGGAATTTTATCAATATAAAATGCGGTAAGTATCAATTCAAAGACTAAACTGAAAAATGTAAAGCTAATATAATGATAAATTATCCTTAAAGATTGTTTATCAAGTGAATCTAATAATTCAAGTGAAAAATCAGTTTTCATTATTTTTTTTACTAATATGTTGGATAATGCAAGTAAAATGTAAAAAATTGTTAAATACCCTAATCTATAAATTGGAATAGAGGCAGTTTC
This sequence comes from uncultured Clostridia bacterium, assembly GCA_934122085.1. Classification (GTDB taxonomy): domain Bacteria; phylum Bacillota; class Clostridia; order TANB77; family CAG-508; genus CAG-269. The sequence goes on along the minus strand of CAKOVS010000020.1, from coordinate 8,574 downwards.
ATAATTACTGATATGCAATAACAATTGATAAGGTTTTATAATAAGCATATTTATCAAAGCTATGATAAATAAGGAAAAAATTATTGCAAAAAATCCTTTAGGAAGACTGACATGCAATAAGACTTTTAATAAAATCCAAATACATATGTAATATAAAACTGTATTAAAAGGTTCAGGTATTAGAATGTTTAATATTACACCGATTACTGAAAAGTGAACAGTATACCAAAAATTATCCTTTTTACTTAATTTTATTTTTAGAAAACTCATTGTAAGAATATATAAAAAAGCTGATTCAATGAAGCAAGCTGGTATTAAAATAAAATCAATAATACGTTCATTTTCAGAAAACAAAATATTAGTAAAACGATTAAGAAACGGAGTCATAACGAATCACCTCCAATAACGAATTTTTATATTTTGGGCCAATATAACAACTTGAACCATTTTTTAAATAAATTATATTATTAGAATATGAAATATTAGATATATTATCTATATTTACTATAAATGATTTGTGGCACCTTATAAAATTGTTTGGCAGTATTAGTTTATTAAAGGAATTATAAGAAACATAATCGGCTTGATAAGTATGGTAAATGATTTTTACTCCGGCTTTTTCAATAAATAAAATATCATTTAAATCAATGAAAGTATTTTTATTATCAATTTTTAAAAACTTTGTGTCAGAATATGAAACATCATCAAATAATCTTTTTAATGTTGAAGTAATATTTTCTATATCAATACTAGATTTAAATATGTAATCAAACGTTTTAAATTTATAAGCATTAGCAATATATTCAAAATGACTTGTAACAAAAATAAGGTAACAATTTTTATTTATATTTCTTATTTTTTGTGCTATATCAAGTCCATTTTCATTACAACCTGAAAATTCAATATCCAAAAATACAACATTAACACTATTTGACGATATATAATCGATAAGATTATTATAATCAGTTGTTTTAAAAACAATTCGTGCATCATAATCATAAATAAGAACTACTTTTTCGATTATTGCAGAAAGTTTTGTAACCATTCGAATATCATCATCACAAATAACAAAATTTAGCATTCTTCCTCCTATGTACATTCGATGGAATTTTCAATATTTCGACAAATCATAAATAAGAATATAAAATAAATTTTAGTAATTGTCAATACTCTATTTGCACATATTGAAATGCCTTGAAATGTATTTATTCCAATATTCAAAAGGATTTTTTACACTAATTTTTTTATGAAAATAATATACAAAAAATGTAAAAAGTAATATTTCAAATTATAAAACATAAAATTTAACAAATAAAATTTAAAACGGGAGAGAGACTATGAATAGAATTAATATAAAAGAAAAAGTGATAGTGACATTTATTGCGATACTTACTGTATTTACAATAAGTATAATATCAGTTAACAAAGAAATTCCAATGGTAACAAGTGCTAATTATGAGAAAACTATAGGATGGGGAATAAAAAGAGAAAACAATCATTTACAGCCAGATGTTGGGAGTAAAAATAAACAGATATTAGAAGAAAATAATGGAATTTGTATGGGAAGAGATGGTGAAAAGATTATATATTTAACATTTGATTCAGGTTATGAAGCAGGTTATATGGATAAAATTTTAACAACATTAAAAGAAAATAATGTAAAAGCTACATTTTTTATAACAGCACATTATTTGAATTCTGCAACAGAAGAAGTTGAAAAAATGGTAAATGATGGACATATAATAGGAAATCATACAGTAAATCACAAAAGTATGCCATCAATAAATAATGAAACAATAGAAAAAGAAATTATGCAATTACATCAATCAATGTATGAAAAGTTTGGTTATGAAATGAAATATTTAAGACCACCTAAAGGAGAATTTAATGAAAGAACATTACAAAAAACAAGTTCATTAGGATATAAAACTGTAATGTGGAGTTTTGCTTATTGTGATTGGGATGAAAAAAAGCAACCATCTCAGGAAGAAGCAATAAAAATAATTACAAATAATTTTCATTCTGGAGAAATAATGTTATTACATTCAAATTCAAAAACTAATTCTGAAGTATTAGATAAAATAATAAAAGAAGCAAAAAATCAAGGATATGAATTTAAAAGTTTAGATGAATTTAAAAATTAAATATGAGGTGATTTTTTTGAAAAAAGGAAAAATTGGTAAAATTTTAGAAATGCCAGAAGAAGTATGTTCAAATATTCCTAAAATTACAATTACAGGATTTAATGAATTAATATTAGAAAACTATAAAGGAATTTTAGAATATGAAGAATTTTTTGCTAGTATAAGTACATATATAGGAATTGTAAATATAAATGGATTCAATTTAAACTTAGAAAAAATGACAAATGACGATATTAAAATTACTGGAAAAATTGAGAGTATAGAGATAGAAAGGACTGAGGAATAGAATATGTTTATTAAGATATTGCTAAAATATATATTAGGTTATGTAAGAATAACAGTAGAAGGATATTATATTGAAAGATTTATAAATATATGTACAACTAGCAAAATCTTAATATGGAATTTGAAAAGAGAAAAAGGAGTAAGATTATACCTTAATATAGGAATAAAAGACTTTTTTGAAGCAGTAAAAATTGCGAAAAAATTAAAATGCAAAGTCAAGATAATTCAAAAAAGAGGAATACCATTTTTATTACATAAATATAAAAAAAGAAAAATATTTGTTATTACATTATTAGTTGTTGCAATTTTGATAGGAATAAGCACAAAATATGTTTGGAATATAAATATACAAATAGATTCAAATATGGAAATGATTGGAATTGAAGAAGATGTAAAAGAAGCGGGATTAAATGTAGGAATGAAAAAAGAAAAAATTAATGTTCAAGAAATAACAAATAAAATAAGACTAAAAAGAAATGACATTTCATGGATAGGAATTGAACTAAAAGGAACAAATGCAATAGTAAAGGTAGTAAAAGCTAAAGAAGCACCAGAAATAGTTGACGAAAAAGAACATTCAAATATAGTAGCAAAAAAAGCAGGAATAATTACTAAAATAATAGCCCAAAATGGAACAGCAATGGTAAAAGTTGGAGATGAAGTGGAAGAAAATCAAATATTAATTGCAGGACAAATGGAAGGAAAATATACAGGAATAAGAAATGTACATAGTTTAGGAGAAGTTGAAGCTATAGTTAAATATAGTAAAACAGAAAAAATACCACTAAAAACAATAGAAAAAGTCGCAACAGGGAAAAAAGAAACGAAATATAAATTAAAAATAAGGAATTTTCAAATAAATTTTTATAAAACACTTTCAAAATTCAAAATTTATGATACAATAGAAACAGAAAAAAAGTTTAAAATATTTTCAAACTTATATTTACCTATTTCAATAACAAAAATTACAAATCAAGAACAAGAAAAAATAGAAAAAAGTTACACAAAAGAAGATGCAATACAAATAGGAACAACAAAGTTAGAGAAGATAATAGAGGATGAAATAGGAACAAATAAAAATATAATAGATAAAAAAGTAGATGTAATAGAAATCGATAATTATATAGAGGTAAATGTAACATATGAAGTGATTGAAAATATAGGAATACAGGAAAAAATAGAAGAAAACTAATCATACAGAAGACAGTAAAATAAAAATACCTGTTTACCAAAACTTAGAATTACAATATTCTGAAAAGAAAGGTATGATAAACTATGGAAGAAAGAAGTTTAAGAGTAGTAGCAACAGACAAAACATTTTTTAATAAATTAACAAACACATTGACAAAATTTTTAATACCAACACAAATAGGATTTAATAGTTTGAAAATTTCAATGAAAAGAAATGTATTAATAAAAACATATGAAACATTAAATGCTGAAAATGCACCAGTAGAGAAAAAAGAAGAATTAGAAAAAAGATATGATGATGCATATACTGCATATCTAGAAGCACTTGATAAATATGTATTAGACACAATATATAAAAAAGTAAAAAATGAAACAGCAACACAATTTGAAAGCACAGCATTATCTCAATATTATGGAATAGTACAATTAAAAGATAGAGAATATAATGAATATAAATATAGAAAACAAAAATATTTATTAGAATTAGACAATGAAAGTGTAAAAAATACAGCTAAAGAAAAAGTAATAGAAAAATATAATAGATTTTATGTTTCAAAACAAGATAGTTTATATAAAGGAATATTAAAAAACTATTCAATAAAATTAGCAGATTCTACAAATATATATGATTCAAGTAAAGATTGGATATATGTAAAAATATTTAATACACTAGAAGACTATATGAAAAATATATTACCATTAAAAATTTCAGATCCAAAACTTGAATCAGTATCTAAAGATTATGAAAAATATGAAAAATTTTCAGTTGGAAAATTAGATACAAGAGATAATATAGAAAAAAATATGATATTATTAGGAATAAGCAGAAACTTATTCACACATAGTTTGCCACTAGTAGTAGCAGAACAATGTTATATGAAATTATTAAAAGATGCAAGATGTTTAGTTCAAGATACAAAAATTGCTGCCAAAAGAGAAAAAGCATATACAATGGTGTTAAATTTAATTGAAGATTATAATATAAGACTATTATCAACAAAAGTATATTGGGATAACAGTAAAGAAAGAGAAGAATTTAAAAAATTCTATGAACAATATAATCAAATTGAAAAATTGAAAGAAATTGATTTTATAAAATATGTAAAAGAAAAAGAAATATTATTTATAAAAACAGACTTAAAGAAAATTAGAAATGATAAGACAGATTATAGTAGACTTATAAAATATTACAAAAGAAAATTAGTAGATTATGGAGTTATGAAAGAAATAAGAAAAGCCGAAAAACAAAATGTAAAATATTTTGGAAAAAGAATAAAAGAACAAAAAATAGCATAAAAGAAAAAGAGGGAAAAAATGTATCAATTAGAATATCTGGATTTAGAAAAAAATAATACATATGAAGAAATAATAAAAAAAGTAGTAGAACAATGCTTTAAGGAAGAAAAGTTAGAACAATCAAAATTGTATGTAAGTATCACCTTAACAACTCCAGACAATATTCATAAAATAAATAAGCAATATAGAGATGTTGATAAAGAAACAGATGTATTATCATTTCCTATGTTTGAAAAAGAAGAATTAGAAAATAAAATAAATTCTCAAGATTTTGAACATGAGGATGTTCTTGGTGATATTATAATTTCAATTGATAGAGTAAAAGAACAAGCTGAGGAATATGGACATAGTTTTGAAAGAGAATTTGCATATATGATAGTACATGGTTTTTATCATTTGATGGGATATGACCATATAAAAGAAGAAGACAAAGCTATTATGAGACCTAAAGAAGAAAAGGTTCTAAATAAACTTGGAATAACAAGGGAGGATATGAATGAATAATAAAGGGACAACTTTACTTATAGTAATTCTTTCTATTCTTGTAATAGTGGCTGGAGGAATGTTAATTTATAAAATAAATAATGAAAAAGAAAAATCTGAAAATGTAGTTGCAGATGATAATGTTGATATAAATGAAGATAAAGATGATAAAGAATTAGTTGTTGAAGAAAAAAAGCCACAAATATTTAATGGAAATGATAGACCAATAGCTGTAATGATTGATAATCATTCTGGAGCATGGCCACAAGCTAATCTAAATAAAGCATATCTAGTGTATGAAATAATAGTTGAAGGTGGAGAAACAAGATTGATGGCTGTTTTTAAAGGACAAGATTTAGAAAAAATTGGGCCAATAAGAAGCTCAAGACATTATTTTTTAGATTATGCTTTAGAAAATGATGCTATATATGTACATCATGGTTGGAGCCCACAAGCTCAAAGCGATATTTCAACACTTAATGTAAATAATATTAATGGAATTCAAGAAAGTTCTAATGATTTTGGGAGAGTAAAAGACAAAAAATCTCCTCATAATATGTTTACAAGTACAAATAGTATTTTGAAAATCGCAGAAAGAAAAGGATATGCAACTACATCAAATAAGAAAAGTGTATTAAATTATATAGCGAGTGATGTTGACTTGAAAGAGAGATATGGTATAGCAGAAGAACAGACAGAAAATACTTCAATTGAAAGCAAAGCAAGTACTGCTACAAAAATAGTAATACCACATTCTACTTTGCAAACAGTTGAATATGACTATGATGAAAATAGTAAAACATATGTAAGATATGCAAGAGGAAAAGTACAAACTGACTATATTACTGGTGAAAATATACAAACAAAAAATATAATTATAACTATGTGTGATAATTATACACTAGCTGATAGTGAAGAAAAAGGTAGACAAGGATTAAAAAATATAGGAACATTTGATGGATATTATATAACTAATGGATATGCAATTCCAATAAAATGTGAAAAAGAATCAAGAACAGCTCAAACTCAATACAAAGATCTTAAAGGAAATATAATAGAAGTAAGTGATGGAAATACATTTATTAATATTTGTCCACAAGATGCTAAAATAGAAATTGAATAAAAAACTTCTCTTTGGAAATAATGTTAAAAACATTATTTTTAAAGGGAGGTTTTTATTTGATTAATAAAGTAGAAATATCATCAGTGAATACATCACAATTACCCATATTAACAAATAAAGAAAAAGAAGAACTATTTATAAGAATAAAACAAGGAGACGAAAATGCAAGAACAGAATTTATAAAAGGAAATTTAAGATTAGTATTAAGTGTTATACAAAGATTTTATGGAAGAGGAGAAAGTGCAGATGATTTATTTCAAATAGGATGTATTGGATTGATAAAAGCGATAGATAATTTCGATTTAACACAAGGTGTACAATTTAGCACATATGCAGTGCCGATGATAATTCGGAGAAGTTAGGAGATATTTAAGAGACAATAATAGTATAAGAGTGAGTAGGTCGATAAGAGATTTAGCATATAAAACGATTCAATATAGAGAAAGATTTAATAAAGAAAAAGGAAGAGAACCATCAATAGAAGAAATAGCAAAGGAATTAGGTGTAGAAAAAGAAGAAATAGCAGCAAGTTTGGATGCAATACAAGATCCTGTATCATTACAAGAACCAGTATATAATGATGGGACTGAAAATATATTTGTAATGGATCAAGTAAAAGATACAAAAAACAATGATGAAAATTGGGCAGAAACTATGACAATAAATGAAGCACTAAAAAGATTAAATGATAAAGAAAAAAATATAATAATCAGAAGATATTTTGATGGAAAAACTCAAATGGAGATTGCAGATGAAATTGGAATTTCACAAGCACAAGTTTCTCGATTAGAAAAAAATGCATTAGATCATATGAAAAGATATTATAAATAAAGAAAAACTCAAGAATAATTTTTAAATTTGAAAATATTTCTTGAGTTTTTGTTGTAGCAATTATATAGAAACAACATATAATAGAATAAATAAATTTTAGAACTTTTATATAATTAGAAATTTTCAGTACATAAAAGGAGACTAACAATGAATGATAAAGGATTGGATTTTAAACATAAAGAGGTTATAGATATTAATAATGGAAAAAGGTTAGGATATGTTCAAGATGTATGTGCAGATTTTCAAACTGGAAGGATTACTTCTATAATAGTGCCGGGAGGAAATAACAAATTTCTTAGTTTGTTTTCTAATAATAATGATATTATAATTCCATGGGAACATATACATTGCATAGGTGAGGATTTGATTTTAGTAGAAATATAAAAAAATCAAAAAAATTTTAAAAAAGTATTGACTTTAAAGTAGAATGGTGTTAATATAATTTAAGACTTAATTGAGCACAACAAAAGCTCATAAAAATACTTAAAAAAATATAAAAAATATTTTAAAAAAGTATTGACAAAATACGACATCATGTGTTAATATAAAAAACATACCAAGCAACAGACAAAAATAATTAAAATTATCACATAAGAATTAGTAAAAAGTAAGACAAAAATTAAACAAAAAACATTAATTACTAGTTTTTTATTTTGTCTCAAAAACGGCAAAAAATAATTTTTAAAAATATTTTAAAAAGGTGTTGACAAAAAGAAAAAGGTATGTTAAAATACAAAACGTTCTACACAAACAGCAGAACGAAAAAAGTACATTGAAAAGTAAACAATGAATCCTTTAGAGAAAAAACCAAACGGTATTCTTTAGAAATAAAGAAGTACCAAAAAGTAAATCAAAAAAGATTAAAAAATTAAAGTTTATAAAAAGAGCTTGAAAAAACTCAAAATTATATTGAGAGTTTGATCCTGGCTCAGGATAAACGCTGGCGGCGCACATAAGACATGCAAGTCGAACGAACTTAACCATTAGTTTACTATTGGAGCGGTTAGTGGCGGACTGGTGAGTAACACGTAAGCAACCTGCCTATCAGAGGGGAACAACAGTTAGAAATGACTGCTAATACCGCATATGCCTAAGTACCACATGGTACAATAGGGAAAGGAGCAATCCGCTGATAGATGGGCTTGCGTCTGATTAGATAGTTGGTGGGGTAACGGCCTACCAAGTCGACGATCAGTAGCCGGACTGAGAGGTTGAACGGCC
>CAKOVS010000019.1 GCA_934122085.1 uncultured Clostridia bacterium | reverse complement strand
AAATATTAGCACTAAATTCAAAAAATTTAGTGCTAATAAATAAAATTTTTTAAGACATTTTCAAAAATGATTGACACTTCAAATATTATTTAATAACCTTCTCTGCATAACTATTATTTACGAGTTTTTCATAAGGAGCTTTTTGAGTTAATTCTCCTGCCATTGTCATAATTTCTTGTAATTTATCAAATGCTTCTTCTTTCAAAATAGGATTTTCTTTCCAAGCCTCAATATCTTTATATGTTTGAACAGATTTTGCTAAAGATTCTATAGATGTATCTGGAAAATAGCTTTGTATTTTTTCTGCAATTTCTTGTGCTGTATGTTCTTTAACATATTGTTCTCCTTTATAAATAGCTTTTGTAAATCCTTCTATTATATCTGAATTTTGAGCAATATAACTTTTTTTAGCACAATATGCTGTATATGGTACTTCGCCTGCCGCTTCTCCAACAGATGCAACAATGTATCCTTTTCCTGCATCTTGTGTCATTGAGGCTGTTGGTTCAAACAATGTTACATATTCTGCATTTCCTCCTGTAAATGCTCCTGCCATTAAGTCAAATTTTATACTATCATCTAAGTTTACATCTGTTTGTGGATTTATTCCATTTTTCTTTAAAACATATTCAAATGTCATATATGGAACTCCACCCTTACGCCCTGGTATTATCGTTTTTCCTATTAAATCTGTCCATTTGAAATTATCTGTTTTTTCTTTACTTACTAATAATGATCCATCTTTTTGAGTTAATTGTGCAAATACTTCTACATAATCTTCTTTTCCCTCATTATACACATATATTGCCGCTTCTGGTCCACATAATCCAATATCACTTTGACCAGCTAAAATTGCTGTCATTACCTTATCTGCACCTTGACCTGTTGTTATTTCTAACTTTAAGCCTTGTTCTTCAAAATATCCATTTGCTATTGCAACATATTGAGGAGCATAAAATACTGACCTTGTTACTTCATTCAATTGTATTGTTTTCAAATTAGATTTACTATCATCTTTTTCTTTTAATAGTCCTATCGAAAACACTAATGCTACAATTATAATAGCTATAAAAATATACATAATTGTTCTTTTCATGTTTAATCCCCTTTCATTTTTATAACATATCTTTAGTTAAGTTTAATTTCTATCTCTTCTGTTTCTAATTATACTTAATCACCAATTTTTCTATAATAACTATACTTTCATACATTAATGCTGCAAGAAAAGCAAGAATAATTACACTTGTCATAACTAAATCCAATTGAAATACTTGCCCTCCATATACAATTAAATATCCAAGACCACCTTTTGAAACTAAAAATTCTCCTGAAATTACTCCAACAAGTGTTAAACCTATATTTACTTTTAAAGTATTAAAAAATGTTGGAATATTTGATGGTATAACTATCTTAGTTAATATCTGTAATTTATTAGCATTAAATGTTTTTGCCATTTTAATTTTCTCTTTATCTGTTGCTATAAATCCATTCAATAATTCTAAAACTGTTACAATTAATGAAATTGATACTCCGAACTGTTATTATTGCAGGCATTCCAGCACCTACCCAAATTATAATTACAGGACCTAATGCAATTTTAGGCAAACTATTTAATACAACTAAGAATGGTTCTGATACTTTTGATATAAATGGTGACCACCATAATATTATTGCAATAATAAATCCTAATATTACTCCTATTGAAAATCCTAGCAATGTTTCTATTATTGTTATTTTTAAGTGTTCTAATAAATTATTTGACGTTAAATTTAAGAATGTTTTTAATATTCTTGATGGTTGACTCATTATGAAACTATCTATTTTTCCTTTATTTGCGAGAATCTCCCAAAGTGTTATAAAAGCAATTATTATAGTTATTTGTGTGAATAAAATTTCTAATTTTCTTATTTTGATTTTTCTTATGTATTTCTTTCTATCTTTAGAAATATTTTCATTATTATTTTTCTGTTTCATATCTTTTGCTCACCTCTTTATATTTTGTTATTTTTTTCTTTTGTTTCTTTCTCATTTAATTCGCTCCACATCATATCAAAATATTTACTGAATTTAGGACTTTGCCTACAATTTAATGGTGTTCTATTTTCAATTTCAAAATCTATTTCATGTATTGCTTTTATTTTGGCTGGTCTATGTGTTAATACTACTATTTTGTCAGACATAGCAATAGCTTCTGAAATATCATGTGTTACCATCAATGCTGTAATCCCTTCATTTTTCAATATTTTATAAATATCTTCTGTAACCATTAATCTTGTTTGATAATCTAATGCTGAAAATGCTTCATCTAACAATAAAATCTTTGGTTTAATTGCAAGGGTTCTTATTAATGCTACTCTTTGCCTCATTCCACCTGATAATTGGTTTGGATATTTATCTTTGAACTCATATAATCCATATTTTTTTAGTAACTCAATTACATATTTTTTATTTTCTGGCGTATTACTTCTTTGAATTTCTAATCCTAAAAATACATTATTTAATACAGTTCTCCATTCTAACAAATTGTCTTTTTGAAGCATATATCCTATTTTCCCATTTATATATGTAGTTCCTGATGTTTTGTTTTCTAGTCCTGCTATTATTGATAACAATGTTGATTTTCCACACCCACTTGGTCCAATTATACTTACATATTCTCCTTCTTCTATTTTAAAATTTATATCTTTTAGTGCTTCTATTTCTCCATTTTTAGCTTGATAGGTTTTACATATATTTTTTACTTCTAAAATATTTTCCATATTGACCCTCCTGTTATATTTTATGTTGATAAATTATTTAAAGTTACAAAAAATTTTAATTATACTACCTTTAAAGGGAGGGAACAAAATGTTCCCTCCCTCACTTAAATAAACAATTGCACTTGTTTATTTAAAAAATTAATGTACTTTATACAAATTCCCATTAATCCTTAACGCATAGAGATGCTCTACTCCATCAAGATCTTGGGTTTCACATGTACCATAACTATAATTTTCATTATACCATGGCAATACCTTAGTAATGGTTTCAGTTTTAGGAATATCCCATTGATCTAGACGTTCAAAATATTGCCAGCAAGAAATTTTATTATTCTTCTTGCTAATTGCTAATGTCTGAGACTGTCCCCAAGCGCTTACTTCAAGATCTCCCATATAATCAAGATTGCAATTGAAGGTATCTTGATACACATGTCCATTATAATAGTCTACCCGCATTCTAGAAATAGTGTATACTCTGCCAATAATATATCGATCACCATAAGTAGAGTCAGATTTTCTATTTCCATCCCATTCTCCATTTACAAATCTGTTCAAATCATTTTCGATATACCAATCATATCCAAACTCAACACCAGCATTTTTAAGCATCTTTTTGAAGTTTTCATTTCTTTTTTCCAATGCCTCTTTTTCAGCCTTAGCCTTATCTTGTTGCTTCTTTTCAGCAAGCGATTTGACATCTACTTTGGCATACCCATGGATTTCAGTATCTAAAACTGCACTAATATATCCACCATCTTTTTGGTAGTCTAATGTTTTACTACCATACGAATAAATGGTATATTCTCTACTCCAATAATATGGTCTATACAGATTAAGTGTTATGGGAAAATCATCTGTATAAATATTAATTACTCTGCCATTATTTTCTCTCCAATTTCGTGCAGCATCAAATGTTTGCGTCTTTCCATTTGCATAAGTAATTTGCAAATATACATCATATTTGTTAGAAGTTGCATATACAACAAACGGAATAGATACCATCATGCTTACTGCTACAAGAAGTGAAATAATGGTCTTTAAAGTTTTTTTCATTTGTATTTTCCTCCCTGAAAAATTTTTCTTTTTTATGTAAAAATACCAAATGTGCAACTTTGGTATTATGAAACTGCTAAAATATGGGATATACATAATTTTTTTCATATGAAGTATATCATATTTATGTTAATTAGTCAAATTTACTAACTCTTCAAAGTTTTCACTATAAAATCAATAACATCCTCTTCATTATAATCTTTTTGATTTTTATTTTTATCTTCTTCTGTTAAATCTACAAAATACTTATTACACTCTGGCATTATTGACATTGAATCTAGTGGATATCCTGGATTTCTTTTTTCACAAGGTTTATCTATAAAATAAAAATGGCCTTTACTCCAACTATATTCATTTGTTTCTTTTCCATCATATATTACCATTCCATATACCCATTTAGCAGTTAATTTTCCACCATATTCGTTTACTAGTTTGCTATAATATTCAATCATTTCTTCATCATTTAATTCTTTTCCATTTATTCTTCTTACATGTGTTCCGGGTTGTTTTTCCTCTGGTAATCCTTCAATATATAAATTGTTGTCCATTCCTATACTTATAATTTTAGTTTTATCATAATATGTTTTGGCTTTTATATAAGCATTTTCTATTGCATTTTTTCCTGTTTCTTCTGGTTTCAAATTTATTCCTAAATCTTTAATTGTTAATATTTCTATATTTTTTTCCTTTAGTTTGTCCGCATATTTTTTTATTTTTGCAGGATTTGTTGTTGCAAATAATACTTTCATTTTTCATTCCTCCTAAATTCAATATAATTATATAACTTTTTAATTATTAAATCTTAATAAATAGCCATCTGGATCTTGAATTAAAAACTCTTTGTCATAAGAAATTTTATCATCAATTCTATATTCATGAATTTCTAAATCTAAAAAGAACTTAATATTTTTTTCTTTTAATATTTCATACATTTTTTCTATATTTGAAACTGCCATACTTAAATTAATTCCTCTTCCATATGGATGTTCCAATTTTCCAGTATTCCAATTATCATTATTTTCTTCTATCATTATTTGATTTCCTTCTAATTGTAAAAAGCAAAATTTGTTTTCTTTTCTTTCATATCTTATTTTAAATCCTAAATCCAAATAGAATTTCTTACTTATATCTATATTCGACACACTTAATTCTGGAATTAAGCTATTATATACAATTTCTTTGTCAGTCATCTCAAATTCTCCTCTTTATCTTGATTTTTTTATTTTAGCATATATTTTTTATAAATACAATAAAAAGTCCTAAATGATATTCAATATGAATATTATTTAGGACTTTTAAGTTATTCTTGCATCAATTCTTTCTTTTTCTTCTCTTGGAATTTGGAATTGGGTTAAATCTCCAATAACTGTTTCTCCCAACTCATGAATTGCCAACATAAAAATTACTTTTTGCATATCAATATCATACTGATATTCTGATTTCATTGCAATTGCAAGCATTTGAACACCATAAATATGTTTTGCTACACTTTCAAGCCTTTCTCTTTTTACTTTCCAATCTTTCCAGCCAGTTCTAATTACATTTTTTAGCTTATTACATAGAACATAATAATTCAAAACATTTTGCTCTTTGCACATAACTTTTACCTCCTGAATTAATAGGTGTAAAGATACAAAATATGGCAATTTGCCATAAATATGTGTTATTATATCATGTGTTTTATGTAAAATCAATTAAAAGTCAAAAAAATCTAAAAAACAAGTGAAGTTAAATTGCAAACTTCACTTGTTTTTTTCAATTATTCTCTACGTTTTCTCCCAGCATCATATACAATTTTATATAAGTCTGGCTGAGTATCTTTTATTGTCTTTTCTATTTGCAAAAATAATAAATTTTTTACACTCCATAACCTTTTAAATGCTTTATAACAAATTCGCCTTACTTCTGCGTTTTCTAATGTTTGGCTATTTACCAAATATTCCTTTTCTTTAATTGTTCCGTTTTCAGGATTTGGAATTTGTACTATGATCTTTACTATTTTTCCATTTTCAACAATAAATTGGTATTCTGTATACTTCTTTTCTGTTGTGAAAACCATAATTCTTCCTCTTTTGAATTTTGCATGAAAACGTCGCTGGTATAACACCAGCGACGCCGTTCTCAGTTAGGAGCAAGCATTGATCTGCCCGATTGCCTTAATCGTGGCAGGGAGCATCGTATCAATCACATACTTGTAGCCTTCCTTGTCAAAGAGCTCCAAAATTTTCAAAGCCTCTTCAAGCTCTTTAAACTGAAGCCCTACCTCATTATGCTGAGGGTTGACTGCATAATACCTCCGCTGGTCACGACCAGGGCCACAAATGGCAATTCCTTTCATAATATTGTCATTTTTCGGATCAGGGTCAACCTCAACATACTTGGTGCGTTCATACGTGGTAATTCTCATTACAGTTCCTCCTTAAGAACCTATCAAATGAATTTCGATATTCTTATTATAACACTGATTTACATAATCGTCAATAAAATAGTCACATTTTTACTAAATTTTAACTATTCACATCCTCCACAACTAGAACAACATCCTGTACATTCATTACTTTCTTCATCATCTATTTCATCTTCTGTAAATACATACATATCTTCTTTTACAGTTGTCATATCTTTTTCAAGTTCTTCAACTCTTTTTTCTAATTTTTCTATTTTTTCTAATAATTCTTTTTCTGACATTTTATTCACCTCTCTTTCTAACAAAAAGACTGGTCTTTTGTTATAATAGACTAGCCTTTTTAATTTTATTCTATACTCTTTCCATATATTCACATGTTCTTGTATCAATTCTTAAAACATCACCAATGTTTACAAACATAGGAACTTGTAATTCTAGTCCTGTTTCTAATTTTGCTGGTTTTCCAGATGTTGTTGTTGTGTTTCCAGCAAATCCTGGTTCTGTATATATAACTTCTAATTCAACAAATATTGGTGGTTCAACAGCAAATACTTTTCCTTTAAATGAAAGAATTGTTACTTCCATGTTTTCTTTTAAATATTTTAAACAATCTCCTAAATCTGCTTTATTTAGTGGCATTTGATCATATGTGTCATTATCCATAAAATAGTATAAGTCTCCATCATTGTATAAATATTGCATTGTTTTCTTTTCAATTTCAGCTCCTGGATATTTGTCTGATGGGTTAAATGTTTTTTCTAAAACTGCTCCTGTTATTACATTTTTTAATTTTGTTCTAACAAATGCAGCTCCTTTTCCTGGTTTTACGTGTTGGAATTCAACTACTCTGAATACTCCTCCGTCCATTTCAAATGTTGTTCCATTTCTAAAATCTCCTGCCATGTATACTCCTGCCATATTATTTCTCCCTTCTAATAATTCTTAACATAATTTTTCAATATTATTATTTTACACCTTGCACTATATAAAAGTCAAGCTTTTTCTTCGCTTTTTTGAAAATCAGCATGATTAATTATAATAATCTGAGTATTTGTTTTTAAATGTTTGTTTTATTTATTGTTCAAATTCATACATTATAATACTTAATACATTTAATGCCACTGTTTCTGTTCTTAATATTCTATTTCCTAATGTAACAATTCTTGCTCCATTTTCTCTTAATAATTTTATATCACTTTCTTCAAGTCCACCTTCTGGTCCAATTACTATTCCTATCTTTAAATTTGCTGAGTCTAATTTTTGGAGTTCGGATTTTAATGTGTTTTCTTTTTCATTTTCATATGCAACTATTATTGCATCATACTCATTTATTAAATTACAAATGTCTTTAACATTTATTAAATTCTTTACTTCTGGAATAAAACTTCTCCCGCATTGTTTGGCTGCACTTTCAGCTATTTTTTGCCATCTATCTGTTTTTTTTGCCTCATCTTTTCCTTCTAGTTTTACTACACATCTTTTCATATTTACTGGTATTATTGCATTTGCCCCAAGTTCTACTGATTTTTGAATTATTAGTTCCATTTTATCTGACTTTGGCAATCCTTGATATATATCTACTTGTACTTTTTCTTGAATGTTTTTTAATTTTTCTATGATATTTGTTTTTATCTCATCTTCTGAAAAATTTTTAATTTCACATTTATATGAATCTCCTGTATCTTGATTACAGACTTCTATTTTATCTCCAATTTGCTTTCTTAATACATTTTTTATATGTTTTACATCTTCTCCAATTATATCTATATTATTATTACTTATTTGATTAGTTCTTACAAAGAATCTTGGCATTATTGTTCTCCTTCTATATTTAATAATAATTTATTTCTTGTTTCTATACTTTCTAGTGCTATTAATTTATCTTGTGCTATTAAATATTTAGTTACATCATTTATTATAAGTAACATTGCTTTGTTCAAATTTTCTTTTGCCAATTTTCTTTCTGCTTCAATATCATATTTTTCTGTTTTTCTGTTTAATTCTATTTTGTCTGAAACATATATTATTTTTGCTAATGTATCCATATTAGGATTTGTTGTAGTGTGATATTCAATTGCTTTTGCAATTTGTTCACTTACTCCATATTTTTTCTTTGCTATGTCTGCACCAATTTTTCCATGTAATAATTGAATACTATTTTTTTCTGTTTCTGAAATTTTAATATTATTTTCTTTAACATATTGCAACATTTCTTCATCTGTCATTTCTTTTGCATTGTCATGAAGAAGTCCTGCTATTTGTGCCATTTCAATATCTACATTATAAATTTTTGCAAGTTCACTTGCCATTTCCATTACTCCTATTGAGTGTATATATCTTTTTTCTGATAACATATTTTTTAATTCTTTTTTTATTTGTTCTATTTTTTCCATTTTTATTAAACTATCTGTTACTTATTTATAACATATAGCTCCTTTCTTTTTAGTTATTTAGCTATTTCAACTTTCTTTATTATTATACAAGAGGCTATATATTTTTTCAAGATTTTTTACTATATTTTACTAAGTTGTTACTTTACTCAAATTATATAATTAATATTAGGAGGTGTTTATTGGTTATGAAAAGAAAAAAAGATTTATATAAAAATATTTATAATATGAATAGTATTCTTTCAGCATTTAATGAGGTATGCAAAAATACAAAAAATAAAAATCGAGTTGAAAATTTCAAAGAATATAAAAACATTTATATTTCTAGAGTTCATAAAATTTTATTAGAAAAAAGTTACAATGTTGGTCCATATAACAAATTTATAATATATGAGCCAAAAGAAAGACAAATTGTGAGTCAAAATATGCAAGATAAAATAGTTAACCATCTTGTAGCAAGATATATTTTATATCCTGCACTTATTCCATGTTTGCTTGATGTTAATGTTGCAAGTAGAAAAAATATGGGAACAAGTAAAGGAATTGAATTGCAACAAAATTTCAAACGTAAATTAGATATAAATTACAAAAACTATTATATATTGAAGTGTGATATAAGTAAATTTTTTTCAAATATTAATCATGATATTTTAAAAGAAAAATTAAAGAAGCGAATAAAAGATAAAGACGCATTAGATATTGTGTTTAAAATTATTGATAGTAATGATATGGGATTATATATAGGATTAATGACAAATCAAATTTTAGCAATTTTTTATCTTAATGATATGGATCATTTTATCAAAGAAAAACTAAAAATAAAATATTATGTAAGATATCAAGATGATTTTTTGCTTTTTCATAATTCAAAAGAATATTTAAAGTATTGTTTATCTGAAATTGAAAAATTTTTGGCAAATGAAAAATTAACTTTAAATAAAAAACTCGTATATTTAAAAATACTAATAATTTTTTATTTTTAGGTAGAGATATAAATGGAAAATATTGTAGATACAGAAGAATTAAAAGGAAATTAAATAATAGATATAAAAAATATATTTCAAATGAAATTAAATTAAATAGTTTAGTTTCAAGTTATATTTGCTATAAAGGACTATGTAAAAGAAATTTAAATATAAATTTTAAAAGGTAGTACAAAACGTACTACCTGAAAATAGTTATAAATAAAACTCCTTTTCGATTTCTCTACTAACAAATTTTATTATCTATTTTTATTTTATAGCTAAATTTTCTTAACTAAAGGATATAACTTGTTTCTATCTAAAACTTCTCTTATTCTATCTTAATAGAAATAACCACTGTTTTTTAGAAGCTGGGCGGAAACCTGGATTGTTGTTGTTATAGTTGTTATTGTTCAAGTTGCCGTTGTAGTTCGCATTCATCAAATTGTTGTTGTTATTAGCAGACGGAGAAGCAAGCCACATGGCATTAGCTAACACAAAAAGAAAATACTAGGCTTCACAGTTTCAGCCATACCCTATGATAAAGATTTTATCCATCCGGTTAAATATTTTAAGATGTCATCCATCTTTTCACCTAATTTATAATACTTTTTTGCTGTTAATATTTTTTTGTCATAAGATAAATTTATCAAAAAATCCATTATTTTTATCTTTGCCAAAGCTTTTAATAAAAGTCTTTTTTTATTTTCTATATTTTCTTCATTATTAGCTTCATATGCAATTTCTAATACATCAAATGAATTTATTCTGATTCTATTTTTTAATTCTATATCTTTCTTAGGATAATTATCCATTTCCTTATCTATCATAATTATAAATTCTCTTATAAATTGAATTATTTTAAACTTTTCTATTTTCATAAATTATTTCTTCTATTTTCTTAATTTTATTATAGTTTTCCTTTTTTAAAAGTTCTTTTTCTATTTTTTCAATTCTTATTCTTATATTTACTACTTCTTTTGCTTTGCATACTACATCATTATATTTATTTAAATTTCCAAACTCTTCTTTTAAATCTATATCATAATTATTTTTTGTATCAATCAAAATGTAATTTATTTTTTCTCTTTCAATTTTTGCAATTACTTTAGATATTGCATTTTTGGGAAATCCAATTACTGTGATATTATTTTCAATAAGCCTTATTTTATATTCAAATAAATATGATGCTATATATGCATCTTTTCCATAGCAATTATAAAAACTTCCAACTTTATACATTATCATATAATCTGGATGTATATTTTTTATATTTTGTGCCATATTTACTACACTCATTTTTATTATCCTCCTAATGCTGACAGACACAAGGCCTGTCAAGCATTAGCTTTTCTTATTTTTATTTTTTACTTTATCTTATTTCATACCCATCAACTACTTTTTGCAATTTGACTTTAGATTTTAGACATACAACTGGGCGGAAACCTGGATTGCCGCTGGAATAGTAGTAATTGTGCAAGTAGCCGTTGCAGGCCGCATACATCAAATAGTCGTTGCCATTAGCAGACGGAGAAGCAAGCCACATGGCATAAGCGTTGCTATTATCTGATTTTATGTAAATTGAATTATATTCATCTTGTGCTAATCCACTTATATAAGTATTATATGAGCCATTCGCAAACTTTACTTTATATCCATTTGAATTTGATTCTGCTTCACATTCTATTTGTTTATCTCCACTATGTGTATCATTCCATGATTTTACAAACATTTCTACTGTT
>CAKOVS010000018.1 GCA_934122085.1 uncultured Clostridia bacterium | reverse complement strand
AAATATTAGCACTAAATTCAAAAAATTTAGTGCTAATAAATAAAATTTTTTAAGACATTTTCAAAAATGATTGACACAAGTAATTCGAAAGACAAAATGTAATAAAATTTTACAAAATACTTGCAAAAATTTATTAACATTTATATAATAATAATGATATTATTTATAATATAATAATTACAAAAGAAGGGAGGAATAAAAATGGTAGCAACAAACATAAGAAAAGAAGCAAGAGAATCATTAAAAGGAAAATGGGGTAAAGCTGTTGCAATGCTTTTTATTGAATCAATAATAATTGGAATAATTACTGGAATTGAAGGAGCATTAAAAGATAATTCAATAACAAAATCAATAATTTCAATTATAGAAATAATTGTGCAAGTTCCATTAGCATTTGGATTAGTATATGCATTTATAAAATTAAAAAGAAATGAAGAAGTAAATTATTTTGATTTTGTAAAAATAGGATTTGAAAATTTTAGCAGGTCTTGGGCAATATGTTTTAGAACATTAATAAAAATGATAATACCAATAATTTGTATTATTGTAGCATTAGTATTAGTTGGAATAATGTTTGCTGTTGGAGGAGTTACTGGAATAGCAATGGGAGCTGGGCAACAAGCATTAGGAATTATTTTGTTAGCTATAGTAATATATGTTGCAGCAATAGCGTATGCAGTAGTAATTGGGCTTAAATATTCATTAACAATATTAATTGCATATGATAATCCAGATATGTCAGCAAAAGATATTGTTGAAAAAAGTGCTGAATTAATGGAAGGACATAGAGGAGATTTATTTGTATTAGTTTTATCATTCATAGGATGGATTGTATTATGTTATATTCCATTAGCACTAGCAAGTGCGACAGTATTAGTAGCACCAGCAGTATCAATTCTTTTTGGAATATGTACTGTAATTGCAATGCTATGTTTAGGAGCATATGTACAAACATCAAAAGTATGTTTTTATGATGATGTTTTACAACTAAAATCAGAAAAAAACACAGAGGTTCAAGAATAGAAAATAGAATGGGATGAATTAAATCATCTCATTTTTTTCTTATTTAAGATTTTCTATTGCAACTTTACGAATATTGTTATATAATTTGAAAAAAAGTACAAGGAGAAAAAAATTGATACTATATCCAAAAGCACATTTTAACAATGTAAAAGAAATATCAATAGAATTTTTAGAAAAGAATAATATAAAAGCATTAATATTAGATGTAGATAATACGCTAATAGATTATGATAGAAATATGCCTAATGGAACTGTAGAATGGGTAGAACAACTAAAAAATAATGGAATAAAATTTTATATTGTATCAAATACAAATAAAAAAGACAAAGTAGAGCAAGTATCACAAAAACTAAAAATAAAATATAATTATTTTGCAAAAAAACCATTAAAAACAGGATTATTAAAGGCACAAAAAGAATTACAAGAAAAGCCGGAAAATGTTGCAGTAGTTGGAGATCAAATCTTTACAGACGTATTAGGTGGAAATAGATGCAAAATGTTTACAATCTTGATAGAACCAATAGCAGAAAAAGATATATGGCTAACAAAAGTAAAAAGGCCAATAGAAATATTTATAAAGAAAAAATATTTCAAGAAAATAAACAAAGGAGGAGATATGGATTAAAATAATCCATACAAGGAAAAATGTATATAAATGATACACACATAGGATTTTTTATAGGAATATTTATATTAGGCTTATTAGTAGGTCAATTTGTAGACTGGATGAATAGAAGATTACCAGAATACAAAAAAGTCTTCTCAAAAGAAATATTCCAAGAATACAAAATAAACTTTAAACCAAATTATATATTAATGTTAATTACAGCTATATTATATTGTGCAATATTATATAGGTATGGAGTACAGAAAACACTGATAGAAAATTTAAACTTAATAAAATATTTAATTTTAACACCAATGTTATTATCAGCATTTGTAATAGATTATAGACAACAAATTATACCAAACAGATTAAATTTAACAATGTTTGAAATAGGATTAATAATAGCATTTTTATATGGAATGTCAAATGTTGCGATAACTGTAGATATGTTACTTGGAATGTTAGCGGGTGGAGGAATATTTTTAGCAATAACATTAATAGGAAGTTTAATATATGGAAAAGAAGCACTAGGATTTGGCGATGTAAAATTAATGGGAGCATTAGGGCTATATTTTGGAGTATCAAATATTTTAGCAATATCAGCAATGTCATTTCTAATAGGAGCAATATTAGGAATAATATTAATAGTTACCAAAATAAAAAAATCAAATGAATATATACCATTTGGACCATTTATAGTAATAGCAACATTTATAAGTATATTTGTACCATTTGATATATTATTAAAAACACTTTTAGTAATATTCACATTAGGAACATATAGAGCAGTATAAGTGTATTGAAAGGAATTGAATTTGAATGAATAGGAAAATGCAATGGTTAAGAAACAAACTATTGAGTATGGATTTGCAAGGTATGATAGTATCAAATCCAGTAAATATAAGATATTTAACTAATATACAAGCAGAAGGAATATTATTAGTAACAAGAAAAGAAAATATATTTTTAACAGATTCAAGATATATTGAAGATGTTCATAATACATTAACATTATTTGATGAAATAGTTGTATATGATATGAGAGGATTATCAATAGATGATTATGAAAACTTTTTTATGTTTTGTGAAAATGTAGGATTTGAAGAAAATTATGTAACGTATGCCAAATATAAAGAATATATTCATAGATTTAAAATAAACAATTTTGTAGAAACAGAAAATATGATAGAAAAACAAAGAATGATAAAAGATGAAGAAGAAATTGAATCTATACAAAAAGCATGTAAAGTAACAGATGACTGTTTTGAATATATATTAGGATATATAAAGCCTGGTATGACAGAAAAGCAAATTGCAAGAGAAATAGATGATTACTATTATAAAAATGCAGAAGGAACATCATTTGACACAATAGTTGCATCTGGTGAAAATTCTTCAAAACCACATGCAGTTCCAACAGATAGAAAAATACAAGAAAAAGATATTATAACAATAGACATGGGATGTAAAATTGATGGATATTGTTCAGATATGACAAGAACATTTTTTGTGGGAGAAGTACCTGAAGAAATGAAAAAAGTATATGATTTAGTACTAAAAAATCAAATTCAAACATTAAATGATATGAGAGAAGGATATAGTACTAAAATGTTGGCTAAAATGGTAGATAATGATTTTAGATTAAATAATTATGATTTAATACATGCTTTAGGGCATGGAGTTGGATTAGATATTCATGAATCACCAATTATTAGTACAAGATCTGAAAATACACTAAAAGAAAATATGGTTGTAACAGATGAGCCTGGAATTTATATTGCAGGACAATTTGGTGTTAGAATTGAAGATACAGTTTTAATTACTAAAGGTGGTTGTGAAGCATTAACTAAGTCAAATAAAGAGTATGTGGTTATATAACAATAATTGTAAAAAATAACAAAAACATCTACACAAAAACAAAATAATGTGTTATAATAATTGCATTAAGTTACAAATAGGAGGAATTAGAGATGTCAGGACATAGCAAATGGCACAATATACAAGCCAAAAAAGGAAAAGCAGATGCAGCAAGAGGAAAAGTATTCACAAAATTAGGAAGAGAATTATTAATAGCAGTAAAAGCAGGAGGACCAGATCCAGCAGGAAATTCAAAACTAAAAGATGTTATAGCAAAATGCAAAGCAGCAAATATGCCAAATGATACAATAAACAATGCAATCAAAAAAGCATCAGGAGAAGGAAGCACAGCTGTATATGAAGAAATAACCTATGAAGGATATGGACCATGTGGAGTTGCAGTAATAGTAAATGCAAACACAGATAACAGAAATAGAACAGCTTCAGATGTAAGACATGTATTTGATAAAGCTGGTGGAAACTTAGGAACATCAGGATGTGTATCATATATGTTCAACAAAAAAGGTGTAATAGTAATTGAAAAAGAATCAACAGATATGGATGAAGAAGAATTAATGATGTTAGCATTAGATGCTGGAGCAGAAGATTTCACATCATCTGATGATGTATATGAAATTACTACAGACCCATCAAATTTCTCAGAAGTTAGAGAAAAACTTGAACAAGCAGGATTAACATTCTTAGAAGCAGATGTTCAAATGGTTCCAACAACAACAGTTTCTTTAGATGATGATGGAGCTGAAAAAATGGAAAGATTAATAGAAAGACTTGAAGAATTAGATGATGTAATGGATGTATATCATAATTGGGATATGTAAAAAAATTAATAATTAGTTCTAAAATATAAAGAAAGAGCATATATATATAATATATGTTCTTTTTTGTTGTATAAGAAAAGGAGGAAAAAGTGTCAGAATTAGAAATAGTATTAGAATATTTACCAATAACATTAAGAAAAGAAATAATATCAAATATAGGAACAGAAGAAAACAAAATAGAAGAAATACGTTTAAGAAGCAATAAACAATTATGTCTAAAAATTGGACAAGAAACGGTATTAGCAGAATACATAGTAAGTCAGCAAGAACTATTACAAACATTTGAAAAAATCTGTGAAAACTCAATATATTCTTATAGAAGACAAATATGTGAAGGATTTATAACAATAAGAGGAGGAAACAGAGTAGGAATAGTAGGAAGTGGAGTAATAGAAAATGGACAGATTATAAATATAAATTACATATCAAGTTTAAATATTAGAATAGCAAGACAACAAATTGGATGTAGTCAAAAAGTAATGTCAAATATAATAAATTCTGAGACAAACACAATATATAACACATTAATAATATCACCACCACGGAGGTGGAAAAACAACATTATTAAGAGACATAATAAGAAATTTAAGTAATGGATTTGGAAGATTTAAAGGACAGACAATAGGAGTAGTTGATGAAAGAGGAGAAATTGCAGCAATATATAAAGGAATTCCTCAAAATGATATAGGAATAAGAACAGATGTAATAGACAATGTTCCAAAGCCAGAAGCAATGAGAATACTAGTACGCTCTATGGCACCACAAATTATAGCATGTGATGAGATAGGAAGTAAAGAAGACATTGAAGCAATAAATTATGTAATGTGTTCAGGAGTTAAAGGAGTTTTCACAGCACATGGAAATGATATAGAAGATGTATGTAAAAATCCATGGATGGCACAATTAATAAATAATCATATATTTGAAAGAATAATTCAATTAAATTCTAAACAGAAAGGAGATTCGAAATGTATTATTGCGTAAAAACAATATTATTATTTGCGATATTTTCATTATCGACAGGAATTGGAATTTTAATCTCCAAAATGTATGAAAATAGAGTAAAAGAATTAAGACAATTTAAAAACATTTTAAATATAATAAAAACTAAAATAAAGTTTACATATGAGCCATTGGCAGAAATTTTTAATCAAATATCACAAGAAAAATCAAGTAAAATTGAAGAGATATTTGAAAACATGACATATAAATTAGCATTTGAAAATGTAAAATATTCTTGGATGGACGCAATTCAAGAAGCAGATATAAGTATAACACAAGAAGACAAAGATATTTTAAAAGAATTAGGAAAAGTCTTAGGACAAACTGATGCAGATAGTCAAGTAAATGAGATTGAAGTAACTGAAAGTTTTTTAAATATTCAAATAGAAAAAGCTGAAGAAGCAAGAAAGAAAAATCAAAAAATGTATAAAACATTAGGAGTAGTTGTAGGACTAGTCTTTGTAATTATATTAATTTAATTGAAATGTGTAATGTCTTTAGGGAAAAAAGAAAGGATGTTTTTTATGGATATAAACTTATTATTTAAGATTGCTGCAGTCGGAATTTTAGTAGCAGTATTGCATCAAGTATTAGTAAGAGCTGGAAGAGAAGATCAAGCAATGATGACAACACTTGCTGGACTTGTAATTGTATTATCAATGGTTATTCAACAAATAAGTTCATTATTTAATACAGTTAGAACATTATTTGATTTATAATCAATTCCAAATAGAAGGGAATAAGATGGAAATATGGCAGATGTAATTAAAATAATAGGGATAGGTTTACTTGCACTAATAATAATTGTAATTCTAAAACAATATAAGCCAGAATTTGCAATATATGTATCAATGATAGCAGGAGTATTAATATTAGTATTAGCAATTCAAAAATTAACAGGAATTATTAATTTATTACAATCATTGGCAAATAAAACATATATAAATAAAAGTTTTTTAAGTATTTTACTAAAAATTACAGGAATAGCATTTATAACAGAATTTGCTGTAAGTATTTGTTCAGATGCAGGCGAGAAAGCAATAGCAAGTAAAATAGAAATAGGAAGTAAAGTAATAATTATTGCAATGTCAATACCAATTATAACGAGTTTATTGGAATTAGTTATAGAAATTTTACCATGAATTAAAAAATAATTACAATTTTTGCTTGCCAAAATTTAATTATTTTTCAATTTAGACTTGAACAAGAGAAAAGGAATGAAATAAAAAATGAATGAATCAATATTAACATTTAGATGTTATAGAAAAAAATATAATTTCAGAAAATTAAAAAAATATATAATAATAATGATTATATTCATAAGTATAATTATACCAACTAAAGTATTTGCAGATACAGAAAATGAAATAATGAATAATACACAAGAAAAATTTAATATAAATAGCTTTATAAAAGAAGCAGACAAATATACAGGAGACTTCCTTGAAGATGTAAATTTAGGAGATATGCTAAATCAAGCAATACAAGGAAAAGTAGATAATAAAACATTATATCAAAAAATATTTAAAATGTTTGGAAAAGAAATAACAACAAGCTTAAAAACATTAATCAGTATATTAGTAATAATTGTAATTCATGGAATTTTAAAATCAGTAACAGATAATCTAGAAAATAAAAATATATCTCAAATAATTTATTTTGTTCAATACATATTAATTGTAACACTTATAATGTCAAATTTTACAGAAACAATAAAAATCGTTAAAAACACAGCAGATGATTTAGTTGGATTTATAAATGTATTAATGCCACTATTATTAACATTAATGATGTATACGGGAAGCATAGTAACAACATCATTATTAGAACCAATTATATTATTTGCTATAAATTTTATTGCAAATTTAATAAAAAATATATTAATTCCAATAGTTTTAATAATAGTAGTATTTTCAATAATCTCCAAAATTTCAGAAAAAATGCAAATTGAAAAATTATCAAAATTTTTAAAATCAAGTGTTGTATGGGTATTAGGAATAGTATTAACAATATTTGTTGGTGTAGTATCATTAGAGGGAACACTAAGTAGTAGTGTTGATGGAATAACTGCCAAAACAGCAAAATCTGCAGTTTCAACGATAATACCAGTTGTTGGAAAAGTTTTAGGAGATGTTGTAGATAGTGTATTAGGATGTGGAATTATATTAAAAAATGCAATAGGACTAATAGGTGTAATTATAGTAATAGGAATATGTATAACACCTATTATAAAAATTGCAACAATGTGCATAATGTATAGTTTAGCATCAGCAGTAGTCCAACCAATAGCAGATGATAAAATAGTAAAAGTATTAGACGAAATGGGAGGAGTATTTAAACTATTATTAGGAATATTATGTTCATTATCTGTAATGTTAATAGTTGGAATAACATTAGTTATAAAAATTTCGAATAGTGGGATGATGTATAGATGATAAATTTTTTGAGTTCATGGGCAGAACAAGTTGTATTAGCAGTCATAATTGCTACAATTTTAGAACTTATTTTACCAAATAGTAAAAATAAAAAATATGTTCAAATGGTAATTGGTGTTTATGTATTATTTAATATAATATCACCAATTATAAAAAATAAAGAAAAACTAGTATTTAGTGAAATTGATTTAGATAAATATATTACAACATCAACAAAAGTAGAACAATCATCAATGGATGCAAGATTAGAAAAAATATATTTAGATGAATTAGAAAATAATATAAAATCAAAATTCAAAAATGTAGGAATAGAAATAATAAAATGTACTATAGATGCAGAACTAGATACAACCAAGAAGAATGCAGGAATACATTCAATAGATGTAAAAGTAAAAAATGTTGATGATGAACAGAAAGTTTTAAAACTTAAACAAGAGATAATTGAAGAATATGAGATAAGTGAGGATAAAATCAAAATTATTATAAAATAATTTTAAAAGGAGAATGCTTATGCTAAAGGAATTATTTAAGAAAAGAGAAGAACAGACAGATCAAAAGAAAAAAATAGAGAATATTGTGGCATTTATAATAATATTAATTATAACAGTATTAATAATAAATAATATGTGGTCAAAAGATGAAAAGAAAAATACAAATACCACAGGAAAAGTATTAGCTGGAAATGTTGAAAAGCAAGTGTCAACTAGTGAAAATACTGAAGATTTAGAAACGAGATTAGAAAATATTTTAGAAACAATTAATGGAGTAGGAAAAGTAAAAGTTTTATTAAAATATTCTGAAAGTAGTCAAGTTGTAGCAATGTATAATGAAACAAATTCAGAAAATAAAACTGAAGAAAATGACGGAGATGGAGGAACTAAAAATAGTACAGAAACTGAGACAAAAAGAGAAATTGTATATACAGATGAAAATGGAACTAGTAAACCAATAACAGAAAAAGTAATAATGCCAGTAATTGAAGGAGCTATAATTACAGCACAAGGAGCTTCAAATGCAAATATAAAATCATCAATAGTTAGTGCAGTAGAAGCGGTTACAGGTCTGGCAATACATAAAATACAAGTATTTGAGATGAAAAATTAAGTGAAAACTGATTACAACTTAGAAGAGGGCATATTATTAGAATTTAATTCTTTATATGGAGGAGGAATAATATGGATTTGAAAAAAATTAAATTTAAAACAGGTACAGCAGCAATATATGTACTTGCATTAATGTTGGTTGGATTAGGATATTGGAATTATGTCTCAACAGAATCAAATAATATTCAAACAGTAGCAGAAACTCAAACAGAAAATTCTGAAGATGAAAATTTAGGAGATGCGCAATTAGTTAATAGTAATGATGTAACATTAGATTCAAAATCAACGCAAAGTACAGAAACAAGTACTGAAATAGTCAAAACGGAAAGTACTAATAAATCTAATGATTATTATGAAGAATCAAAATTACAAAGAGATACAATGTATTCACAAACATTAGAAACATATAAAGAAATGCTTAATAATTCAAATGTATCTGAAGAACAAAAAGCTATAATAACACAAGAAATTACAAATGTAAATAAAGAAAAAAATGCAATCATGGTTTGTGAAAATTTAATAACAACAAAAGGATTTTCTAATTGTGTAATTTTTATAAATGCAAATAACGTGAGTGTTGTGGTTGAAGAGGATAATTTAAAAAGTGAGGAGATTGCTCAAATTCAAAATATTATCTCAAGAGAAATGAATGCAAAAGTTGAAAATATACATATCATGACTAAAAAATAATATAAAAAAATACTATAAATGGATAACTCCAATATAGTATTCTTTTTCTATTTTATTTTTAAAGTTACTATTGTAACACCCATTTCACCTTCACCAAATGTTCCCATTC
Organism: uncultured Clostridia bacterium; assembly: GCA_934122085.1. GTDB lineage: Bacteria > Bacillota > Clostridia > TANB77 > CAG-508 > CAG-269. Next base: position 4,589 of record CAKOVS010000018.1, on the reverse strand, counting down.
TGTAAGAATCAACATATTTATTCGTTTTTAAATATTTATGAATACCATTTCTTAATGCTCCAGTACCTTTTCCATGAACGATACGAACAGGAGAAAGTTTTGCCATAAAACAATCATCTAAATATTTATCAACAAGAGGGACAGCTTCATCAACTGTTAAACCAAGTAAGTTAATCTCAGGACTCACAGATTGTGATTTTAAATTATTTCTACCAGTGTATGAATAATTATTTGTATTTTTAGATGAAGAAACTTTTTCTTGTAAATATTTAATATCAACTTTAAGTTTCATTGCACCTATTTGAACTTGTACTTTATCATCTTTAGAAATGTTTGACATTACAATTCCATCAGAATTATAATTTGTAACATATACATTTAATCCGGGTTTTATTAAATCTCTTTGAATAGGGTGTTTAACTTCAATTTCCTTTTTATCAATTTTTGTGTTAGAAATTTTTTCATTTAGTTCATTTCTTAATTTATTTGCTTGTGATGCAGATTTGCTAGTGTTTATATCTTTTATAATAGAATCAGCAGTTTCTTTTGCATCTAATAATATTTGTTTTGCTTCTAGTTTTGCATTTGCAATTAATTCTTTTTCTTTATTAATAACATCAGTATTTTGATGTTTTAAAGATTCTTTTAATTCTTTAGCTTCTTGTAAAGCTTGAGAAGTAAGTTCTTTTTCTTTTTCAATTTCAGATTTTGAATCATAAATATTTTTTAGTAAATCTTCTAAATTAATAGTTTCTTTATCAATCATAGAAGAAGCTCTATTTATAATTTTTTCGTCTAAACCTAATTTTCTACTAATAGCAAAAGCATTACTTTTTCCGGGAATACCAACTAATAATTTATAAGTAGGGCGAAGGTTTTCTATATCAAATTCAACACTTGCATTTTTGAAATTAGGTGTAACTAAAGCATATTTTTTTAATTCTTGATAATGTGATGTTGAAACAACAATTGCACCTAATTCAGAAAAATATTGTAAAATACTTATTGCTAAATTTGCACCTTCTAAAGGGTCTGTACCAGAACCTAATTCATCAACCAAAATCAAGCTATTTTCTGTTGCTTGTGAGGTTATTTTTACTATATTACTCATGTGTGATGAGAAAGTACTTAAAGATTCACTAATACTTTGTTCGTCTCCAATATCTGCAAATATTTGATCAAATACATAAATACTTGAATGTTCATCAGCTGAGATATTTAATCCACTACAAGCCATTGCAGATAAAAGACCGATTGTTTTTAAAGTAACTGTTTTTCCACCAGTATTAGGACCTGTTATAATTAATACATTAAAATCTTTTCCTAATTCTATTGAAGATGGAACAACCTTTTCTTGGTCGATTAATGGATGACGAGCATTTATTAAATTTATTTGTTTTTGCTTATTAATTTCAGGAGTAGAACAATTTAAATCAATAGAATAACGTGCTTTTCCAAAAATAAAATCTAATTTTCCAATAAGTTCAGCATTATTTTGCAATTCTTTCGTATATGGAAAAAGTAATCCACTTAGATTTTGTAAAATTCTTTCAATTTCTTGTTCTTCCTCAATGTGAAGATTTGAAAGTTCATTATTTAAATCAAATACAACAAGTGGTTCTATAAATACTGTTGAGCCACTACTTGATACATCATGAACAAATCCTTTTATAGAAGAACGATATTCCTCTTTTACAGGGATTACATATCTGCCACTACGAATTGTAACAAGATTTTCTCTCATATATTTTGAATATGTTGAAGAGTGTAGAATAACATTTAGTTTTGCTCTAATATCTTGCTCAATTCTTCTTTCTTTTCTTCTGATGTCTTGTAGCTTTGCTGATGCTGTATCTGCTATATTATCTTCATCTATAATTGATCTTGCAAATGTTGAAACTATACTTTGATTTACATATAAATCGTTAAAATAAGGTTCTAATGCAGAAAAATCTGATGTTAATAAAAAATCTTTTGAAAAATATTCTTTTAAATCTTCAGCCATTTGCAAAATATTTTGTAATTCAATTAGTGCTTTAATGCTTAAAGAACCACAACCATCTAATGTTTTTAAATAAATAGTGATATCAGCTATTTCACCAATTGGTGGAGTACTGTTTCTTTGGATTAATACAACACCTTGACTTGTTTCGTTTAAGCTTTTTTGTACTTCTTGTACATCTTGTGATGGACGTAAATTAAAAGCATATTTTTTTCCTAAATATGTTTTGCAAAAATGTGCTATTTTTTCTAATATTTTGTCATATTCTAGTTTCTTTAAATTGTTGTTCATTTCTACCTAAATCCTCTTTTCAAATTCAATATATTTATTATGACACAAATGGTAAGAAAATTCAAGGAATATTATTATAGTTTTAAGAAAAAAACTTGACATTTTCGAACAAATGTTTTAAAATAAATGCAGCTTGAAAATAAGGATGTGAAATTATGGAAGAAAATAAAATAATAATACAAAGAGAATTATCTATTGAAGACATTAAAAATTTAATATATACAATAAGAGGAAAACAAGTTATGTTAGATAGTGATGTTGCTGATATGTATTGTTGTGAGACGAAATATGTGAATCGTGTAGTAAAAAGAAATATAGAAAGATTTCCAGAAGAATTCTGTTTTCAATTAAATGAAGAAGAGTTTAAAGTTTTAAGGTGCCAATTTGTCACCTTAAACGAAAATGGAAGAGGACAACATAGAAAGTATTTACCATATGTTTTTACAGAGCAGGGAATTGCTATGTTATCTGCTTTGTTGAAAAGTGATATTGCAGTAAAGGTTAGTATAAATATTATGAAAGCATTTATTGAAATGCGAAAATTTTTAATGGATAATGGACAAATATTTGAAAGATTAACGAAAGTGGAGTACAAACTATTAGAACATGATAAAAAATTTAATGAGGTGTTCAATCAGCTCCAATTAGAAGAAAATATAAAACAGAAAATATTTTTTGAAGGACAAATATATGATGCATATAGTCTGATAATTGATATTATAAAAAAAGCAAATAAAAAGATTCTAATAATAGATAATTATATAGATGATAGTGTTTTAAAAATGCTTGCTAAGAAAAATAATAATGTAGAAGTTGTAATATTGACTTCAGATAGAAGTAATATCCAACAAATTGATGTTCAAAAATTTAATAAAGAATACCCAAAATTAAAGGTTGCAAAGACAAATAAATTTCATGATAGATTTATAGTTATAGACAATGGAGAAATGTATCATTTAGGAGCTTCAATAAAAGATTTAGGAAAGAAATGTTTTGGAATAAATAAAATTGAAGATGTAGAAATTATAGAAAAGATTATTAAATTATAAAAAATCATTTGAATTTTGTAAAAAAGCATGTAATATTTAAGAGGCTTTATCATAAAATCAATTGAGGTGATTGCAATAAAAACATATTATATAGAAAAAATGGATAAGCACAAAATAATAGGCAGAAAAATACAATTTGAAAATGATAACATTAAAATATACATGGATTTAGAAAAAGGAAAAAATACACGAAAATTAGTAAAAAGATTATTATTAAATGAAACCAATAATGTTGTGATTGATAAAGAACTTATAACATGTGAAAAATTGATAAATTTATTAAAATCAAATGACATAAAAATATTTGATGGAAAATGGCTTGAAAAGTATTTAATTTTAGATATTTTAGAATATATTATAAATAAAAAACAGATAATAAAAGCTGAAACAGAAATTGCAATAACTGCAAATGAAATTACAGATTTATTAATTGAAATGATAAAAATATTATCAAAACAATATAAAAAATTAACTATTGTTACAAATCATATAGAGAAATTAAGAAAAATAGAAAAAGAAATCAAAGAAAAAGAAGGCATATTAATAATTTTATCAAATAATAAAAATAAAAGCCTTTTGAAATCGCAAATTATAATAAATATGGATTTTAATCAAGAATTAATTAATCAATATAAAATATATGAAGAAGCAATTATAATAAATGCAGAAGAAAACATAAGAATTGATGCAATTCGTTTTAATGGTATTGTTATAAATGACTATGAGATTGAAATTGGAAGAAAAGAATTTATATGGAGAGATGGAATCGAAAAATATAGACAAAGAGATTTGATAGAAGCAGAGTTATATGTTAGGGATACATATAAAAATATAAGAAAAAAGATACAAAAAAATAATATTAAGATAAAAGAATTATATGGTATAAATGGAATTATAAATATATAAAAAAGAAAATGCAGAATATCTTTGTTCTGTATTTTCTTTTTAACATTTATTGGGCAAATCTTTATTAGCTAATATTGTTGCTAAAGAATCACCTAATTGAGTAAAGACAGCTGCCAAAACAGCTAATTCCGCATCTTCGTAATTATTAGCGATTAAGCAAGATAAAAAAGATACTAAAGTAACTAGTTCACATGAATTCATAATATTCTCCTGAAATAATGTATGTAAAATATGTGAAAATGTTAATGTTTTTAGTATAAGAAATCATTAAGTAGATAACTTAATGATTTTAGTATTAAGAAGATATCTTAATTCAAGCACTTTTAAGAGATTTTATAAGA
>CAKOVS010000017.1 GCA_934122085.1 uncultured Clostridia bacterium | reverse complement strand
AGGAGAAAATGCAGAATATGCAATAGGAGGACCAACAGTAGAAATGTTTGTAAAATCATGGAATGATACACATAGTGTAGAAAAACAAATAGCTTGTAGTGCAGATTCAGATGTAGATCCAAATGGTTATGGATATAAAGTAAAGTTTGCAAATAGCTCATATAATACTTATATAAGTGGATTAGCACAAGATGAATATAATTCAATTTACATAAAATCAGACAATAGCAATGCTTATGCCATGTGGCTTGCTTCTCCGTCTGCTCTTGACAGCAACGATTTGATGTCTGCGCTCTGCGAAGGCTACTTGAACTATATGTACTATAACAGATATAGCAACAGCGGTCCGGGTTTCCGCCCAGTTGTATGTCTAAAATCTAAAGTCAATTTGCAAAAAGTAGCTGATGGGTATGAAATAATAACAAAATAAAAATAAGATTAAGGAAAGATCTGCTGATATCCGGACACAATTCATGAAAAGCAACAGAGAGTAAGAAAGTAAAAGAAGAAAAGTCTGTCCAAAAGTCGAAAAAAAGTGGAGAAAAATTGAAGTGAAAACAAATTATTAGACAAAAAAGTTTAATAAGGAGGGTTCATTTTCTATGTCAAAATATTCAAATGAGTTAAAATTAAAAGTTGCAAAATATTGTGTAGAACAATATCATGGATATTCAGATGCAGCAAAATATTTTAATATTCCAAGCGAGACTACAGTATATCAATGGGTTAGGAGATATAAAGAAAAAGGAGTAGCAGGATTATTAAAAAACAAAAAAACTTCATATAGTGGAGAATTTAAACAAGATGTGGTAGAATATATGCATAAAAACCATTTATCAGCAACAGAAACAGCTATAAAATTTAATTTAGCCAATCATACTATAGTATTAAAATGGGAACGTATATATTATGAGGAAGGGCCACAAGCATTGTTTAGAGAACGACGTGGTAGAAATAAAAATATGAGTTCTAAACCAAGAAAAAAGAAATTATCTAAAGAAAATAAAGAAGATTTAATAGAAGAAGTTCAAAGATTAAGAATGGAAAATGCATACTTAAAAAAATTGCAAGCCTTAATTCAGGAAAGGACAAAGCCAAAACAAGAGAAAAAGTAATAGTAATAGATGAATTAAGGCATGAATTTAAATTAGAGACTTTGTTAAAGTTTGCAGAAGTAAAAAGGAGTACTTTTTATTATCAATTAAATAGAATGCAAGTACCAGATAAATACAAAGAAATAAAAGAACAAATAACATCTATATATCACGAAAATAAAGGAAGATATGGTTATAGAAGAATTACATTAGAACTTCATAATAGAGGATTTATAATTAACCACAAAACAGTTATAAGATTAATGAGAGATTTAGGATTACAATGTTTTATTAGAGTTCAAAAATATAAATCTTATAAAGGTGAAATAGGAAAAATATGTGATAATCTTCTAAATAGAGAATTTGAAGCTGAAGAACCAAATCAAAAATGGGTTACAGATGTAACAGAATTTAAAGTACATAACGAAAAACTGTATTTATCACCTATAGTAGATTTATTTAATGGAGAAGTAATTAGTTTTAACTTATCAAGACATCCGGTATTCGCACAAGTAGTAGATATGTTAGAAAAAGCTTTTAATAAAATACCAGATAATACAAATTTGATATTACATTCAGATCAAGGATGGCAGTATCAGATGAAGCAATATCAACACTTATTAAAAGAAAAAGGCATTAGGCAAAGTATGTCAAGAAAAGGTAATTGTTTAGATAATTCATTAGCAGAGAATTTCTTTGGTTTATTAAAATCAGAATTATTTTATATGAAAGATTATAAAACGATAGAAGAATTAGAAAAAGATATAATAGAATATATAGATTATTATAATAATAAAAGGATAAAAGGCAAACTAAAAGGAATGAGCCCTGTTCAATACAGAACTCACTCCTTAGAAGTTGCTTAGTACATAATCAAAAAAAGTCCAATTTTTTGGGTTCAGTACAGATATCAGCTAAGGATGAAAGATATAAAATTAAGAAAATATAATGCTTAACAGGCTTTATGTTTGCCAGCATTGAGAGATAAGTCTTTATTATATTAATATAAAGATGGTATACATTATGGCTCTATGTCAATAGTTGGGGTGGAAAACTTTAAGAGTTTTCTGCCTCAGCTTTTTTAGTATATTTTAAGTTTATATTAAGAAATACCTAAAAATATGTAATTGTTTGTATGGCAAATAAACCAATTTAATGAGTTGGTAATAATTACCAATGCTTAATTTAAGATTAATATAATAGCATTATTCTAGCTTTAAAATTTCAATACTATTATTTTTATATAATAAAAACTGTAGAAAATTAAGAAAAGTATGTTATAATAGAAACAACATAAAAAGGAGAAAACATATGATAGCAGAAATAATAATAAACAGATCAGCCAAAAGACTAAACAGAACATTTGACTATAACATACCAAAAGAACTAGAAGAACTAATAATGATAGGAAGCACAGTAATAATTCCATTTGGAAAAAGTACGGAAGGAAAAGAAACAAACTTAGCAGAAGGATATGTTGTAGGAATAAAAGAAAACACAACATATGAAGTAAAAGATATAGTAAAAATAAAACACAATTTAACAGAAAAGCAAATTGAATTAGCACAATGGATGGCAAAAAGATATTTTTGCAATGTATCTGATTGCATAAAACAAATGTTAACACCAGGAACAAAAGCAAAAGACGAAAACAAAAATGTTCAAGATAAAACAATAAATGCAGTATATCTAAAAAAAGACATAGAAGAAATTGAATTTGATATAGAAATGCAAAAAATCAAATCAGAAAAGCAGAAAAAAGTTTTACAATTCTTAAAAGATAATGAAGGAGTAACAATACCTGAAATTGAAACATATGCAGGTGGAACAAGAGCAATTGTAAAAACATTAGAAAAAAATGGATATGTAGAAATAATCGAAAAGAAAATAGAAAGAAATCCACTTGCAAGCAAAAAGATAGAAAAAACAGAAAATTTAAAACTTACACTTGAACAACAAATGGCATTTGACGAAATATCAGAAAAAATGGATCAAGAACAATATGAAAGATTTTTAATATATGGAGTAACAGGTTCTGGAAAAACAGAAATATATTTACAACTAATAGGAAAAGCAATGGAACAAAATAAAACTTCAATAGTATTAGTACCAGAAATATCATTAACACCACAAATGATAGACAGATTTATAAGCCGTTTTGGAAAAGATGAAATAGCAGTATTACATAGCAAATTATCACTTGGAGAAAGATATGATGAATGGAATAGAATAAAAGAAGGAAAGGCAAAAATTGTAATAGGAGCAAGGTCTGCAATATTTGCACCATTAAATAATATTGGAATAATTATTATAGATGAAGAACATGATAGTTCATATAAATCAGAATCAGTTCCAAAATATGATGCAAAAGAAATAGCAAAAAAAATAGCGAAAGAAAATAATTGTCCATTAGTATTAGGAAGTGCAACACCAGATCTAACTACATATTATAAAGCACAACAAGGTAAAATAACATTATTAGCATTAACTAAAAGAGCAAATAATTCAAAACTTCCAAGTGTAGATGTTATAGATTTAAAAATGGAATTAGCCAATGGAAATAGGTCAATGTTAAGTTATAAATTACATGATGCAATACAAAAAAATCTTGAAGAAAAAAGACAAACAATTCTTTTCTTAAACAGAAGAGGATATTCAACATTTATAATGTGTAGAGAATGTGGTTATACAGTAAAATGCAAAAATTGTGATATAAGTTTAACATATCATAGATTTGAAAATAAGCTAAAATGCCATTATTGTGGATATGAAGAAGACGTTGTAACAGTTTGCCCAGAATGTCATAGTACAAAAATAAGATATTTTGGAACAGGAACACAAAAATTAGAACAAGAAATAAATAAAGTATTTCCACAAGCAACAACAATAAGAATGGATGTAGACACAGTAAGTAAAAAAAATTCGCACGAAGAAATATTGAATAAATTTAGAAATGAAAATATAGACATTTTAATTGGAACACAAATGGTAGTAAAAGGACATCATTTTCCTAATGTTACATTAGTAGGTGTAATTGCAGCAGACAGTAGTTTAAATATAGATGATTATAGAGCAAATGAAAGAACATTTCAGATTTTAACACAAGTTGCAGGAAGAGCTGGAAGAGAACAATTAGAAGGAAATGTAATAATACAAACATATAATCCAGAAAATTTTGCAATACAATGTGCAAAAGAACAAAATTATGACAAATTTTATAATACAGAAATAGCATTAAGAGAACAATTAAAATATCCACCATTTAGTGACATAATTTTAATTGGATTTAGCAGTTTAAATGAAAATGAAGTAAAACAAATTGCTGAAAAAACATATCAATATTTTAGAAAAATGTTTAATACAGAAGAATTTAATGTTTTAAAACCAATGCCATCACCAATAGACAAAATTCAAAATAGATTTAGATGGAGAATAATAATAAAAGGAATTATGACAGAAAATGCGAATCAAATCTTAAATGAATATTTACAAAAATTCTATAATTGCAATTATAAAAATACTAAAGTTACAATAGAAATAAACCCAAATAACATGATGTAATTACCAATAGATTTTAGTCGAAAATAATTGACAAATAAACTTATTTGGGATATGATATTTAAGGTAATAGTGCATAGAAGGGAGAATATAAACGTGGCAATAAGAACAATGAGACTTGAAAAAGACGAAATACTAAGAAAAAAATCAAGAGAAATAGATATAATAGATGACAAAATACAAACATTAATAGATGACATGATAGAAACAATGTATAAATACAATGGAGTTGGACTATCAGCTGTACAAGTAGGTGTTTTAAAAAGAGTAGTTGTAATAGATATAGAAGATGGAGAAGGTGCAAGAGTATTTATAAATCCTAAAATAACAAGTACAAAAGGAGAACATGAAGTAGAAGAAGGTTGCTTAAGTTTTCCAAATGAATATGCAAAAGTTGTAAGACCAAAGGAACTTACAGTAGAAGCATTAGATAGAGAAGGAAAAAAGTTTAAATTAAAAGCAAAAGACTTATTAGCACAAGCAGTTGCACATGAAATTGACCATTTAGATGGAATTGTTTTTATAGATAGAATGATACCAGGAACATTAGAATATGTTGACAATAATCAAAATTAAAAAACAATTAGACAAAGTCTACTAAATATTCAAAATGAAAAAGGAATGTGAAGTAAAATGAAGAAAAAGATAAGAATACCAATAATACCAATTATATTAGTAATAATTGCAATTATAGTAATTGTAGTAGTAATTAATAAAAATAAAACAGCAGTAGAAGAACAATTGTTACAAGGAGAATATGACAAACTAAGTTCAATGCAATCATATCAATTTATAAAGGAAAAGGATTCAAAAAATAAAACAATAGTAGCCAAAGATGGGAATAAAACAGCAATAGATAGTTATGCAGATGGTAAACATACAACAACAATTATAAATGATAATAAAACATATTATATTATACATGACAAGGAAGAATATTACATATATAATAGTGCAAATATAGAAAATAGTATTGTAATAGATTGGATAAAAGATGTTGTAGGAAAAGAACATACTAATGGAGAAGAAAAAGTAAGAGGCAGAAAATTAAAATACGAAGAATACACAGGTGCAACAATGTTTTCAGAAACAACATCATTAGATATTGATGAAAGTAAAACAAAAACAAGATTTTATTTTGATAAAAACAAAGATTTAGTATATATAAAAACAATATATGAAAATGGAACAGAAGAATTGCAAAAAATAGAAATAACTCAAGAAATAAATAGTAAACTATTTGAAATACCAGCAACATATGCAGAAAATTAAATATACAGTAGTATATAATTGCGCCAATAGGCGATTATATAAATAAAAAAACTCTTATAAAAGAGGAATAAGATTCAAAAGAAGGAGTGTAAAAAAATATGTCAGTTAGATTTATGTTAAATGAAACATCATATTTTGGAAAAGGTGCAAGAGAAGAATTAGCACCAGAAATAAAAAACAGAGGATTTAAAAAAGCATTTGTAGTTACAGATAAATCATTAGCAGAATGTGGAGTTATCAATAAAGTTACAGATGTTTTAGAAAATGCAGGAATACCTTTTGAAGTATATTCAGAAGTAAAACCAAACCCAACAATAAAAAATGTAACAGATGGAATTGAAGCTTGTAAAAAATCAGGTGCAGATGTAATTGTTGCAGTTGGTGGAGGATCAAGTATAGATACAGCAAAAGGAATATCTATAGTTATGACAAACCCAGACAGAGCTGATATTGTATCATTAAATGGTGCATCAAACACTGTAAATAGAGGCATGCCAGTAATAGCATTACCAACAACATCAGGAACAGCTGCTGAAGTAACAATAAATTATGTTATAACAGATGAAGAAAGAGAAATAAAGATGGTATGTGTAGATCCACATGATATTCCAATTATGGCAATTGTTGATTCAGACTTAATGGCAACAATGCCAAAATCATTAGCATCAGCTACAGGAATGGATGCATTAACACATGCAGTTGAAGGATACATCACAAAAGCACATAATACAATGTCAGATATGTTCCATATGAAAGCAATAAAATTAATATTCAAATATTTATCATCAGCAGTAAATGAAAAAGATGAAGAAGCAATCGAAATGATGGGATTAGCTCAATATATTGCTGGTATGGGATTCTCAAATGTAGGATTAGGAATTGTACACTCAATGGCACATCAATTAGGAGCTGTTTATGATACTCCACATGGTTTAGCAAATGCTATTTTATTACCAACAGTTATGAGATTTAATGGTGAAGATCCAGCAACAGCACAAAGATTTAGAGAAATCTTATGTGAAATTGGTAGACCAGATGCTGCAAACTTAAATGACCAAGATGTTATAAATACATTTGTATGGATGATATCTGAATTATCAAAATCAGTAGGAATAACACAAAGAGTTAGAGATGTTGGAGCTAAAGAAGAAGATTTTGAAATGTTAGCAGATAAAGCAATGCAAGATCCTTGCAAACCAGGAAATCCAAGAGAAGTATCAAAAGAAGACTTTATTGAATTGTTTAGAAGAGCTTTTTAATTGCTAAAAAAGATAGACAAAATTAATGATATATGTTATAATAAAATGCAGTGTTGTGTCAAGTACACACATTGCATTTTTATTTTTAGACATTTGGAGGGAGAAACTTATGGCAATGATTCGCGCTGTCAGAAACGATGGAAAACCTTATTCACAAGCAGAGGGAAGTGTAAAGACTATTTTAAATATGATAGCAAGCCTTCCTGAAAGTAGAACTCGGCAAATAGTCATAAGCAAAACAAAGTTTGACAAATTTGCAAAAGAAAGCAAATTTGGAATAGGTTTGTTAAACACAATTAAAATTTTTGATTGTTTTAGTCAAAAAAAATTAACAGGAACAATCAAAAGAGCAATTGGCTTGGGCTATGAGTCTAACATTGAACTTTATTATGTAGATGTATTTGGTTTAGACCATTACATTTTATATAAGGCAATTATTAATGGAAAAGAGGTGTATGTTATTCCAAAAACTATCAATTCTAGTGAAGGTTTGATGGAATTATCACTTTAATGAATAATTGAAAAGGAGAGAGATTTTATTATGGCAATGAATTCTATGAGTTGGGCTGAAAATTGGTTTGAGTTGGAAGTTCCTGAAATGGAACGGCAAGTTTCGAATTGGTGCAATATGCATGCAAATGAAAATTTGCAGATTGTTTTTGATGTAAAAAGCCTGAAGGATTTTTTGCATAAAAATAAGATCCATAAGAGTACTGACGGGAAACATTATTCTTTTTCAACGAAAAATATTCTGTTTGCATGGAATGAAGTTGAAAATGAATGGGGGTATGTGTATAAAATTACGAGCCATAAAGACTTGGAAGAAGTTTTGTATAAGTGCCCTAGTACGCCTAGTAATTCTGGTGGATATGCATATGTTGCTAAAAATTAACTCTAAAGATTAAAAAGAAGACTAGAATAGTGAAAAGTTTTGCTATTCTAGTCTTCTTTTTTGTATAAAATCAATATATTGATTTATAAAAGATAATCAAAATTTTTATAAATTAAGTTTTAAAATTTGACAAAATACCAAAAAATAAGTATACTATATAATGAAATAAAAGTAAAAAGGATAAGAAAAATGATTAACTTATTATTATGTGGAAATAAAAAAGTATTTGATGGAGCACTAACTCAACTAATATCAATGACTAAAAGAACACAAGAAACAATAAATTGTTATATACTCACAATGGATCTATCAAGATTAAAACCAGAATATGTATGTATAACAGATGAACAAGTAGAGTTTTTAAATGAAGTAATAAAAAGTAGAAATCCACAAAATAAAGTAAACAAAATAGATGTTACAAATTTATATGAAAAAGAATTTATGAAATGTAAAAATGAAAGTGCATATTGTACACCATATACACTTTTAAGATTACTGATAGATGAAATTCCCAATATTCCTGATAAGATATTATATTTAGATATAGATATGATGATTGGTGATGATATTTCAAAGTTATATGACATAGACATAGAAAAATATGAATATGCCGCTGTAAGAGAAAAATATGGTAAATGGATAATTAGACCAGACTATATAAATGCAGGAATGTTATTATTTAATATGAAAATGGCAAAAGAAACAAAACTATTTGAAAAAGCAAGAAATTTAATAAGAACTAGAAAATTATTATTTGCTGATCAAGATGCAATATTTTGGTCAACAACAAAGAAAAAATTATTACCAAGAAAATTTAATGAACAATCAAAATTCAATAGAAAAGATACTGTTGTATGTCATTTTTGCAAAAGACTTTTACTAAAACCATATCCACATACAGAAAATTTCAAGCAATGGAATGTAGAAGAAGTGCATAATATATTAAAATGTCATGCATTTGATGAAGATTTAGAAGAATATTTAAAATTAAAAGATAAATTCGAAAGTGATTTAAGAGAGGAAGTTTAAATGGAAAAAAATATAATACCAATTTGTTTTGCAATTGATGATGCATATACACCATTTTTAGCAGTTGCATTACAATCATTAATAGATAATGCAAGTAAAGAATATAATTATTGTATAAAAGTACTACATACAAATGTAAAAGAAGAACATATGAAACAAATAAAAAAATATGAAAATGAATATGTAAATATAGAATTTGTTGATTTGAATTATTATTTGGAAAAAGTAAAAGACAAATTATATACAAGAGATTATTATACAAATACAACATATTTTAGATTGTTTTTACCAGAATTATATCCACAATATGATAAAATACTATATTTAGATAGTGATATAACAATTGTTGGAGATATATCAGAATTATATAATACAGATATGGGAACAAATTTAGTTGCAGCAGCACCAGATGATATAATTCAATATAATAAAGTATTTCAAGATTATGCAGAATTAGTTGTCGGAGTTGAGTCATATACAAAATATTTTAATGCAGGTGTTTTATTAATGAATCTTGACCAACTAAGAAAATTTAAATTTCAAGAAAAATTTATATATTTATTAACAACAGTAAGATTTTCAGTTGCACAAGATCAAGATTATTTAAATAGATTGTGTAAAGGAAGAGTAACATTAGTTGATAGACAATGGGATTGTATGCCACTTGTTAATGCAACAACAAAAAGAGAAGATATAAAATTAGTACATTACAATTTTGCATACAAACCATGGCATTTTGAAGATGTATTATATAAAGAATTTTTCTGGGAATATGCTAAAAAAACAGAATTTTATGATGAAATATTAAAAATACAATCTGAATATACAGAGGAACAAAAATTTAAAGATAGAGAGGCAGAAAAAAATTTAAGACTTTTAGCAGAAAAAGAAAATTCTTGTGTTGGTGATGATAGATCAAATCAAAAAGTAATAGATGAAAACTTAAAGAAAATAGAAAAATCAAAAGATAGATTAGAAATTTTAGAAAAAATAAAACAATTAGAAAAAGAAGGAAAATTTGATTTAGATGTTGAAAATGATCCAGAAAATATTGTTTTAACACCAGATAATGTAGATTATTTAAAAAGCAAAAGAATGAATAGATGGAAAGCAGCATTTGCAAATAAAGTTGGTGAAAAATTCCTTAGTGAAATAATCAGAAATAACAAACTTATAATAAAAGATGTAAAAGGAATTGAAAACTTAGCAAATATAGAAGGTGGAGCAGTTATAACATGCAATCATTTTAATCCATTTGATTCATTTGCAATAGAAAAAACATTTAGAGATGCAGGATTAAATAAAACAAAAAAATTATATAAAGTTATAAGAGAAGGAAATTATACAAATTTTCCAGGATTTTATGGATTTTTATTTAGAAATGCAGACACATTACCATTAAGTTCAAATAGAAGAACAATGGTAGAATTTATGAAAGCTGTTGATACAATTTTACAAAGAGGAGACTGTATATTAATATATCCAGAACAAAGTATGTGGTGGAATTATACTAAACCAAAGCCACTAAAAATAGGAGCATATAAATTTGCAGCAAGAAATAATGTACCAATAATACCAATATTTATTACTATGAGAGATAGTAATATTGTTGGAGATGATGGTTTTCCTGTTCAAGAATATTATATAAATATTGAAGCACCAATATATCCAACAGATGGAATGGCAGAAAAAGAAAATGCAGAAGAAATGAAAGAAAAAAATTCTGAAGTTTGGAAAGAAGTATATGAAGATTTTTATGGAATACCATTAGAATATACTACAACACCAAAGGCTGAACAAGAGCAAATTACAGAGCAAGAAACGCAAATATAAAGGTGGATTGAAAAATAATTATAATTTTGGCTGTGTCAAATTTTAATTCTTTTCCAATCAGACTTGTATCTTAAGGAAAGAATGAGATTAAAAATGAAAGAACAAGAAATTTACTATTATTCAGATGAGTTAAATGATGAATTTTCAGGTTCACATATAACTCCAAGAGTAATAGATGAAAAATATAAATATTTGCATAAAAATATATTTTGGAACTTAGCACATTTTTTAGTACAAAATGTGCTAAGTGTGCCTATAAAGGTATTATATGCAAAATTAAAATTTAGAATAAAATATATAGGAAAAGAAAAGTTAAAAAAATATAAAAAAGAAGGATATTTTGTGTATGCAAATCATACACAAGTTTTTGCTGACACATTTTTAACCTCAAATGTAATCTATCCTAAAAGAAATTATTTGATAGTAAATCCAGAAAATGTATCAATGAAGTTCCTTGGAAACTTTGTGCAAATGTTTGGAGCAATTCCAATCCCAACAGGTAAAGATGGAATGAAGAATTTTCTAAATGCTATAAAATATCATATTCAAAAAGGTCATTCTATAACAATATATCCTGAGGCTCATATTTGGCCATATTATACAAAAATAAGGCCATTTAAAAGTGTATCTTTTAAATATCCAATTGAATTAGATAAACCTGTATTTTGTATAACAAATACATATCAAAAAAGAGGAAAAAATAAAGTAAAAATTACTTCATATATAGATGGACCATTTTTTGTAAATAAAGATTTGGAAACAAAACAAGAACAGAAAAAAGATTTAAGAGATAGAGTCTATAATCAAATGGTTGAAAGAAGTAAAAATAGTAATTTTGAATTTATAAAATATGAATATAAGGACAAAAAATAAATGGGAAATATAGTTTTATTAGATGATTTAACAATAAATAAAATAGCTGCAGGTGAAGTAATAGAAAGACCATTAAATGTAGTTAAAGAAGTTGTTGAAAACTCAATAGATGCTGGTGCAACAAAAATAATTATTGAAATAAAAAAAGGTGGAAAACAATTAATAAAAGTAATTGATAATGGAAAAGGAATTCCTAAAGATGATATGGATATAGCACTTGAAAGACATGCTACATCTAAATTAAGAAAAATCGAAGATCTAGAAAAAATTTATACAATGGGTTTTAGAGGTGAAGCATTAGCAAGTATAGTATCTGTTGCAAAACTTACTATGATTTCAAGAACAAGTAATGATGATTTTGGAACAAAACTTGTAGCAGAAGCTGGAGATATTTTAGAAAGAGAAGAAACAGGCGCACAACTAGGGACAACAATAATGGTAGAAAATTTATTTTTCAATGTACCAGTTAGATATAAATTTTTAAAACAAGATGCAACAGAATTCAAATATATAAAAGACTGGATTCAAAAGGCAGCATTATCAATTCCTTCAATTTCATTTAAATTAATAAATGAAGGAAAAGTATGTTTTCAATCAAATGGAAATGGCAAGATTGAAGATGTTATTTATTCAATTTATGGAAAAGAAATAAAAGAAAATCTTGTAAAAGTAAATTTTGAAGAAGATGATGTTAAAGTTACAGGTGTAATTGGAAATACAATGGTAGCAAGAGATTCGAGAAAAGATCAAATATTATTTTTAAATAAGAGAAATATAAAAAATCAAGTATTGATAAATAGTGCTGATCAAGCATTTAAAGGAAGTACAGGAATCGGAAAATATGGATTTTTTATTTTGAATTTGGAAATGCCAGCAAACTTTTATGATATAAATGCACATCCAACTAAAATGGAAGTAAGATTTGAAGATGAAAGTAAAATTTATAAGATATTTTATCATGCAATAAAAAATGCTATATTAAGTAAAGATTTCCTTGGAAATACTCAAAATGATGAAAATAATGATGAATATATTTCAAATGAATTTGATTTTTTAACAAACCATTTTGGACAAGAAGATGAAGAAAATAATGACAGAAAGATGGAAGATAAGCAAGAAACTCAAACAGATTTATCAAATATTGAAAATGATAAAAGAGAAGAAAGTGTGTCAAAATCTGAAAATTATTTTGCAAGAAGAACAATAAATGCAAATGAAAGTGTAAATTTATTAGAGCAAAAAAATGAATTAATACATAGAGAAAATAAAAGAGAAGTAAATTATAAATATATAGGAATTTTATTTAGAACATTTATAATTGTTGAAATAGAAGATGAATTATATTTAATAGATCAACATGCTGCACATGAAAGATTATTATATGAGCAAATAAAAGAAAATTATAAAAATCATATAAGTAGTAATAGCCAGATGATTTTAATGCCTGAAGTTTATAATTTGACAAACAAAGAATTTGAATTTGTACAAAAAAATTTAAATTTATTTCAATCATATGGATTTGATGTAGAAATGTTTGGAACTAATGCTGTAAAAATAAATGGAATACCAGATATTGAATATCGTGCAAAAAGTAAAAATATTTTTCTAGAAGTACTTGATGAAATGATTACGAACGAAAGAGCATCATTGAAAGATGTGGAAGAACGTTTTGTTGCAACAGTTGCATGTAAAGCAGCAGTAAAAGCGAATATGGATTTAGTACCACAAGAAGTTGAATATTTAATTCAAAATTTATTAACATTAAAAAATCCATATACATGTCCACATGGAAGACCTACAACAATAAAAATAAATAAAGAAGAATTATTAAAAATTAATAATTAAACAATTGACATTTATATTCAAAAAGAATATAATAATAACTAATTTAATAAACAATTACAATGAAAAAGAAAAATTATAACAAAATATTTATAGAGAGCTAATGAAGGTGGAAAATTAGTAATAAGTGTTATAAGGGGAGCTTTGGAGTAATATAAATTGAGGTGCTTAAAACTAAATAAAAAGTTTTAGGAATTAGGGTGGAAACGCGGAAATAGAACTTTCGTCCCTAGCAATATTTTTAGTATTGCTAGGAATGAAAGTTTTTTACGTATAAAAACAAAAACTAGCAAAAAAGAGGAGGAATAAAAATGGTAAAATCAATGGACACAATAGTAAATTTGTGTAAAGCAAGAGGATATATATATCCTGGATCAGAAATTTATGGAGGGCTATCAAATACATGGGATTATGGACCTCTAGGAGTAGAATTAAAAAACAATGTAAAAGCATTATGGAGAAAAAAATTCATACAAGAAAGCAAATATAATGTTGGATTAGATGCAGCAATATTAATGAACCCACAAACATGGGTTGCATCAGGACATGTTGGAGGATTTTCAGATCCACTTATAGATTGTAAAGAATGTAAAACAAGACATAGAGCAGACAAATTAATAGAAGAGTGGGCACATGAACAAGGAAAAGACATGATTGCAGATGGAATGACAGATGAAGAAATGATAAAATTCTTAGATGATAATAATATCTGTTGTCCAAATTGTGGAAAACACAATTTTACATCAATTCGTAAATTTAACTTAATGTTCAAAACATTCCAAGGTGTAACAGAAGATGCAAAAGCAGAAATCTATCTAAGACCAGAAACAGCACAAGGAATATTTGTAAATTTCAAAAATGTAATGAGAACAACAAGAAGAAAACTACCAATGGGAATTGCACAAATTGGTAAAGCATTTAGAAATGAAATAACACCAGGTAACTTTACTTTTAGAACAAGAGAATTTGAACAAATGGAACTTGAATTTTTCTGCAAACCAGGAACAGACTTAGAATGGCATGAATATTGGAAAAAATTCTGTGAAAATTGGTTAATCTCATTAGGAATGAAAGAAGAAAATATACGTTTAAGAGACCATAGCCCAGAAGAATTAGTATTTTATAGTAAAGCAACAACAGATATAGAATATGCATTCCCATTTGGATGGGGAGAATTATGGGGAATTGCAGATAGAACAGATTATGATTTATCAAATCATGCAAGACAATCAAATCAAGATTTCACATATTTAGATCCAGAAACAAACGAAAAATATATACCATATTGTATAGAACCATCACTTGGAGCAGACAGAGTTGCATTAGCATTTTTATGTAATGCTTATGATGAAGAAGAAATTACTGAAGGAGATACAAGAGTTGTGTTACACTTACATCCTGCATTAGCACCATATAAAGTAGCAGTATTACCATTATCAAAGAAATTATCAGACAAAGCTCAAGAAGTTTATGAACAATTATCAAAGAAATTTATGTGTGAATATGATGAAGCAGGTTCAATAGGAAAAAGATATAGAAGAGAAGATGAAATAGGAACACCATATTGTGTAACTGTTGACTTTGATACATTAAATGATAATTCAGTAACAATTAGAGACAGAGATACAATGGAACAAGTAAGAGTAAATATAGATGAATTAGAAAATTGGATAAGTGAAAAAGTTGAATTTTAATTATTATATGAAGGGAAAAACTATGAAAAATAAAAAAGTAATAATTATAATGATAATAATAATTGTATTAATATTAGCAGTAATTAGTGGAATATTTATGTATAACAAATTTCAACAACAAGAATTAAAACAATTAACAGAAGAAGCAAATAAATTATTACAACAAGATTTAATAAATGATGAAATAGATAATGAAATAAAAACAAATAAAAACTATGCAATTGTAGAAAAAACAATAAAAGAATATTTAACAAATATAAAGAATACATATTTAGAAATAGAACAATTAAATTTAGCATTAGATGCAGATGAAGTATTTTCAGCAGCTAATGTTGAAGATAAAAAATTCAAAAAAATTGATAAATTAGTTGAAGAAGATAAACAAAAAGGAAAAGAAAATTTAGAAAAATGCAAAGACATGATTAAAGAAGAAAATATAATTGAAGCAATAAATTCACAAGAATTTTCTTCAAACAAAGAATATTATATTGAAATTTACAAAACTATAATGTTATCAGATTCAATGAAAAATCAATATGAAAAAATAGAACAAAAAGTAGAAAAAAGTAAAGATAAATTATATGATAATTTAACAATTATATCTAATACAAAAAAATACTTAGAAAGTAATTCTAAATACTGGTCAACAAAAGATGGAAAATTATTTTTTCAAGATATAAACATAATGACAGGATATTATAATTTAAGAAATGAATTAGATATTTAAAGAAATTGTACTGATGAAAGAAAGGAAATGATTGTAATGAGAAAATATTTTGGAACAGATGGAATTCGTAGAATTGCTAATACTGAACTTTCACCTGAATTAGTATATAAAGTTGCAAAAGCAGGAGCATATGTTTTATCAAAACATACAGATAAAGCACCTACAATCTTAATAGGGAGAGATACAAGATTATCTGGAACATTAATAGAAAGTGCTATGGTTGCAGGATTTTTAAGTTATGGTGCAAATGTAAAATTATTAGGTGTAATGCCAACACCAGCAGTTGCATATTTAACAAGAAAATTGAATGCAGACGCAAGTGTTGTAATTTCAGCCTCACACAATACATTTGAATTTAATGGAATTAAATATTTTAGTAATAAAGGAATGAAAATTCCAGATGAATTAGAAGAAGAAATAGAAGAAGTAATGGAATCAGGAAAACTTGATGAATTAACTGCAGTAAAAGATAAAATAGGAGTTTCAGAAGTTAGAACAGATTTATTAGATGAATATGTATATTTCTTTAGAAAACATTTTGATGATAAGATAGAAAAATATAATAGACCAGATTTTAAAGTTGTTATAGATACAGCTAATGGAGCAACATATCAAGTTGCAGATAAAGTATTTAAAACACTTGGAATAAATCATGTTATTATAAATAATCATCCAGATGGAATTAATATTAATGATAAATGTGGTTCAACACATTTGGAAATGTTAAAAGAATATGTAGTTAAAAATAAAATGAGTTTAGGCATTGCCTATGATGGTGATGGGGATAGATGTTTAGCTGTTGATGAAAATGGTGAAGAATTAGATGGAGATAAAATTTTAGCTATAATAGCAAATTATTTAAAACCTCAAGGAAAACTTGCAAAAGATACTATAGTAGCAACAGTAATGAGTAATTTAGGTTTAAATAAATATACAGAAACCAATAAATTAAATTTTGTTCAAACAAAAGTTGGGGATAGATATGTATTAGAAGAAATGCTAAAAAATGGATATAACTTAGGTGGAGAGCAATCAGGTCATGTTATATTATTAGATTATAATCCAACTGGTGATGGAATATTAACATCTTTGATGTTAATACAGGCATTATTAGAAAGTGGAAAAAAATCATCTGAATTAGGTGATTTAGTACAAAAATATCCACAAGTATTAATAAATGCCAAGGTAGATTCAGACAAAAAATATGATTATGAAAAAAATTCAGAAATAAAATCAGCAATAGAAAAAGTTGAAAAAGAATTTTCTGGTAATGGAAGAGTATTAATTCGTCCATCAGGAACAGAGCCATTAGTTAGAGTTATGATTGAAGGTAAAGATATAAAAGTAATTGAAAAAAGAGCAAGAGAGATTGCAAATTTGATTGAAGAAAAATGTAAATAATAGAACAAAGGCCTGTGAGAAAAAACTCACAGACCTTTTTCAATGTCATTTAATAGAATCAAAATTATTTTGACTCAAATATTCGCGGAATTCTTCAAAATTTCCTTCGTCAGAAAAACTAAAAATAAAATTAAGCACACAACCATTTTTGCTAAATTCTTTAATTCTTCCGTTATGCAAAGCAGTAGAAGCTAATAAGCTATGAAGTTTATAATAGTCTTTTTTTGTATATAAAGACAAATCACTATCTGCTAAATCTTTATAAAATTTTGCTGCTTCATAAGGATTGTCGGTTTTTATAAATTCAGGTTCTCGTTCCATAAATGCAAAAGAAACATTTTGAATAAGCTTACTTTTTTCATTGTTTTCCATGATAATAATCCTCCAATATTTTTTGTAAGATTTAACACAAAAGCCATGTTAGGCTTACGAACTATAAAAGTATAGCATCTTTGGCAATAATTGTCAAGAAATAAAAAAATGGTATAATCGAAAACTTTTATAGTATAAATAATAAAAAATAAAACTCACTCTTTTGTAGAGTGAGAAAAGAAAAACTTTTTTTACAATGGGTTACTTGTTAGAATTTGGTTTACAACTTTCAATGCACTCCACAATTTCTGCCTGAGACATGTGGCTAAAATTGCCAGTAGCAATCGCAACATTTAGACATGCAGAATTATACATGTCGTCGTCAGATTTTTTTGTAGGAATGTCTGTGGTTGCAATTTTTGTATTCTTCTTAAAGATACCCATAGCTTTTCCTCCTTTGGGTAATTACCCCTAATAGGGGTGTTAAAAGCGAACTTTATAATTATATCATCATTACAGTAGAATGTAAATAGTTTTAAAAGAAAATTGACTTTAAAGTATGATTCATTTATGATAATGTCTTAATATATCATTTAGGAAAATGTCCTAATTTTAAATTTGTGATATAAGTATAT
>CAKOVS010000016.1 GCA_934122085.1 uncultured Clostridia bacterium | reverse complement strand
TGTCATGCATTTTTTCAATGTACTAATTTTTTAAATTTTTTAGGAAAAACTATTGACATTCATATAGTTAGTCTCCTTGTATTTATTTTAACATCATTATATAGTATCTTATTATTTGAGTCAATGGATTTTATTAACTTTTTATTTCTAAAGCAACTTGTTCATTTAATTCTTTGTTTTTCTCCATTTGTTTTACAACTCCATAGACTATATAAAATGGCAATATCATTTGTCCAAAACTCATTATTAATGTAAAATATTTTCCAGAAATATTATATATTATTTCTATTGGTGTTCCTGGAAAGTTCTTAGATATAAACATTAAATTACTTCCAAAAATATTATTTACTATATATGCTAATACACATATACTTCCAACTAAAATAAAATAATATTTTATGTCTGATGATTGAAGTTCAATATATTTGGTTTTATTTATTAATAATCCTAAATAAATCATTATTCCATGGAAAATAAAACTATGTAAACTTACTATGTGAATTGCTGGGTATGTTGGTAATGATGTAGATGGATATAAAATAAATACTATTCCACCTATAATTCCTCCTGTAGCTAAAAATACATCTCCAATTCTTTTTAATTCATTTTTAGCAAATGAACTTAGTAAACCTGCATATAATAATAAACTGCAATAATATAATGGTACATAATTGTTTAAGTTCTTAATACCACCTGTTATTACTTTAAATAATATTATTATGACTTCGAAAATCCACATTGCAATTGTACATTTTTTTATTATTTGTTTAACTTCTTTATGTGTTTTATTTATAGTTTTTTTTAATGATATTTTTATTCCTATTATTGTTAATAATATTAATAAAAAATGTTCTTTTGTA
This sequence comes from uncultured Clostridia bacterium, assembly GCA_934122085.1. Classification (GTDB taxonomy): domain Bacteria; phylum Bacillota; class Clostridia; order TANB77; family CAG-508; genus CAG-269. Next base: position 19,127 of record CAKOVS010000016.1, on the reverse strand, counting down.
AAGATTCCACAAGGTTCATATTCTCCTTGTTTTGCAAATATTGGCATATATCTTCACCTCTCCTTATGTGATTATATCAAGAAACATTTGTTTATACAATAGATTTCGATTTTTTTTACATTCTTTCCACATATTATTTACAAATTGTGGATTATGCTACTTAAATTTCATTTTTTAATTTAAAAACTAAAAAAAAGACATAAAGAACTAATTCCTTATATCTTATTTTTACATAAGCTATTAACTATCCGTATACTATTATTTCTCATATATCTTCTTTAATAATGCCTCTTCTAATGTTTTTGAAAAATTTATTTTTAACTCTTCCGCCTTAGTATTTACCCACTTTGGAATATTAACAGTTTTCTTAACTAATTCTTTTCCCCATTTCTCAGCATACAAACTTATATCTACTGCTATATATGTTTTAAACTTAGAAATATAGTCCCAATTTTCTATATTTAAAATATTTTCTAGTTTATCAAATGATACTTCTTCAATATTACTTGCTTTTGGTATTCTATCTTTTTCTTCCATATCATCTAATACTACACTTGCAATTAGTTCTTCTGCCATTTCCATTGCTTCTTGTAATGTAGCTCCACATGTACTTGCATTATCTAAATCTGGTATAAATACTGAATATTCATTTTCTTTTTCCTCATAAAATAATACTGGATAAATAACTTTCATAATCTACCTCCATCTAATTACAGGCTAGGGTTTATTTCAACCCAGCCTGTTTTAAGATATTGTTAAGAGTTCCCTTAGGTATATCTCCTTTATGATTAGGCACTGGAATACTTTCGTTTCATCTCATTGTTCCTATATATGTAATGAGAACCATTTGTGTGATGATGATACCAACCATTGGAGGTTAACAATTTCTCTAGTTCTCGAAATGTCATGACTACTTCCTCCTAACAATTATATTATACTACGTGTAATACGTATTTGTCAATATAATTATATTTGTATTTTATGAAAATTATTTAATTTTATGTATTTTCCAAAAGTTTTTCTTTTGCAGATTTAACTAAGATATAAAAAAAGACATAAAGAACTAATTCCTTATATCTTATTTTGGCGTAGGTGAGAGGGTTCGAACCTCCGCGCCCCTTACAGGACCTAGCAGTTTAGCAAACTGCCCCCTTCACCACTTGGGTACACCTACAATTTATATAAATAAAAGTTAGATACTCAATATCTTCATATCTAACTCTTATACTTGGCGGAGAGGGTGGGATTCGAACCCACGGTACGCTATAAACGCACGCCAATTTTCAAGACTGGTGCCATAAACCAACTCGACCACCTCTCCGTGTCTCACGACATTATTAATATTACCATACTTTCATGTCGCTTGTCAATAGTTTTAATTAAAAATTTTAAAAAGTTAATTTTCTTCTTATAATTAAAAGATTTAATTATTTTAATAAATCTAAAATTCTTTCTAAATCTGAATTTCCATTATATTCAATAATTATCTTTCCTTTTCTTTTTCCTTGGTCTAATTTTACTTTTGTTCCAAAAAATCCTTGAAATCTATCTTCAATATCATCATATAACATCTTATACTTTGGATCTAAATATTTTTCTTTTTTAGCTCTCAAATTCTTTTGTTCTGCTTGTCTTACAGATTCTCCTCTTTCTATCATTCTTATAGCCATTTCATATTGTCTTTTTTGATCTGTTATAGCAGCTAATGCTTTACAATGTCCTTCTGATAATTTTCCCTCTTTTACAAGTTCTAATACATCTGGAGCTAAATTTAAAATTCTAACAGTGTTTGATACTGCACTTCTACTTTTTCCTATTCTTTTTGAAACTTCTTCTTGTGTTAAACCATATTTATCCATTAAATTTCTAATTCCTAATGCTTTTTCATATGGGTTTAAATCTTCTCTTTGAATATTTTCAATCAATGCAATTTCTCTGTTTTTTTGTTCATCATCTTCTCTTATTATAGCTGGAATTTCTTCTAATCCTGCTAATTTAGCTGCTCTCCATCTTCTTTCACCTGCAACAATTCCATAATATCCATCTTGTTTTGTTACTACTATTGGTTGAATTATTCCATATGTTTTTATTGATTCTGCTAAATCTTCTAATGCTTCTTGCTTAAATTGTTTTCTTGGTTGATCTCTGTTTGGTTCAACTTCAGTTATTTTTAATGATTTTAAATTATCATTTATTTCACTTTTTTCTTCAACAACAGTTTCTTGTGGTTGTTCATTTATTGATACTCCTCCAAAAAGAGCATCTAAACCTTTTCCTAATCCTGTTTTTTTTGGTTGTGCCATTTTATTGCCCCCTCTTTAATATGATTATGTAAACTTTATGCAATTTTAATTGTTTTTCAACAATTCTTTTGCAAATTTTTCATAAGCTTTTGCACCTTTTGATCTTGGATCATATACTGTTATTGGCATTCCATAACTTGGTGCTTCACTTAATCTAACATTTCTTGGAATAACTGTCTTATAGACTTTATCTTCAAAATATTTTTTTACTTCTTTTACTACTTGATTTGAAAGATTTGTTCTTGCATCATACATTGTAAGCAAAGCTCCTTCTATTTCAAGATTTTTGTTTAAATGCTTCTTGACTAAATTTACTGTATTTAATAATTGTCCCAATCCTTCAAGTGCAAAATACTCACATTGTACTGGAATTAATACACTATCAGACGCTGTAAATGCGTTTAATGTTACTAATCCTAATGATGGTGGACAATCAATTAATATATAATCATATTGATCTTTTATTTTGTCTAACTTGGTTTTTAACCTTTGCTCTCTTGACATCATTGAAACTAATTGGACTTCTGCACCTGCTAAACTAATATTTGATGGACATACTTTTAAGTTTTTTATTGCTGTTTCTTGTAATGTTTCATCAAATTCTGTATCTCCAATTAATATATCATATACTGATAGTTCTACATCTTTTGAAACACCTAGTCCACTTGTTGCATTTCCTTGTGGATCAGTATCTATTAATAAGACTTTTTTCCCTTTTTTGGCTAAAATAGTACTCAAATTAACTGTTGTTGTTGTTTTTCCAACTCCCCCTTTTTGGTTTGCTACTGATATTATTTTTCCCATTTTCTACATTTCCCTTCTTTCTTATGTCTTTCTTCAATATTTTTCCTAGCACTATAATAATATAAAAAATTTGATAATAAGTCAATGTTTTTTGTATAAATTTCACAAAAAAAATTACCCCACATTTTATGTGGAGCATTTATCTTTTAATAAATTTTATTTTATTGGCTCTTTGCTTGGTGTTCCAGCTTTTCTTGGATATTTAGTTGGTGTGTGTTTTATTTTTTCTATTGTTATAATTGTTCTTCCTATATCACTTTGTGGTAAATCAAAAGTTTCTACATTTTTTATTGTTCCACCAAGAACATTTATTGCCTTTTTGGCCTGTTCAATTTCTTCTTCTGCCTCAGAAGCTTTCATACATATTATTTTTCCATTTTCTTTTACTAATGGTATTAAATATTCTGACAATGTTGATAAATTTGCAACTGCTCTTGATGTAGAAATATCAAATTTTTCTCTATATTTCTTATTTTGTCCAAATTCTTCAGCTCTTGCATGAACTAATTCAACATTTTTTAAATTTAATTCATTTTTTACTTCTTGTAAAAAAATTAATCTCTTATTTAATGAATCAACTAAAGTAATTTTCAACGATTCATTCATTATTGCTAATGGTATACCAGGAAAACCTGCTCCTGTTCCAACATCAACAACACTTGATTTATTAGGAATGTCTTTATATATTGTAAGTGAATCTATAAAATGCTTCAAAATTATCTCATTGGGTTCAATTATTGCTGTTAAATTAATTTTTTCATTCCATTCAATTAACATATTCATATATTTATAAAACTTTGAAATTTGCTCCACAGAAAAATCAAGTCCCAAATTTTTTGATTTTCGCATTATTTCATCGTTAAACTCGTTTTTTTCCATCTTTTCTCTTTATATCTCCTTTTTTTATTTTTTTGCTTTAATTGTTTGTAAATAAACTAGTAAAACAGATATATCTGCTGGTGAAACTCCTGAAATTCTAGATGCTTGTCCTATTGAATGTGGTCTATGTTTATTTAATTTTTGTCTTGCCTCTAGACAAATACCTTTAATTTCATCATAATTTATATCATCTGGTATTAATTTTTTCTCCATTTTTTTAAATTTTTCAACTTGCATTTCTTGTAGCTTAATATATCCATCATATTTTACTTGAATTTCAACTTCTTCTTTAACTTGTTCTGGTAATTCTGGTCTATTTTCATCAATTTCTGCAAGTGAAGCATATGTTATTTCTGTTCTTTTTAATAATTCTGCTAACTTTGATCCTGTTGTTAATTCTGATGTACCTTGTTCTTTTAAATAATTATTTACTTTTTCTGTTGGTTTTACTATTGTTTTTTGTAATCTTTCCTTTTCTTTTTCTATTAATTCTTTCTTTTCAACAAATTTTTTATATCTTTCGTCAGAAATTAGTCCAATTTCATGTCCTTTTTCAGTTAAACGCAAATCTGCATTGTCTTGTCTCAATAATAATCTGTATTCAGCTCTTGATGTCATCATTCTATATGGTTCATTTGTTCCTTTTGTAACAATATCATCTATTAATACTCCAATATATGCCTCTGTTCTATCTAGGATTAATGGTTCTTTTCCCTTAATCTTCTGTGAAGCATTTATTCCTGCAATTAACCCTTGACAAGCAGCTTCTTCATATCCAGAAGTTCCATTAGTTTGTCCTGCAAAGAATAAACCATCAATTGTTTTATATTCTAATGATAATTTTAAATCTGCTGGATCTATACAATCATATTCAATTGCATATGCAGGTCTTGTAAATTCACAATGTTCTAATCCTGGAATAGTCCTATACATTGCAATTTGAACATCTTCTGGTAATGATGAACTCATTCCCTGTATATACATTTCATCTGTATCTATACCAATTGGCTCCACAAATATCTGATGTCTTTCTTTATCTGCAAATCTAACTACTTTATCTTCTATTGATGGACAATATCTTGGTCCAGTTCCTTCTATTACACCTGCATATAAAGGTGATCTATGTAAATTTTCTCTAATAATTTTATGTGTTTCCGCATTTGTATATGTTAAATAACAATCAACCTGATCAAAATCTACTGTTTTATCTTCAAATGAAAATGGTATAATTCCATTTTCACCTTTTTGAACTTCCATTTTTGAAAAATCTATACTTTTTCTATTTATTCTTGCTGGTGTTCCTGTTTTAAATCTTACCAATTTTACACCATTATTTTTTAAAGATTCAGAAAGTTTATTAGCTGGAAATACACCATCTGGGCCACTTTCCTTTGAATATTCTCCAATAAATATTTTTCCTCTAAGATATGTTCCACTTGCAACAATTAATGTTTTTACATTATAAATTGCCCCAATATCTGTTTCAATTGATTTAATTTTATTATTTTCTACTTTTATGTCAACTATTTCTGCTTGTTTTATATCTAAGTTCTTTTGTTTTTCTAAAGTATGTTTCATTTCCATTTGATATCTTTTCCTATCAGCCTGTGCTCTCAAAGAGTAGACTGCCGGCCCTTTTGAAGTATTTAACATTTTTATTTGTATCATTGTCTTATCTATATTTCTAGCCATTTCTCCACCAAGAGCATCTATTTCTCTTACCAAATGTCCCTTTGAACTTCCTCCAATATGTGGATTACATGGCATATTAGCTACTGCCTCTAAGCTTATTGAAAATACTATTGTTTTCATCCCTAATCTAGCCGCTGCAAGTGCTGCCTCACATCCAGCATGTCCAGCTCCAATTACAGCAACATCATAATCTCCTGCATAATAACTCATTTTTCTTCTCCTCTCCCTTACTTTCCTAAACAAAATTTAGAAAAAATCTCATTTATTATATCTTCAGTTACACAATCTCCTGTTATCTCTCCTAAATCGTCTAAAATCTGTTTTATATATATAGTAATGATATCTATAGGCATTCCATTTAAAAGTGCCTCATTTGCCATTTTAACGTTTTGAATTGCTTTTTCAATTATATTTTTATGTCTTACATTTGTTATTAATAATTCATTATCCAAATTTATTTCATTCAAATTAAACATTTCAGTTATTTTATTATATAATTCTTCTAATCCTGTTTTATTTAATGCTGAAATTTTTAATATATTTTTTGATGCATTTTTTATTTTTTCATTATTTTCATCAATAACATTTTTTAAATCATTTTTGTTTAATAATATTATTGATTTTTTATTTTTTATTAATTTTAATATTTCATAATCTTCATCATCCAATTCTTTTGAACTATCAAATATTGCAATAATTAAATCAGCATCATTTGCTTCTTCTATTGATTTTTGAATTCCTATTTTTTCTACAGAATCCTTTGCCTCTCTAATTCCTGCTGTATCAATAAGTTTCAAAGCTATTCCGTTTATTGTAACATACTCTTCTATAGTATCTCTTGTTGTTCCTGCTATATCTGTTACAATTGCTCTATCCTCTTTTAAAATAGCATTTAACAAAGATGATTTTCCTGCATTTGGTTTGCCTATTATCGCTGTTTTTATACCATCTTTTATTATTTTACCATTATCAAATGATTTTTCCAATTTTTCTAATTTATTTTTTACTTTATTTAACATATTTCTTAGTTCATTTTCTTGAACTTCTGGTGTATCATATTCTGGATAATCAATTGTCACTTCAATATTTACTAAAACATCTAAAATATCTTGTTTTATTTGGTTTATTTCTGCTGATAAAAAACCTTCCAATTGTTTAACTCCACTTTTTGCTTCTCTTTCTGATTTTGCATTTATAACATCAATTACTGATTCTGCTTGTGCTAAATCAATTCTTCCATTTAAAAATGCTCTTTTTGTAAATTCACCTGGCCCAGCCATTTCAGCTCCATTAGCCAAACATAATTCTAATATCTTTTTTACAACAATATTTCCCCCATGTGCATTTATTTCACACATATTTTCTGTTGTATAACTTTTTGGAGCTTTAAAATATGATACTAAAACTTCATCAATTATTTTATTATTTTCAACAACATTTCCATATTTTATTGAATATCCTTTTATTTCAGATATATCTTGTTTTGTTTTTGGAATAAATATTTTATCTAATATTTCAAATGTTTTTTCTCCACTCATTCTTATTATTCCTATTCCTCCAATGCCTGGTGCAGTTGCTATTCCTACTATTGTACTCATTTATTTCCTCCTTTATTTCTTACATTATTTTCCTATTATACAAAAAAAGTCAAAATTCTAAATTTAATCTTTTGATTAAAATCTGAACTTTGACTTCCGATTTTTATTTAATTATTTTTTTGTTATTACAATTCTTCTTTTTGGTTCTTGCCCAATACTTCTTGTTTCTACATTAGGATTATCTTGTAAAACACTATGTATTATTTTTCTTTCATATGCTTTCATTGGCTCAAGTGTTATCATCTTTCCTGTTCTTTCAACTATTGAAGCCTTTTTCTTTGCTACTTCTTCTAATGTTTCAACTCTTTTTTGTTTATAATCTTCTATATCTAATCTAACAACAACTCTATTTTCTGATTTTTTATTTGCTATTGCTTTTAATATATTTTCTATAGAATATAATGTTTCTCCCCTATATCCTATTAAATTTCCAATATTTTCTCCGTTTATAGAAATATATAAACATTTATCTTTTATTTCAACTGTAGTCTTAGCTTCTGGAGATATTTTATTTAAAAATTCTTTTAAAAATTCTTCAACATCTTTTTTTGCAATATTTAGTTCTTCATCTGTTGTTTCAATCTCTACTTCTTCAGGCTTTCTAGCTTCTATTTCTTTTATTTCTACTCTAACTATTTTAGGTGCTAAAATATCAAAAAAACTTTTTTTATTTTCTTCTAATATTTTTATTTCACACAATTCCCTAGGCAATTTTATTTCTTTTAATCCTTTTTCAATTGCCTCTTGTGTTGTTTTTCCTTCTGAAATTACACTTTTTGACATAGCTATTCCTCCTCATCTTTTAACATTTTGTTTAAAGCTAATCTCTCTATTATCATTAAAAGACTGTTCATTAACCAATATAAAGCAAGTCCTAATGGTGCTATTAATGCGACCGCTAAATACATAACAGGAAACATTAAATTCATATTTTTATTCATTTGAGCCATTGGATCAAATTCATCTTCTGAATTTTTCTCTTCTCCATCTTTTTTCTTTGGAGTTGGATTTGTTATTCTTAATGAAATTACTGAAACCAATACATATAATACAGGAATTATAAATGCTTTCCAATCACCACTTCTCGTTGGTATTTGAGCTAAATTTAATCCTAAAAAATTCATATTTATATCTAAAGAATTTAATTCTTCATTATTTATTTCTGCTAAATCTGTTTTTTCTTCATTATTTTCTGAATTTTTTTCAATATTCTCTGTATTATTTTCTTTTAATTTCTTTATATTATTCAATTCTCTAATAACTTCTATTTCTGGATATGCACTATCTGTACTTAAATCATTTTCTTTTACTATTTTAGTATATTTATTAATAATATTAGCATCTATTTTTTTCATATATGTTAATGGTGATCTAACAAGATAGAAAACTGCAAATAATAGTATTATTTGAACAATTCCACTAAAACATCCACTAAATGGACTCATATTTTCTGTTTTGTATAATTCCATTGTTGCTCTATTTAGATTTTCTGGATCATTTTTATATTTGAATTGTATTTCTTTAAGTTTATTTTGTATTTTCGTGGTCTTTTTCATTGTTTTTTGCTGTTTTATTGATAATGGTAATAATATTATTTTTATTAAAATTGAAAAAATAATTATTGCCAGACCATAATTATTAACTATATTATAAATAAAATTCAAAATATATCCAAATAAATTTGCAAATGGTGCTATCATATCTGCCCCTTTCTATTTTAATGGGTCATATCCTCCCTTTGAGAAAGGATTACACTTTAAAATTCTTTTTCCTCCTAACATACATCCTCTTAATACACCATATTTTTCAATGGCTTGTTTTGTATATTCTGAACATGTTGGGTAATATTTGCATCTTATATTTTTTGCTACAAAAAATTTTGAGATATGTTTTTGATACCATTCAATTAAATATATACATATTTTTTTCATAGTACATACTCCTTTTAATTAAGAAATAATATTTGCTTTCTTAAAAGTATTTTCCATTTCGTTTATTATATCTATATATTTCATATCATTTATATCTATATCTTTTTTTAATAAAACAACTATACTATAGCCGTTTATAATCTTTTCTTCCAAATTTTTATAAGCTTCTCTTATAAGTCTTTTTGCTTTGTTTCTTTGGAAAGCTTTTCCATTTTTTGTACTAATTGCTATGCCTAGTGTTTTGAAATTTTTTCCATTTTTTAATATCACAATTTTTAGTTGTTTACCTATGTAGAAACGACCTTTTGTTAGAACTATTTTAAATTCATAGTTTTTCTTTAACATTACTGTCTGCTTCATTTTCTAACATCCCTTTCGTCACTTTTAAGGTACAATTACTTTTAAATTCTAGGAATTTTTCCTAGAATCTAAAACATTGTTAATTTAATTATGCACAAATCTTTTTTCTTCCTTTTGCTCTTCTTGCTTTTAATACATTTCTTCCTGATTTTGTTGACATTCTTTTCATAAATCCGTGTTCTCTTTTTTCTTGTCTATTTTTTGGTTGGAATGTTCTTTTCATTACTATGCACCTCCTATTTGTTTTTTATATATTAATTCCTTTTTAAAGGAAATTATTGTTACAAAATAACAAGTAAATCGATTATACACCACGATTCCAGCTTTTGTCAATAGTTTTTAAAAATTTTAAAGTTTTTGAACTTTTTTTATGTAAAATGTTGATTTTACATAAAAAATATAGTATAACAAAAAAATCAAATATTTTGTAATAATTTTGTAATAATTCATAAGTTTTCAACAATTTTTCTAAAGTTATCCACAATTTTTTAAAAATTATCCACAATTCTATTGACGAAATTTGTAGTAATTTGATATTATAGAAGAAACTTAGGAAATCAAACTTTTATAAAATTATATCAAAATAAATGTTTGTAAAAAATAATATGTTTATTACATAAATATTACAGAGTTATCCACACCTGTGGATAACTCTGTGGATAACTTATGTTTTATATAAATATTTTTTGAAAGGGTGTTTTGAATATGCAAAGCGAAAATGAAGAACTTTTTAGACAAGCAAAAGAACTTATCAAAGCAGAATTATCCTCAATTGCATATGATACATGGATTTCACCTTTAAAAATCTTATCAATAGATGATGATAAAATTACAATCAGAGCAAATACTGATTATAATGCTGATTTTTTAGGAAAAAGATTCGGAGATTTAATTATAAACACTTTCAAATACTTAACAAATAAAGAAAGGGCATTGACAATTATCTACAATGATGAAAAAACAAATAGGGAAACAATAAATGATGTTGCTACACCTTCTGATTCTGAAAAGGAATTAGAAGCTGAAATAGAACTCTCAAATAAAGTTTTAAACCCCAAATATACATTTGATACTTTCGTCGTTGGAAATAATAATAGATTTGCGCAAGCTGCAGCTTTAGCTGTTGCAGATAAACCTTCAGAAGCCTATAATCCATTATTTTTATATGGAGGTGTTGGATTAGGTAAAACTCATCTAATGCATGCAATAGGGAATAGAACATTAAAAAATTTTAGAAATTTTAAAATTTTATATGTAACTTCTGAAAAATTCACAAATCAAATGATTAATGCTATAAAAGACAATAAGATGGAAGTATTTAGAAATCAATATAGAAAAATCGATGTATTACTTATTGACGATATTCAATTCATTGCTGGAAAAAAGCAAGTTCAAGAAGAATTTTTCCATACATTTAATGAACTGTATGAAGAAAAAAAGCAAATTATTATTTCAAGTGATCGTCCACCAAAAGAAATTCAATTACTTGAAGATAGGTTAAAATCAAGGTTTGAATGGGGATTACTTGCAGACATATCTTGTCCAGATTATGAAACAAGATTAGCTATTTTAAGGAAAAAAGCACAAGATGAAAAAATTGCAGTAGATGATAGTATTTTAGCAAATATTGCAACAAAAATTGAATCAAATATTAGAGAATTAGAAGGTGTTTTCAATAAAATGATAGCAAGAGCTTCATTAATGCACAGTCCTATAACAATAGAATTAGCAGAAAATACCATTAATGAATTTAAAGCTGAAAGTGAAAAAGTACTATCTTCTGATTATGTAAAAGAAATAGTATCTAAATACTTTAGTGTAGACAAAAATGATTTATCTAGCAATAAACGTTCAAATGAAATAGCTTTTCCAAGACAAATTGCAATGTATTTATGTCGAGATGTAGCAAATATGTCTTATCCTAAGATAGGAGAAGACTTTGGAAATAGAGATCATTCAACAGTAATGCATGCATGTAAGAAAATTGAAAATGAAATAAAGGAGAAAAATAACACAAGATTAATTGTGGAAAGTGTGAAAAACATAATTATAAATGGAGAACAATAGAAAAATAAATAGATTGATGTCGATTTTTGAAAATATGTTCTCCAAATCATTTGTTTGGTTACAAAAAAGTTATCTCTACTTAGGGAACAGCTTGATTGGTTATCCACAAGTAAATGTGGATTGAGTGTTAATAAACTGTTAATAACTCAATTATCCACATTTTAAAAAATTTGTTGTGGACAAAAATCAAAGTTATCCACTAAGTTATACACATGAAAAAAGCCTACGGATTACAAGTTTCCACATAGTTTTCCACATTATCCACAGGACCTAATACTACTACTACTAATTATATTTATATTATTATTATAATTAATATAAATCGACAAGTTTTTTGAAAGAAAGGTGTTAAAAATGAAAATTGTTTGTTATAAGGATACACTCCTTAAAGCATTAAATTCCGTAATAAAAGGAGTAGCTTCAAAAACTACAAATCCTATATTAGAAGGAATACTTATACAAACTAATGAAAATCAAGTAAAATTAACTACATATGATATGGAATTAGGAATTGAATATATTATAGATAGTGATGTTAAAGAACAAGGAAGTACAGTTGTTAATGCTATAATGTTTAGTGAAATTATAAGAAAATTACCAGATTCAGAAATTTATATTACATTAAATTCTAATAATTTGTTAGAAATAGAATGTGAAGGAGCATTATATAAACTTACAACAATGAATCCTGACGAATTTCCAGAATTACCAAAAATAGAAATAGAAAATTCAATTGATTTAGAACAGAATATGTTAAAAAATATGATAAGAAAAACAATATTTGCTGTTAGTACAGAAGAAAACAGACCTATATTCACAGGTTGTTTATTTGAAGTGGAAAACAATAAGTTAAATGTTGTTGCAGTAGATGGTTTTAGACTAGCATTGAGAAGTATTTATTTACCAGTAAAAGTAAATGATTTTAAAGCGGTTATCCCAGGAAAAACATTAAATGAAATAAATAAAATATTATTAGATTCATTTGATCATGTAAAAATAGGAATTGCTAAAAATCAAGCATTATTTGAAATGGAAAATTGTAAAGTTGTTACAAGAACATTAGATGGAGAATTTTTAAATTATAAATCAGTTATACCAAGTAATTGGGAAACAAGAATTAGAGTAAATAAAAATAGTTTACAAGATAGTTTTGAAAGAATTAGTTTAATATCAGCTTCATCTATAGAAAAAGAAAAAAAATATCCAGTAAAAGTTTCTGTTGATATTGGAAAAATAACAATATCTTGCACAAACCAAACAGGTGAGGCTAAAGAAGAAATATATATTTCAACAGAAGGAAAAAATATTGAAGCAGGATTTAATCCAAAATATTTCTTAGACAGCTTAAAAGCAATTGATGACGAAGAAGTTTTTGTTGAATTTGGAACAAGCATTTCACCATGTTTAATAAAATCAGTAGAAAATAGTGAATATGTTTACATGATTTTACCAATAAGATTAAAAGAATAATAAAAAACAATAAAAAATTGGTCAGATTTGCTATCTGACCATTATTCATATAAAATAATAAAAAAACGACGTATGAGAATCAAAAATAAGACGTTTTAATTTTTTTATGATATAGTTTTATAGATAGAAATATTAAAAAATTTTAAAAATTAAAATAAAAATTCAAAAAAAATAAAATTAATTTTATAAAAAATCATTAAAAATTGATATTTCAACGAAAAAACAATAAAAAACGACGCACGAAAATCAAAAATAAGGCTTTTTTATTTTTTAAAAATAAAGTTATAAACCTGAAAAAATAATAAAATAATAAAAAATATAAAAAAATAAAATAAAAATAGTAAAAAAAAATAAATAATTATACACAAATGGAGAATAAAATGTGGATAAATGAGATTAAATTAAGCAATTTTAGAAATTATAATTATCAAGAAATTAAATTACACGAAAATATAAATGTATTTTATGGAGAAAATGCACAAGGAAAAACCAATATTATTGAGTCAATATTTTTAAGTAGTATAGGAAAGTCTTTTAGAACAAATAATGAAAAAGAATTAATAAGATTTGGAGAAGAAAAAGCAGTATCTGAAATATATTTTCAAAAAAGTGATAGAGATGGAAAAATAAAAATTGAAATTAATGATAAAAAAAATATATATTTAAATGGAATTAAATTAAAAAAGCTTAGTGAACTTTTAGGAAATATTAATATAGTAATATTTACACCAGATGATATAAATATTTTAAAAGGTGGACCTCAAAATAGAAGGAAATTTTTGGATATTATGATTAGTCAATTAAGGCCAAACTATATGCATTTACTTACTTTATATAAGCAAACACTTGAACAAAGAAATAATTATTTAAAACAAATAAAATTTGAGAATAAACCAGAAAATATGTTAGATATTTGGGATGAAAAATTAGTAGACTATGGAGTAAAAATATATGAATATAGAAATGAATTTATTGAAAAAATTCAAAGAAAAATAAAAAATATTCATTTTAATATTACACAGGAAAAAGAAAATATAGAAATTAAATATTTTTCTGACGCAAGTACTAGACAAAATTTTATAAATGAGTTAAAATCAAAAAGAAAGTTAGATATTATTAAAGGATTTACTACAAAAGGAGTACATCATGATGATTTTTTAATATATTTAAATGATAAACAAGTAAATATATATGGTTCACAAGGCCAACATAGAACAGCAATGTTATCTTTAAAGTTATCTGAATTACAAGTAATTTATGATGATATTGGAGAATATCCAATATTATTATTAGATGATTTTATGTCAGAATTAGATGAAAAAAGAAGAAAAAATTTTTTAGAAAATATAAAAGATATTCAAGTTATAATAACATGTACTGATAAAATAGTACTTGAAAATTTAAATTATTTTTTATATAATGTTGTTGATGGAAAAATAATAGAAAAAGAAAAGTAAAAATAAACTTGAAAATTTTTACAATTTTAATAATATAGAACTAACAAAAAGAAAGGAATGGAGATAATGGAAAAATACGAACACAAGTATGGGGCAGAACAGATTCAAGTATTGGAAGGGTTAGAAGCAGTAAGAAAAAGACCTGGTATGTATATTGGTAGTACATCTGTTAGAGGTTTACATCATATGGTTTATGAAATTGTTGATAACTGTGTTGATGAAGCTTTAGCTGGATATTGTACTGAAATTAATATTGTAATAGAACCAGGAAATATAATGAGTGTAGAGGATAATGGTAGAGGAATACCAGTAGAAATACATCCTAAAACACATATATCTACTGCAGAAACTGTTTATACAGTTTTACATGCTGGTGGAAAATTTGGTGGAGATAGTGGTTATAAAGTTTCTGGTGGATTACATGGTGTTGGTGCATCTGTTGTAAATGCATTGTCAAATTGGGTTGAAGTTACAATTCAAAGAGATGGTGGAATTTATCAAATGGCATTTGAAAAAGGAAAAACAGTAAAAAAACTTGAAAAAATTGGAAGTTCTAAAAAAACTGGAACAAAAGTTAGATTTCTTGCTGATGATACAATTTTCGAAACTCAGGAATTTGATTATGATGTATTAGAAACAAGATTTAGAGAAATGGCTTTTTTAACCAAAGGATTAAAAATAACATTTGAAGATAAAAGAGATCCAGAAAAACAAAAAAAAGTTGAATTCTGTTTTGAAGGTGGATTAAAATCATTTGTCGAATTTTTAAATAAAAACAAAGAATGTTTACACAAAGATCCAATTTATATTGAAAAAGATGGAGAAGTTCCTGTTGAAATTGCAATGCAATATACAACAAGTTATTCTGAAAATATTTATACTTTTGTAAATAATATAAATACAATTGAAGGTGGAACACATCTTGAAGGATTTAAAAGAGCATTAACAAAAGTATTTAATGATTATGCAAGATCACATAATTTATTAAAAGACAAAGATGCTAATTTACAAGGTGAAGATATAAGAGAAGGAATAACTGCAGTTGTTTCTGTAAAAGTAAAAGAACCACAATTTGAAGGACAAACAAAAACAAAACTAGGAAATAGTGAAGTTACAGGAATTGTTCAATCAATGGTAAATGAAGTATTAGCAACATTTTTAGAAGAAAATCCAAATGTTGCAAAAGCAATATTAGAAAAATGTGTTAGTGCAGCAAGAGCTAGGGAAGCAGCAAGAAAAGCAAGAGAATTAGTTCGTAGAAAAAGTGCTCTTGAAACAACAACACTTCCAGGAAAATTAGCTGATTGTAGTAGTAAAAATGCAGAAGAGTGTGAAGTTTACATAGTAGAGGGAGATTCTGCTGGAGGAAGTGCAAAACAAGGAAGAGATAGAAAATTCCAAGCAATATTACCATTGTGGGGAAAAATGTTAAATGTTGAAAAGGCAAGAGCTGACAAAATATACGGAAATGATAAATTAAATCCAGTAATAGTTGCAGTAGGAGCAGGTATTGGAAAAGATTTTGATATCACAAAAATAAGATATGGAAAAGTTATAATAATGGCAGATGCCGATGTTGATGGTGCACATATTAGAACATTAATGTTAACATTTTTCTTTAGATATATGAGACCACTTATTGAAAATGGAAATGTTTATCTTGCTCAACCACCACTATATAAATTAGCCAAAAAGGGTATGGAAGATATTTATTGTTATACTGATGAAGGTCTTGATAAAGCATTTGCAGAATTAGAAGCAAAAGGAATTGCAAGAGAAACTTTATCTTTACAAAGATATAAAGGTTTAGGGGAAATGAATCCTGAACAATTATGGGAAACAACAATGAACCCAGAAAAGAGAACATTAATTCAAGTAACAATGGATGATGCAATAAAAGCAGATGAAACATTTACTCTTTTAATGGGAGATGAAGTTGAACCAAGAAGAGACTTCATTGCACAAAATGCAAAATATGTAAAAAATCTTGATATATAATTAAAAATATATAGTTTTATAAAAATTTAATAGCTAAGAGAAAAATATCTCTTAGCTATTATCTATAAAGCTAATAATAATCTTAACTCAAACTAATATACATAATATTTTAATCTAATGTATATTACTATACAAATAAACTATATACCACATATATTAATCACTTGCTCGACTATAAATACAATAGTAGAAACTATATTCATCCCTAAGGACTAGTAACAATCCCATATACTGTAAGTATAATCTTAGTTCAAATACATAACATATAATTTAACCATATAACTAAAGATGAATTAATAAAATATATAGCATAAAAATTTTAAATTCATAATGAAAATATAGCTTACATATACATTATATATTCTTATCGCCGACATATATTAATCTACTTTAATAAACTAATATATATCTTTGCTCGAATAACAATAAACTAATTTATAATCTATTATTACTCTTCACTCAACTAATATTAACCTTATACACATATTATGTTCAAAAATTTTTTTATTATACATTAAACTAAAAAAATTTTTTGTATTGTTTTGTCGAAATGTTTTTCTTGACAATTGATAAAAAGATAGTATAATGAAAACATAAAATTTAATTCTTGAATTATTTAAAGTCAAAAAATTTATATTCTATAATGTGAGGTGAGAAAAATTAATTCAATACAAAAATGGATTCCAATAGAAAAAATTTTCGAAAAAGGGATTATAAAATTAAAGAAAAATAAATATATAAAAATTTTTAAAGTGAATCCAATAAATTTTAATTTAAAAACACAAATGGAAAAAGAATCAATTTTAAATTCATATAAAATATTTTTAAAAACATGTAATTTTGATATTCAAATTTTAATTCAAAGTAAAAAAGAAGATTTAACAAATCATATTGAAAAAATAAAATTAAATTCCCAAAATGAAAATAATAAATTTATAAATAATTATTTAAATGATTATATTAATTATATAAAAGAAAAAAACAATTTAAATAAATCGGCATCTAAAAATTTTTATTTAATTATAAAAAATAAAACAGAAAATAATGAAGAAAATATTATTCAAGAATTAAATGAAAAATATTTTAAAATAAAAGATAATTTATTAAGATGTGGAAATTTAATTTTTGAATGTGATAAAAATGAAATAAAAAAAATAATATAAAAATAAAAGAAGGTTTTTTTCAAGATAAAGATTTTTTTTCTCCAACATATATTAATTTAAATAATCCAAAATTTTTAGAAATCGATAATTATTTTTATTCAGGAATTATTATTACAAATTATTTTAGAGAAAATAATGATTTAATTTTAAAGTCATTATTAGATACAAATATAAATATGAATATTTCTATTTTTTATGAAAAATGTGACACATCAAAAGTCATAAAAGAATTAACATATAACATCGGAAACGTAGGGGCAGAGTTAAAACAATTTAATGATAATAGGCAAGACATAGATATTGCTGCATTCACTTATAATGATGCAAAATATATAAGAAAAGAAATTCAGATTAATAATGAAGAAATGTATTTTTTATATATTTATTTAAATTTATTTTCAGAAGATAAAAAAGAATTAAAATATAATATTGAAAAAATTGAAGGTATTTTACAAAGCAGAGGATTACAAACAAGAAGAGCTACTTTTAGGGAAGAACAATTATTTATTTCATGTTTACCATTACTGGAAAATAAAAAAGAAATAAAAACAGTGGCAAAAAGAAATATTTTAACTTCAGGTTTAATTAGTACATATCCTTTTATTTCATCTTCAATATTTGATGAAAATGGAATTTATATTGGTGATAATATGTATAATAATTCATTGGTGTTAATAGATAGATATGATACAAATAAATATAAAAATGCTAATATGTGCATATTTGGAACAAGTGGAGCAGGCAAATCATTTTACACAAAATTAATTATTTTGCGCAATGTACTTCTTGGGATAGAACAATATGTAATTGACCCAGAAAGGGAATATCAAAGCTTAGCAAAGAATTTAGATAGTACAGTAATAAAACTTGGACCAACATCTGAAAATTATATAAATGTTTTTGATATAAGAAAAGAAAGTATAGAAGAAAATGAACATGGATATCTTGCAACAAAAATAGGAAAATTAATTGGATTTTTTAATTTAATTTTTGGAGAATTAAATGAAGAAGAAAAAGCAATATTAGAAGAAAAAATAATTCAAGTTTATAAAAATAAAAAAATTAATTTTAATGATAAATCTTTATATAATAAAAATAAAAAATTTAAATCTACAAAAGATATGCCAATATTAGAAGATTTTTATAATATATTAAATGATGAAAAAACAAAAAAATTTAAAATTAAATTAATTCCATTTATAAAAGGATCATTAAAATTTTTAAATAATTATACAAATATTGAATTAAATAAAAAATTAATTATTGCAGATGTTTATGAATTAGGTGAAGAAAATATGAAATTTGGAATGTATTTATTCGTTGAATTATTTTGGGATAAAATAAAAATAAATAGAAAAATAAAAAAAGCAATTTATTTAGATGAAATTTGGAGATTAATTGGAGT
>CAKOVS010000015.1 GCA_934122085.1 uncultured Clostridia bacterium | reverse complement strand
GCTACGTACATTACCGCAAAATAAATACAAGTTTTTATACAGGCATCTTTTGAAAATACAAATTGAAATTTGCTCATGTCTGCCTCAAACATTTTAGCAACTAATATTGACATGAATTGTGATGCAAATATACCTATAATTAATCCTACAATTAGTGATATAATTCCTACTAATATTGTTTCCATTAATATTATTTTTGATATTTGTCTTTTTCCCATTCCAAGTGTCATATATATTCCAAATTCTTTTTTTCTTCGATTTATTAAGAAATTATTTGCATATACAATTAGTAAACCTAATACTACTGCAACAAATACTGATATATACCCTAACATATTTATCATAAGTTTTATAATATCTCTTGTTGACTGTGATACCTCTAGCATTGCTTGTTGACTATCTATTGAGTTAAACATATAAAATATTGCTACACCTAATACTAATGTTAGAAAATATATTGCATAATCTTTGAAACTTTTTTTCATATTTCTTATAGATAATTTAAATAACATCGTTCAAATCACCTCCAAGAAGTGTTTGAACCTCTATTATTTTTTCAAAAAATTGTTTTCTTGTATCATTTCCTTTTATTAATTCATTAAAGATTTTTCCATCTTTTATAAATAAAATTCGATTAGCATAAGAAGCTGTAAATGCATCATGTGTTACCATTAAAATTGTTGCATTCATTTTTTGATTTAATAATTCAAAATTTTCTAATAATTGTCTTGCTGCTTTACTATCTAATGCTCCTGTTGGCTCATCTGCTAAAATTAATTTTGGATTTGTAATAATAGCTCTTGCTGATGCAATTCTTTGTTTTTGACCACCAGATACTTGATAAGGATATTTTGTAAGAATTTCTTTAATTCCTAATTTACCTGCTATCTCGTTTACCCTTCTATCTATTTCATTTGCCTTTACTTTTTGAATTGTTAATGCTAAAGCTATATTTTCATAAGCTGTTAATGTGTCTAATAAGTTAAAATCTTGAAATATAAATCCTAACTCTTCTCTTCTGAATTTGTTTAGATTATTTCCTTTTAATTTTGTGATATCTTCTCCATTTATAATAATGTGTCCTGCTGTTACTCTGTCTATTGTGGAAATACAGTTTAATAATGTTGTTTTTCCTGATCCACTTGCTCCCATAATTCCAACAAATTCTCCTTTGTTTACATCAAAATTAATATTGTCTATGGCTTTTGTTAAATTTGATTTGTTTCCATAGTATTTTTCGATGTTTTTTACTTCTAATATTTTTTCCATTTTTATAACTCCTTTCTTTTATTTCATTATAAATATTTTGATGTAAAGTTGCCATCGATTTAGCTTACATATTCCTTACATTTTTGTAAGGTATCAATACTTGTTTCTTTTTACTTTAGTTCAATATAGCTATCTTTTGGAAACACTAACTTGACTTCTGTACCTTCATTTTGCACTGAATTTAATTCTATTCCTATTCCTAATTTATTGCATAACTTTTTACACAAATATAATCCTATTCCTGTTGATTTCTTATTTGATAATCTTCCATTTGTTCCTGTAAATCCTTTTTCAAAAACTCTTGTAATTTCTCCTTGTTTTATTCCTATTCCGTTGTCTTTAATATATAAAATCACATTCTCTTTTCCTTGATTTGCATATATTTCGATTACAGAGTTTTCTTTTTTTCTGTATTTGATACTATTTTGTATAATTTGATTTAATATAAATACTATCCATTTGTTGTCTGTATTAACTTCTATGTCTAAGTCATGAATATCAATAGAAATCTTTTCTTGTATTAAACTACTTTTGTTCTTTTTAATACTTTCATTTACAATTTCTTTTAAAAACACTTTTCTTATATAATAATCTTTTTCTACAGTATTACTTCTTGCATAAAATAAAGCTTGTTCAATATAATTTTCTACTTTGTCTAGTTCTTCATCTATACTTTTGGTTATAGCATTTTTATTATTTTCTATTACCATTTTACTAGTTGCTATTGGTATTTTTATTTCATGTATCCATAATTCTATATATTCTTTATAATCTTCTGTCATATATTTGTATTTGTTTACATTTTCTAACATTGATTTATCAATTTGTTCTAATGAGTTTTTAAATATCTGTCCCTCTAAAAAATTAGGAGTTTTTATAATTTCTGTAATTAAATATTTTTCGTCTAATTTTTCTAACATGTTTAATAAATTATCATAGAATTTTTTCCTTTTAAAATATTCTATAATAATTGAAATCATATATAATCCCATTATTATAAGTGGAATATATATTTTTATAAACATTCCTACATTATATGCCATTAAGAATATCTCTATTGTAATAATACCAAATAGTAATAATAAAATAGTGATAGCCTTTTCTTTAAAAAATAATTTAAAATTCATTTAGTTTACTCCTTTTTTCAAAATATATCCTTGTCCTCTTTTTGTTTCTAATAGTTCTTTTAATTCTAACTCTTCTAATTTATTTCTTAATCTCGTAATATTTACTGTTAATGTATTATCATCTATAAAGCTTTCACTTTCCCATAAACATTCCATTATATCTTCTCTTGATACAATTTTTCCTCTGTTTTGTACCAGATATTTTAAAATTTTATATTCATTTTTTGTAAGTTCTATTACTTTTCCACCTTTTTCAATAGTATTATTTGAGGTATTTAATATAAAGTCTTTAACATCTATTTTATCATTTGTTTCTCCTTGCATATTTGTTCTTCTTAGTAATGCTCCTATTTTTGCAAGTAGGATTTGTATGTTAAATGGCTTAGTAATATAATGATCTGCTCCATTATTGATTGAAAGTAATTCATCTATTTCATTATCTCTACTTGTTACTATAATAATTGGCATATTTGATTGCTTTCTAATTTCTTTACATATATATTCTCCATCTGTGTTTGGTAAATTTATATCTAGCAAAATCAAATCTGGATTTATTTGTAATATGTCTTGTATTGTGTTGTCAAATGTTGTTAGTGCTGTGGCTTGATATCCGTTTTTATTCAAAAAGATTTTTAATTCTTCTCTTAATTTTTCATCATCTTCTATTATTAATATTCTTGGCATTTGTTTTCCCTCCAATGTTATTATATCATACTTATTACAAAAGAAACCTTACATTTCTGTAAGATTTTAGGTTGTCTATTATAATCACATTTTTCACTATTTTTTATAAATAACATTTCAAGTTTTGTACCTTCTATTCCCATATTTCTAATAATGTATTCACCAATTCTTGTGTTCTTTCTTTTACTTCAAAAATTTTCATATTTACCTCTAAAATTACATTCTATATTTTTATCCAATATCTTAAATATGTATATCCATCATCAACATTACTATAAGTATTTTCGAGAATTCCACCATTCTTTTCTATTACTTTTTTTGATGCTATATTAAAATCTTTACAAGTTATTAAAATATTTTCTACATTTGTATTTTTTAATTTGTCTAATGCTAATTTTAACATTTTACTAGCATATCCATTTCCTCTTTTTGATGGTCTTATACTATATCCTATTAAACCACCAAAAGTCATAAGAATTGGAACTCGTTTCCATCTAATTCCAATAGCTCCTACTATTTCATTATTATCTATTGCTAAATATAAAGTCTGTGGTGAATATGATTCTGGTAAATTTTCTTCATGCTTATTTTTTTCTAAATCATTAATCCAATCTTCAAAGCTCATTTTTTCAAGTTTTTCAAAATCCCTTATTCCCTCAAATCTATCTATTCCTGGTATTAATTCACTCATCATATATTCATCATACATTTCAATAATTTTTTCTTTGTCTTGTTTTGTAACTTCTCTTAATTCCATACTTCAATTCCTCCATATAAATTTCTATTTTTTCAAATGGCATGTTATATTATTCTCTACTACATTTAAATTTTCTATATTATTCAACATTAATCACCTCTTTAAAACCATTCCTACTCCATAACCATAGTGGAGTATGTATATCAATAGGGTTATACTTAGTCCCTTTAAATAATTTATTCCATCTCTCAACAACTATCAGCTGTACATCACTTCTATTTAATTCTTCATCAGTTATTAGTCCTAATTTATGTGTTGCCTGAATAACATGTGTATCAGGTGCAACTGTTAACTGATTAATGTTTTTGTATTTTCTGTCTGTATATTGATATATAACATATAGCCAATAGTTACATATTTTTGTTCCAGATAAATATGGAAATTTCTTTTTATTTTTCTTTTGAATAAAGTTCTTTATCTTATTAACATCATTATCTAATGAATCAAATAACTTTCTAATATCTCCATCATATAATTCTACAAACGTTTTACATAGAGATAACCATATTTCAGTTTGCTTTTGTTTTTGTAATGCTATTTTATATTTTACAAGTGCATATTGTACATCTTCAAAAGTCTTTTCTAAACATATTTTAGGATTAAATACAAAGTTAGTTTCCTCATCATTATATGTATTTAATGCACTTTCCCATAATTTATATGAATTTCTTTGATAGTTCAATGCCATAGGTAAAGTAAAATAAATATAGTTTGCCATCGACGATTTCTCTAAATGTGGATTTGCATCTTCAGGCATGACTTCGCCTCCAAGACTCCCTTCCTTCCACATATTATATAGAATATCTACTTTTCGTAATATTTTATCTTTATTATACATTTTACACCTCAACCAATCATTTTTTATGTTTCTTGATATTTCTATTATTTATATAATCTAAGAAATTTTTCTAAATCATTTTCATTTTCAAATATTGATTCAAAAATATTATATAAAGTATCTGTCGCTTCATATTCTCCTATAGCATAACATTTTTTACCTAAGCCATATGCAATCCCAGCCTCAATATGTGCTGCTTTGCCTGCTGGCAATACTAATAACAAATTTTTTGAATTTTTTTCTCCATCTAAATCCTGATTAAATAAATTAAGCACAACTTCACTTTTTAAGCCAAGAGACTCAAACTCTCTTTGTTTTTCTTCTGGAGTTTGATTTGAATTACCATATCCCCAATCTTCTTCATTTTTCAAAAAACAATAATAAGAAATATTGTATTTATCAAATAAATCACATATTTTCAAAATATTTTCTTTATTTCTAGCTCGTCCAGCAATAAAAAATTCATATTTATTATTCATTCTTTCCTCCTAGTTAATTTCTTCTTATTATATATCATAAAAACAAATACTTATCAACACTATTTTTCTTAAAACTCATGTCATTGACAATAATACAACATTATTATATAATTGATTTCACGCAAAATTTTCAATAAATAATTTCAAATTTGAAAGGGGACAAAATTATGATGGATTTTTCTGAAGCACGGTCTTTTAATGATGGTATAGAATTTTATGGAAAAGATATAATCATAATTGCTACACGCAAAGATGGTAAAGTAAATATTGAAAAAAGTAAATCTCCACGTCTTAAATACTCTAATAAATTTGTTAAGACTATTATTTGTTTGCTATTAACAATCATATCAAATCTTATTTTAAATACTTTTCAAGATTTCAAAGTTCAAATCTTACTAATAATTGCTTTATTTTGGAGTAGTGTTATATGTTTTTTCTTTTTTAATTCTCGAAATGATAAAAATGTACAATGTTATAAATATCATGCAGCAGAACACAAATTTTTAAATTATATTGATAAATACAAAAAAGAACCAGAAACCTGTGAAGATGTAATGAAAATGAGTTCATATTCTTATCGGTGTGGTTCTACAATATTAGTAGTTATTATGACTTTATTAACTTTATGTATATGTGGAATTTTATATATTCCTACATTGATTTTAAAAATCTTATGGATTGCCTTTAGCATTTTTATCACATTATATCTTTGGGCAAATAATAAATGTGATTTTCTTCAAAAGTTTGTAATTTTAGAACCTAACTATTCAGAAGTAGAAGTTGCATTTATTGGCGGAAAAGAATATTTAAAAACAAAACAAAATATATCATAATTTATCTCAAAAATCCTCAATAGACATATTTAATAATATATCTATTGGGGATTTTTCTAACTTCTTATCCTTGGCAATCTATTGCCTAATCTACTCAACAATTCGTTTGTAATTGTATCTGCTTTTATTGCAAGCTTTTCTGAAGATAAATTAATATCATTACTATCAATTATATAAACAACATCTCCAGTTTTAATTTCTTTAACATCTGTTACATCAATAACACATTGATCCATACAAATTCTGCCAATTACTTTTGCATAATAACCATTCACTTTTACTAACATATTTTTATTAGATAAACATCTAGGAAATCCATCTGCATATCCAATAGATATTGAAGCAATTTTTCTATTACTATCTGCTATATATGTTCTACCATAACTTACACTATCATCTTTATTAATTTCTTTTACACTTGTTACTCTTGCTTTTAATGATAAAACAGGCTTTAAATCTAATTTATTTTTTTGATATGATGTATTATCACTATTAACACCATACATGATTATTCCAATTCTTACATAATCATAAGTTTCTGTATTATAATTTATAGCACCATAACTGCTTTGTAAATGTACCTTTCCAACATCTTGTCCATTTTCTTTTAATTGTTTTATACATTTATTAAAGTTTTCTATTTGTTTCTCTGTAAATTCTATATCTTCTTTTTTATCAGAATCAGCAACACATAAATGGCTAAATGTTCCTAAAATATTAAGCATTGGATTTTCATAAATTTTTATTAATTTGTCTATATTATCATATCTTTCTCCAATACGATTCATTCCAGTGTTTATTTTAATATGACATTTTAATTTTTGACTTAATTTTAACTCTTTTATTTTTTCTGAATAATTATAATCAACTATTGTTTGAATCAAATCATATTGTATTACATATTTTAAATCTTCAAAATTAGTATATCCTAATATCAAAATATTTCCTTTAATATTATGTTTTCGCAATTCAATTGCTTCATCTAAAGTTGCAACAGCAAAATCGTTAATTCCAATTTCAGATAATTTTTCTGCAATTAAAATACTTCCATGCCCATAAGCATTAGCTTTTACTACTGCCATGATTTTCGTTTTAGGTTGTATTACTTTTTTTATTTCATTTATATTATGTTCTAAATTTTCTAAATTAACTTCAACCCAAGCTCTATCTGTTAATAAACTATTTTCTTTATTCATTTTTATTACTTCCTTAATTTTTTCTATTAAAAATGCAAATATTGTTGTTACTACTGCTATGATTAAATAAAATATAAAATTATTGTCAACAATGTATTTTTCAACTTTACATATTCCAGAAATAAATCTTATTCCAACAATAAATAATGGATGAAAAATATAAATTATAGTTGATACATTTCTTAATTTTAAATTTTGTGTATTACTTATATTTATCAAATAATCAAATAAAAAATACATTGTTGGAATTAGCAAAATATACATACTATCATGTTTTTGTAAATTAAATTTATGAAGAATCATTCCTTCTATTATCATTCCTATAAAAAATATAACACTATATAAAAATGATTTTTTAATATTTACTCTTTTTACTTTTATAAAATATCCTAAATATAAGAAAATTGAAGCATAAAATAATCCGTTTCTTGTATAATCACATATTTTAAAGATAAAATCATATATATAGCTTAAAATATATACATTTTGTGCTACCCCATAATAACTATCACCTAATAATCCTATAATATATAAAACTATTACTGTTATAAATGTTTTTCTATTTCCTAATTTTTTTATAAAATAATATGTAATCCATATTCCTAATATAAGTGCTGGAAAATACCATAAATGATATAATGTTCCATTAATCAAAATGTCTTTTATAATAGAAAAAATACTTATATTATTGAATTTTCCCATATAAATATTTATTGGTAAATAAAGTATTATACAAAATAAGTATATCTTTAATATTTTAATTGTATATTTTTTTAATTTACTCTTATCTTTTAAACATCCATCTATTACAAAATAACCTGTTATCATAAAAAATAATGGTACTGCAATTCTTCCTAATACTCTTGTAAAAAAGAAATTGAAGTCTTGATTTATATTAATAAATGGTGAAATATGTATTGCAATTACTAAAAAACTAACAACAAATCTTGCTACATCTATATTAATTTTTTTATTCATCACTCACTCTTTCTGATAAAATAAATCCATCTACATTATTTCCAGAAATCATTTGATTTTCTTGTAATATAATTGTTTCGTTTTGATTTTCATACGGAATATAAGAAATCTTATATCCATAGCTATTTAAAAATTTCGGATATTTATATTCTTTTAAATATTCAATATATTCTTCTAAACATAAATCTTTATTTGTTATAATTTTTGAATGAGGATAACCTACAAATCTAAAATGCCATTCTTCTTTAGCTATTTTTGTAATGTTCTTTTTTTCATCCTTGTATCTTTCAATAAAACCAAAATTTGGTGCTATTTTTCTAAATTCTTGGCATATACCATTATATGGAAAACTTGGACATATAAAATCTATATTAGGTTTATTTAATGCTAAATCAATTGCAAGTCCTGTTTGATGTTCACTTGCATTTGGTAATGCTACAAACTTTTTTGTATATTCTTCACCATTTTCTATTATTGAATCTGTATACAATCTTTTCTGTTCTTCAAAAGTTCTAAATCCACTTATTGGAACTATTTCATCATTTGCATTTATACTTTTTAATGCTTTTTGCAGTTGACTATTTGCTACTTGGTCTAATTCTATATTTTTATATTTTTCACTATATGACATTAATTTAATTTCATTTGTTTTTAATAAATTATCTGGATTTATTAAAATAAGATATCCTTTATGTACATTTTCATCATTTAATTTTACTTTTTTCATCTTTCTAATCCTAACTTTATAAGTTTATCTATTACTTCTGGAAATGATATTCCTATTTTGTTTAACATACTTGGATATCTCGAATGTGATGTACAACCTGGTATTGTATTTACTTCATTAAAAACAATTTTTTTATCTTTTGTATAGAACATATCAACTCTAGCAAATCCAGTGCAACCTAATATTTTATAAATTTCAAGTGCTGTTTTCTTTATTTTTTCTCTTTCTTCTTCACTTAATCTTGCTGGTAATATTATTCTACTTGTTTTTAAGTTATATTTTTCAAAATAATCAAAAAATCCATCTTGTAATTCAATTTCATCAACTTCTCCTACAACTAAATCATAATTTCCTAATACTGCACAACCAACTTCAAATCCATCAATATTTTCTTCAATAATTACTTTATTGTCATATTTATAAGCTTCTTCTAATGCCTCTTTTAAATTATCTTCACTTTTAATTTTTGTAATCCCAAATGATGAGCCTGCTTTTAAAGGCTTTACAAATAGTGGATAATGTAAGTTCTTTATTTTGTTTCTTATATCATCATAACTATCATTTTCAAATAAATAAGATATTGGTGTAAGAATACCATTTGTTGCTACTAGCTCATGCGCTAAATATTTATCCATACATATTGCTGATGATGTCATATCACATCCAACATATTTTATTCCTGCTAATTCAAGTAATCCTTGTAATCTTCCGTCTTCTCCATTTTGTCCGTGTAAAACTGGAAAAACTATATCTAATTTTATAATTTCATTAGTATCTAATATAATTATTCCATGATCACTTCTATTTGTAGATATCGTGATTTTTTTACAAGACTTATCATCTTTCCATTCGTTTTTCTCTATTTTTTCTATATCTCCTTGATATAAATAAAAATCTCCTTGTTTTGTTATACCTATTAAAACTACATCATATTTCTCTTTATTAATATTTTTTATTACTGATGTAGCAGATACAAGTGATACATCATATTCACTTGAACATCCTCCAAATATTATTCCAACTTTTGTTTTCATAACTATTACCTCTCTTCTATTTTTATATCTTTTGAAAGTTCATAAGTAATTTCTACTTTTTCACTATATAATTTTTCTTTTTTTATTTGCATATTTGTGTTTTTATCAATTTCTGTTCTTACAATATCAACAATTTCATATATTTTATTATTTTGTCTTACATATCTTAAATTTTCATTTGATATTACATAAGCAACATCACTTTCTTTATTTGATAATATTTTTCCATACATATATTCTTCATCAAAATATATATCAATTTGGTAAATATTGTTTGTTTCATTTTTTACTTTTAAGTCTAACCATCCACTGCTTATTGTTGAATCTATTCCTTGTATTGCTGTTTTATCTGGATCTGGAAATGATTTCATTTTATGTCCATGTCTTTCTATTACAGTAAGAGGACTCATTAAAAATAAGTAATGTAACATATTACTTAAATGACATAATCCACCTCCTTTTTTTGCGACTATTTTTCCGTCTATCAATATAAGTCCATCTTTGTATTTTCCGTACTTTTTAGCATTTTTTATAAGATAACAAAACGAAAATGTTTCTCCTGGATATATTAATATATGATTCATCGTTTTACTTGCAATTTTTAGGTTATCAACTTTGTTTTTTTGATAAATTATGTCTTGCCCACTATTTTTATTAATCATTGATGTTTTTGTATTACAAATTTCATATTTTAATAAATCTCCAAATTTATTTGAATATGTGTTTTTGTCAAATTTCATTCCAATATTGTAAAATAGTTTTCTTTGCCATACTCTGATTGGTAAAAGAAACGGAAATATTTGTGTTAATCTTTTTCTTTTCATACTATTCCTCTCTTCTTTATGATTCTTGCATATATTTTTGAGATTTTGCAATAAAAAAATCATTGTAAATCAATACAAATATATTGTACTAACTTATCAATGATTTTTCTTTAATTTCTTCTTATGAAAAGCTTAAAACTTTCTTAAGCTTGTTCTATTATTGGTAATATAACACTAAAAGTTGTTTCTTTCATATCACTTTCTGCATAAATTCTTCCTCCATGAAGTTCTACTATTTCTTTAGCAATAGCAAGGCCTAGCCCACTACCTCCTGTTTTACTTGTTCTCGAAGAATCTAATCTATAGAATTTTTCAAATATTTTATCTAACTTTTCTTTTGGAATTTGTTTTCCTTTATTTGTAATCTTTACAGTCGCTTGATTTTCTTTATTTAATATACTTATATCTATATCAGTGTTTTCTTTACTATAATTTACTGCATTTTTTATTAGATTATTAAATACTCTACTTAATTTATCAGGATCTGCATATAAAATTGTTTTTTCATCGGAAGTAAAGTTAATTTTTTTATTCATTTCTTTTAATGTAGGATAAAAATCATCTGCAATTTGTTCTAACATTAAATTCAAGTTTATTTCTTCTTTTTCTAAAACAATTTTTTCTGAATTAAATCTAGCTACATCAAATAATTCATTAATCAAATCTTCTAATCTATATGATTTATCAAGTGCAATGTCAATATATCTATTTCTTTGCTCTTGTGGCATATCTTTTATTTCACTTAATAATGATAAATATCCTATCATAGATGTTAATGGTGTTTTTATATCATGTGCAAGATATACAATTAACTCATCTTTTTTCTGTTCATTTTCTCTTGCAAGTCTTTCATTTTTTATTGCTTCTGTTTTAAAATGATTTAATTTTTTCTCTACTTCTACCATTTCTGGCGGTAAATTTATATACTCTACATTTTTGTCAAATAATTTATCTGCTGATTCTGAAACTGCAAACACATAAGAAAATATTTTATTTAATAATTTATATAATAAGCTTAAAACTATTATTAATGTAGTTCCAAATATAATAAATATAAAATATGCTCTTTCAAAAACTAATTCATATATATTATCAAGTAAATCATATAAATGTGGAAAAATATTGTATAACCACTGAAAGTCAAATATTGCTCTGCTTTCTGCTAAAATTATCATAATTATTCCCATTATAGTTAAACTAATCATACATTGGACTATAAAACTCCAAAATGTACTTTTTACTATTTTTTTCATATCATTATTTTTCAATCTTCATCTCACTCCTTTTAGTATAAATTTGATTGGAAAAGAATTAAATTTTGGCAAGGCAAATTTTATTTAAAAAGCAAGGGCGCATACATAATGTATGTAACCGCGTTTTAAATGAAATTTAACACAGCCAAAATTGTAATTATTTTTCAATCTTATACCCCATTCCATAAACAGTCTTAATATACTTCGGATTTCTCCCACCATCATTCATCTTTTCTCTTAAGTGTCTTATATGTACCATTATAGTATTATTATCTCTTTCAAAATACTTTTCTCCCCAAACTTTAGAAAATAGTTCATCACTTTTTACAACATTTCCTCTATTAGCACACAATTCCCATAATATTGCAAATTCTGTTTTTGTAAGTTCAACAAGCTTTTCGTTAAAGAAAAATTCATGTGTAGAATTATTAATTCGTATTCCTCTAAAATCTATCTCATTTGTATCTAACTGGTTATCTTGATTATTATATTTTTTGTATCTTCTCAATTGGGCTTTTACTCTTGCTATTAGTTCAAGAGGCTGAAATGGTTTTGTAATATAATCATCAGCTCCAATACTAAGTCCTGTAATTTTATCTATATTTTCTACTTTTGCAGTTACAAAAATAATTGGAAAATTATATTTTTCCCTTATTTTATTACATAATTTAAAACCATCAATATCAGGCATCATAACATCTAATATTGCTAAATCTATTTCTAGTTTATCTATGTTTTTTAATAAATCTTTACTTGAATAATATTTATATACATTATAGTTTTCGTTTTTTAAGTATATTTCAACTAAATCTGCTATTTCTTTTTCATCATCTACAATTAATATGTTTGCCATCACATTTCCTCTTTTCTTTTTCTCATTAAATTATTATAACACACTTTTAATAGCCAATTATTAATTTCTTCTTAAGAACGTAACAAAAAGCAGATAATTATAAACTAATTACCTGCTTTATATTAATTATTAATCTCAATATCTCCGCAATCATTTTGAATCTTTAATGTAATTTCTGATTTATTATAATTATTATTTATCTTGGTATCACCCAAATTAGTTTTTGCATCAAAATAAATCTCATTTGTATTCAATATTTTAATATCACCTAAATTATTTTTTATATATGAATTTTCTTTTAGATTAATATTTTTTATTTCAACATCACCACAGTTATCTTCTATTTGTAAGCTATATTCTACATTATCAATAACTATGTCTCCATACTTATTTTCCACTATAACTTTATCAACTTTTTTTACCTTTATGTCTCCACAACTTTCATTTAATGTTGCACTTTCAGCATCTCCTAATGAAATATCTCCATAATTATTTTGTATTGTAATATCTTTTGCATTTTCTACTTTTACGTTTCCATAATCTTCTTCAATACTAATTGTAGAATTCTTAAATTCTCCAACT
Source organism: uncultured Clostridia bacterium (assembly GCA_934122085.1). Taxonomy (GTDB): domain Bacteria; phylum Bacillota; class Clostridia; order TANB77; family CAG-508; genus CAG-269. Next base: position 9,016 of record CAKOVS010000015.1, on the reverse strand, counting down.
TCTACATTTCCATAATTATTTTTTATTTCAATCAATTTATCATAAGTTTTTGGAACATAAATTTCAGTTTTAGAAATTTTTGTATTAAAAAATTTATTATTTTCAAATGTAGATATTTTTAATGTATTATTTTCAGTTGATATTGACGCTTCATCTTTTACTCCATAATATTTTATTCTTATTTCATTTTCTTCAGTTGAATATACATATATATTACTTGCTTTAGACTCTATACTTATCTTATCAAAATTATTATCATAGTTTTCATTTATAACTAACTCTTCACTTGTTTTATAAGATTTAAAAAATCCTCTAAAACCATTTTGATTATTTATTACGTTTATCATAAAAGCAATCAAACATATTGCAATAATAGTAAGAAGTATAATCATACTAATTTTAATTATATTATTCTTCATTTTGATCTCCTTTCATAGAAATTATTAATTTTACAATTTCCATTACTAGAGCATACACAAGCCAAATAATCCACGTAATATGCCAAGCCATTGTTGAAAAACTTATAATTAAATAAATTATAGTTGTTATTATTGCTACAATATCTTCTATTTGCTTATATAATTTACTTTTTTCCTTTTCTTTTTCTGTTTTTTCTTTTTTATACATAATTTGTGTATATACTATTAAACATGTTGCTATACCACATATCAACAAAAATATTGCACTACTTACAATTGGATTCATTTTTATTACTGGTATGCTAACCATAATCCATGAAATTGCTACAAAATAAATTAAAATTCCTATAACTAAACCTTTCACTCTTTTGCTCTTTTTCTCTGGAGTATCTGAAATAATTTCTTCTTTTGTTTTTTCTTGTTTTTCTTCTTGAATTACTACTTTTTTTCCAGTAATTAATTCTTCTGTAGATATTCCATATAACTCACATAATGGTAATATTTTATCAAAGTCTGGTGTGCTTTGATCTGTCTCCCATTTTGAAACTGTTTGTCTAGTTACATTTAATTTTCCTGCAACTTCTTCTTGAGATAACTTTTTTTCTTTCCTAAGTTCAATTAATCTTTGACCTAAACTCATTTTTTCTTCCTCCTTTTTAGTTATATTATACAAATTATTTTAGTTGCACACCACCAATTTGACTTGGAAATTTGTCAACTGAAGTTAACATTTGCTTATTTTACTATGATTATATAAAAAGAACCTCTATATTTCAAGTAGTTCCTATCTATAAAAATTTTATAACCAATTTTCAATTTTATCTTTAGAAGATTTTGCAGATGCTCCTCTAATTGCAATACTATCTTCTAAAACATTTGCACCTTTACATACTCGTTTTACTTGTGATGGAATAGATCCTAATCCTGAACCTTCATGTGTAGTAAAAATTCTAACAACTTTTCCTGAGAAATCTAATTTTTCTAATTGTGTTATCATTTCTTGTGGCATTATTCCCCAATATACAGGTGCTCCAATATATATAACTTCATATTGTGATATATCTTCTATGTATTTTTTCAATTCTAGTCTTTCATTTTTTTCTTTTCTTTCTTTTGCTTCTTCTATACATGTTTGATAATCTGCCGAATATCCTTTAACACCTTCTATTTTAAATAAGTCTGCTCCTATAATATCTCTTATATATTCTGCAACTATTTCAGTATTACCTTTTTCAATATATCCAACTGCATAGTTTTCATCAGCTCTTGAGAAATATATTACTAAACTTTTTTTATTTCTATAATTTTCTTTTTTACTTCCAAATAAGCTCATTTTATCACTTCCTTATATATTTTTTTCCATTTCATAAGCCTGTTTTAAACTTTCACTATATCTAGCTTCTCCTTGATCATTCAAATTTAAACCATAAACAATTCCTTTTAAATTTACATTTTCAACACATCTTAAAAATCCTTTTACTGTTTCTACTGCTCCGTCAATACTTTCTTTTGATGTATCTGAACTTGAACCTATATAATAAAAATCTTTGTTTTTTATTTTTAAATATTGGGCATAAGTTCTGTCAATAAAATTTTTCAATGTTCCATTAACACTATAATAATATGTTGGACTTGCAAATACTAATACATCTGCATCTATTACTTTATCTAATATATCATTTAATTTGTCTTTCATAAAACATTCTCCATGTACTTGACAACTTCCACAGCCTACACATGGTGCAATCCTGTTTTCTCTTAATGATATTATCTCAACTTCGTTTCCTTTTTCTTCTGCTCCCTCTTTAAAAGCTTGTGCTAATAAAGTTGAGTTGCTTTGTTCTCTTAGTGAGCTTGTTATTATTAAAACTTTTTTCATTGTTCTATTCCTTTCTTCTTTAAACTTTTGTATATATCTATATTAATATCACCTTGAGTCTACTCTAAGTCAATAGTTTTTAAATATTTTATAACTATACATTTTTAAACTTAATATACTCTAAACATTTTTCTTCTAATTTTTTGAAATCACAAATATTAAATTTCTGTCTATTTTTTTCATTTAATCCTAATCTATATACTTCATTCGCCATTTTCTTTATTTTCTCTCTATTTATATTACAATAATGTAATTCTTTTCTTAATAAAATTTTATATTTTTCATCTTCTTTCGAAAAATCTTTTTGACTCAAATATTCTATTGGACATGGAAACATAAAAGAAAACCTTAAACTAGATATTGCTTTTAATTCTTTTGTTTCTCTATCTTTATCCATAATTAAAAATGATGTATGTACTTTTTTATTATAGGAAGATACTGGGGCAAAATAGTTAAAATTATTAATTGTTAAAACTATTCCACAAAAAAATTTCTTATGCTTTTCATATTCTATATTTGGAATCTTTTGATCTCCATTCACCCTCAAATATTTTATATATTCACCATCAACTTCATAAAATTTTAAATTCATATCTACATTCTCCTAAATAAAAATGGAGAGCTAAAAAATTAATTTTAACTCCCCTTAATTAAAACAGGTTATTTCTTTGAGCTAACCCTTGCTCGAATATATTGTTCGCCATCTTTTATGAGTTGCGAAACACTCGAATATATCGTTCGCCATTTTTTATGAGTTGCGAAACACTCGAATTACTAAATTGCAATTCTCTATTAGTATATTTATTATACTACTCTTTTATTCATTATGTCAATAAAATAATATATTTTTTTATTTTCTTTACAACAATAATACCTAAAAATATTAATCTTTCGACATTTCTCTTTGAATCCATAACATCAATGTATTTACAACATAATCAATTTCTTCATTTGAAAGTTCATGTCCCTTTTTTATACCATGAATTCTCTCTAAACAACCTCTACAACAACAACCTGTAGCATGTTGTGCAATAAAAACTGGATGTACCTGTCTCATTGGTGTTTGTTTTCCATCATTATTTGGATTTTCTGGTGCTATTCTTTTTGTTATCAAATCTCTCGCATCTAATTTAATTTTATCAAATCCTTTTTCTTTTACATAATCCTTCATTTTTTTATTTAAATGAAATGAACCTCTAAATTTACTTTTAGATAAAGAATCTAATAAATCTTCAATATTATCTTTCAATTTTATCATTCCTTTACTATATCATCAAATTTATAATTTATAACCTTTTCTAAAGCTTTTAATTCAACTTCAACCTGATATCCTATTTTGCCACCACTAAATATTATTTCATTAAAATTTTTAGCCGAAATATCTATTACAACCTTAAATGGTTTCTTTAATCCTATTGGAGAACACCCTCCATGAACATATCCTGTTAGTGGTAATAAATCTTTTTGAGGAATCATCTCTATACTTTTTTCATTAACACTTTGAGCACATTTTTTTAAATCTAATTCTTTTTCAACTGGTATCATAAATACATAATTTTGTTTAGATTTTGCAATAGTTACAAGTGTTTTAAATACTTTACTTGCATCTTCATTTAAAACTTTTGCAACTTCAACACCACTTATTGCATTTGTATCTCCATAAAAATATTCATTATATTTTATTTTCTTTTGATCTAATATTCTCATAACATTTGTTTTTTCCATAAAATCACATCCTTTTATTGTTTCTTTATATCACAAAACCAGATAATTATCAACTAATTATCTGGTTTGTATTAAGCATTACTTTTTCTGTTTTTTTCATATTTATCTAATATCAATGTAATCCATCTAATTACTGAAAATTCTGCTATTGCAAACAATGTAACAAGTATTGCAGATCTTTCTGATATTTCTTTTATTGCAAAAAAATTTGGCATTATATTAATTGTTAAAATAATTCCTAAAATACATAAAAACATAACACTTGTCCTATATTTATTTAATGGTCTAATAATCTTATATAATATTAAAAATCCTCCAGTAAAGAATAAATAACTACAAGCTGTTGTAATTTCTTTTACTCCAACATTAAATAAATCTGAAAATTTAACCATTGCTACAATTGCTAAAAAAGATGTTATTGCAGCTGGAAGTGAATTTGTAAATACTTTTCTCATAAAATTTCCATTTTGTTGTTTCTTTTGATTTTCTTCAAATGTTAATAAAAATGCTGGAATACCTATTGTAAATGCACTACCTAAAGATACTTGATTTGGTTCTAATGGGTATTGCATTGCAAAAATTATTGAATATATAGAAAGTAATAATGAAAATATATTTTTATAAGTAAATAATGATGCAGACCTTGTTATATTATTAATATTTTTTCTTCCTTCATAAACAATATTTCTCATTTTTCCAAAGTCTGAATCAAGTAATACAACTTGTGCCGTTCCTCTTGCCGCATCTGATCCAGATCCAATAGCAATTGAACAGTCTGCTTCTTTCATTGCTAAAATGTCATTTACTCCATCACCTGTCATAGCAACTTTTAATCCTTGTTCCTTTAAAGCTTTAATTATTTGTCTTTTTTGTTCTGGATTAACTCTGCCAAAAACAGTATATTTTTTTACTGCTTTTTGTATATCTGCATAATTCTTTAATTCTCTACAATCAATATATTTTTCATATCCTTTAATTCCTGCTTGTTTTGCAATTGATGATACTGTTATTGGATTATCTCCAGAAATAACTCTAATTTGAACATTTCTATTATCAAAAAATCCGAAAATTTCTTTTGCATTTTTTCTTATTTCATTTTTCAAACTTATAAATAAAATAGGAATTGTTTCATCATTTTTTATTTCAACAAAAGCAATTAATCTTTCGCCATTTTTTGTTCTCTTATTAACTAATTCTTCATATTCTTTATTTAATAATATTTCTGGTGCTCCCAGTTTATATGTTACATTTTCATCTATTTTTATAAAAGAAAATTTATTTTTTGAATTAAAATTTTCTTTTTCTATATTAGATAATTTTTCTGTAGAAATTCCATATAATTGTTCTTTGATAGCATCAATTGTTATGTTTTTATCTTCAATTGTATTTATATATTTTGCTAAAATTTTTAAATCTTCTTTTTTATCTATAAGACTATTTTCATTTTTGTCAAATATATCTAAAACTTTCATAGTATTATTTGTAATTGTTCCAGTCTTATCAACACATAAAACATCAACTCTTGCTAAACTTTCAATACTTTTCATATCATGAAGAAGTATCTTATTTTGTGCAAGTCTCATTGAACTTAAAGCTAATGCAACAGTTGTTAATAAGTATAATCCTTCTGGAATCATTCCTAATAATGCTGAAACCATTGAATTTACACTTTCCTCATAACTACAGCCATTTACACCATAAGATCCAATAAATAATAATATTCCAATAGGAATTATTATTATTCCTGCAAATTTAACAATATTGTCAATTGCTGAAATCATCTCTGATTTTGTTTCTTTTATTTTTTTAGATTCTTTCATTATTTTGGCTGAAAAAGATTCATCACCTACATTAGTAAGTTTAACTACTGCTCTTCCAGATATAACAAAACTTCCAGACATAAGATTAGAATTTATGTTTTTTTCAATTTCATTTTGTTCTCCTGTTAATAATGATTCATTTACATATATTTTTCCTGAAACTACTTCTGCATCTGCTGGAATTTGTTTTCCAGATTCTAAAATTATAAAGTCTCCTTCAACCAAATTATCTGAATCTATCTCTTCCTCTTTTCCATCTCTAATTACTGTATATTTGTTTTTGTCTAATAATGATAATTTATCTAAAGTGATTTTTGACCTGATTTGTTGAATAATTCCTATTAAAATATTTGTTATTATAATACCTAAAAATGTTAAATTTCTATATGAATGTGATGTGATAAGTAATATAGTTAATATTAAAAAGATAAAATTAAAGTATGTAAATATATTCTTTCTTAATATTTTTAAAATACTTTCATTTGTTTTTATTTTTACTTTATTTGATTTTCCTTGCTTTATCTTTTCTTCTACTTCTTTATGTGTTAGACCTTTTATTGTTTCCATTATATTTCTTCCCTTCATTGTTACACAAATGTATTTCTCTCCAAGGATTTATTATAACACATTTTTTGGTAATTGTTTATTAATTTCTTCTTAATAACAGAACAAATAAGAAAAATTTCCAATTTTTCTTTGATTTGTTCTCGCCCGATTTGAGTTTCTGAGCGAAGCGATGAAATCTCAAAGGGCTAGCGATTATAGCTTTTTATATAATAGGAAAGTATAACTTTCCTATTATATAAAAAACAGATAATTGAAAACAATTTATCTGTTCTTTACATTGTTCCTACACATTTTATAATAATATTTTCTATATTATTAACAGAATCTTTACAATCTGTATTAACCCATTCTTTAACTATTGCTATAATACCATTCACATAAAATGATATCATATAATTTTTATCTTTTTCAGGTATATTAAATCTTTCTAAAATAGGCATAAAAATGTATTTTTTCAAACTATTATATTTTTCATTTACTTCCATTCCTTTTGGATTTTTAAATGATGCTCTAAATATTTTTTTATTATCTTTTATGAAATTCAAATATGGTGTTAAATATCTTTTTTCAACAAGTTTCAATTCATTTAAAGAAGCTGTTTTTATTTTAGTAATAATTTCTGTAGCGTTTTCTGTAAAACACTCTACAAATTTTTTATTCATATATTCCATTGTTTCTTCTATTAAATCATTTATAGATTCATAATGTAAATAAAATGTAGATCTATTTAATCCTGCCTTATTGCATATTTCTTTTATTGTTATATATTCTATATCTTTCTTTTCAAGTAAATAAATTAATGCTTCGTCAAAAAGAATAGCAGTACCAAAATACTTACTTTCATTTTTATTCATTTCGTACTGCCCTCCTTTTTTATTTATCATTTTCTGCAATTTCGTTTGCAAGTCTTATTATGTCTTGTGCATATTTTGCTTTTGAATTTTCTAGAATTTTTTTATAAGAAAAATAATTTGTACTTACACCAATTAATCCAAAAATTCCAATAACAATTCCTAAAGCTATAAAATGTCCATTTCCAATAACACTCATAGATAAACACATACCAATTCCTAAAATAAGACTCATAATTATTCCATTTGTATATACAAATATATTAGCTGGTAATTTTGCCTTTCTATCTAATTTTTTTAATGCTATTACTTTTGATTCTTTTTTTGATGAATATTCATTTGCTATGTGCTCTGCATAAATTTTGTTTGTATCCATAATAAATACCTCCCTTTCTTTTTATATTTTAATTGTTTTGGTATTTATTTTGAACAACACATTGTTCATATTTTGTCTATTTTATTAATTTTCTTTATATAAAAAGCAATCTTTATCATGTGAATATATAACACCTATTGCTTGTAAATAAGAATATATAATTGTACTTCCTACAAATTTCATTCCTCTTTTTTGTAAGTCTTTAGATAACACATCTGATAATTGGTTTGTTGTTTTATCTGTTTCATATATAATTTGTTCTTGTGTAAATGTTTTTAAATAATTATAAAATGTTCCATATTCTTGCTGAATTTTTTTAAAGATTTTACTATTATTTATATTAGCATTTATTTTTAGTTTATTTCTTATTATCTTTTCGTTTTGCAACAATTCTTGTATTTTATCTTCTTTATAATCACAAATTTTATCTATATTAAAATTATCAAATGCTTTTATAAAATCATTTCTTTTATTTAATACACATTCCCATGATAAACCAGCTTGAAATGATTCTAATATTAACATTTCATATAAATATTGTTCATTAAAATTTGGCTTACACCATTCTTTATCATGATATTCTATATATTTTGGATTATTTAAATTACACCATCTACATCTTTTTATCATAATGCTATACCTTTTTTTGATACCATTCTGCAAATTTTTCCATAGCAGAATAAGAGCCATCTACATCTTTTCTGTTTTCTCTTTCTTTTTCATCCATTTCTGCTAATGTTTTATCAAAACCTTCTGGTTTAAAAATATACCATAAGTCTGACCATTTTTCTTTTCTATCTTTTCCTTGAATTTGTTTTGATAAGTTTCCTGGATGTTTTCCATAGAAATAATGTATTTCTTTTCCATCATGATATGCTAAACATTCATTAAATGCACATTTTCTATTACTTTTATCTTCCATTAATTTTAAAATTCCTTGTATTCCTACTGTTTCTAATGAAAAATTTACAAATGCTCTTGGAAATCCATTTAATTCATCAATTCTAAAATCTGTATCTAATGCTATACATGGTCTTTTTACTATTTCATAAGCATGTTTTACTTTTGCTGTTGCTATTTCCTTTATATCATCACTTCTAGGCTCATCTAATTCATAGTTAAATGTATTGAATTTTAAATTTTTAAAATATTTTTCAGCTGATTTTATTTTTCCTGTATTGTGTGTTACAAAAATAATTTCTTTTTCCATTTTTTTCACTTCTCTTTTTATAAAACTTTTGTTCATATTTTATTATATATTTTTTTGTTTGTCAAGGAATTTTTTGATAAGTTTGACATTATATATGATTCATTTATGATAATGTCTTAATATATCATTTAGGAAAATGTCCTAATTTTAAATTTGTGATATAAGTATA
>CAKOVS010000014.1 GCA_934122085.1 uncultured Clostridia bacterium | reverse complement strand
AATGCTGCTATTGTTACTCCTGCTAATATTAACATTACTATTATTGTTACTGCTAATGCTATTAATGTTATTCCTTTTTCCTTTTTTCTATTGTTCATTTGTTTTTATCCTCCTTTATCTTTGTGTTTCTTATTTTTTATTTTATAGTCTTTTGACTTTGCTTTTCCCTCCTTCTCTTTTGTATTTCTTTGCAAATATTTTTACTTTGCATATTGCATATCTCATTTTAATTATAATGTATATTTTAAAGTTATGCAATATGTGCAGTAATATTTTTGTCATTAAGTATATAACTTAATCATTTTAGTATTAAGAAGATATCTTAATTCAAGCACTTTTAAGAGATTTTATAAGAACAAAAAAATAATGAAGTTTATTTTATTAAATTGTTTTGTTTCCATTGACATTACTTATTTTTATTGATAAAATTTTCATTAGAAAATATATCATTAAGTTATATACTTAATCATTTTATATAGTACAGAAAAAAGAAAAAGCTTGCCTTTCTAAGACAAACTTTTTCTTTTGGTTCAGAATCATTTAATTTTAAATGTTCTTGCTATTCCAAGAATAGGAAGATAATTATTAAGTGCAAACAAATCTATTTTTAATCCTTTTTCACAAAATACCCCAAAATACTTTTTTAAGCTCATAGGAAAACAATTCATTTCAGTAATTAACTTTTGATATTGCTTAGAGAGCATTCCAAGCCAATCCACAAAGTATTTTTGACCATTTACATCTATAATAGTATTTTCTTCAAAATTTTGACTATCTACTAAAATAAGTTTTTCTTTCTTTTCATGTCCGACCTGTCCAAGAATATATGGAATATGTTTCCCAATTTTTCCACTATAATATGCATACCCAATTGAAAAATTTGTTATTACAGGAATATTTTCTCTTACCATTTTTTCAAATACCATCATTTCTTTTGATTTCGTTCCTAAATAATATGTGGTATTATATGAATTATAACTTCCTATAATATATGTTTTTTCATATCTTTGTACTTCAATTATATTAACTTTTGCATTGAACTTATCACCAGCAATTTTTCCTACAACAACGATTCTCCGTCTTGAATCATTCATTTCATTTGGCCTTGCTAGTCTCATTACTTTATTGTCTCCAATACAAATAAAAGAATAATTGTCAATTGTAATCATAATTTTCCTCCATTATATGTATGCCAATCAAAATATTACTTCAACATTTTCAAGAATAATAGTGGGTATTTCTTTTATTCGATTATTTTTTGCATAGAGAACTGCTGTAAAACCATCAAGTACAAAGTTATGACAATCAACAATGATTGGTTTTGGAAACTGCCGACATCTAGTATAATATTCTTTAATCTTTTTATACTTATTTGTACTTGTATCTGATAAATCAATTGTTACAATCAAATCAGATATAGGTGTTTCATTAATCCAACCTTCTGGTAAAATATGTACCCATCTTGTTTGAAATGTCTTAGTTTGAAAATATTCTCTCCTAAATTGTGCTTGCAATCCTTTATCTTTCAATTCAATATAAGCTCTAAATTGTTCAGGAGTCATATCCTCTTTTTTTCCATTACAATTTCTACAAGCAGGTACCATGTTTTGTGGAATAGATGGACCTCCTAATGCTTGTGGGTAAACATGGTCTAATGTTATTTTGCTAGGATTAACCTTTTCACCACAATAATAACATCTATCATTTCCTTTCAATTTATATGTTATATCATACATTATATCTTGAAATTTTCCTTGCCGTCCTTTCATTTTTAAAATAGAATTTTCTTCAAATGCAATAATATCTCCTTCCTTTGTGAAAGTATAGCCTTTTGGAACTTCGATAATCATCAAAAGCCCTCCTTTGCTTTTTATTATTTTGATAATATAACAAATTAGGGCTTTAGTCAATATTTATTTCATTAGATTTATTGTATTTGATGGTTTTTCAAATCCTTCTAAATTATAATAAGCATTCGGAATGTTTCCAACAATAACATGTTCTGCAATAATAAATTGATTTACTACATTCTGATTATATCTTTTCATTGGTGTTACAACAGCCATATCACAATTAAAATTAACATATACTCTATGTAATGTTTGGTTTATTCCTTGTGAGATGAATTCACTTTTTATTTCTGTATCAACACTTCCTGTCATAGAAATTTTTATAGGTATTCTTGGTCCAAATCCTGATAATAGATATTTTCCTGTCAAATTTCCTAATGTTATATAAATTTTTTCTGTTGGTATCTTTTCAAATTCTTGTTGTATTTTTTCAGTCAAGTCTGAAATAATATTATTTACTACTGCTACATTTGATTTTATAGCAGATACATTTCCATTTGAATCTTTTTCAATTGTATATAATTCTTCATATTTATATTGATCCATTACTATTGTTGATTGCTGATTTGTTATAATTGTTGCTGTATATTTAACTTTTTCATTACACATTGCTTCATATACTGGTTCTAAATAATCAAATCCAATTTTAAATCCATATACTCCAATTAAAATTATTGATATGAATTTTATAATCTTTTTTGCTAATTTTATATTTTTTAAATTGGCATTTTTTCCACGAAATCTGCCAATAGGCTTTATTATAAACCTTTTTCTTGAATAAATTTTATCCATATTATATTACTATTGGCTCTTTGGCTCTTTTTAGTACATATTTAGGTATATATATTTTTTCTCCAATATTAATTTTATCAGGATTTTCAATTCCATTTACTCTAACTATGTCATCAACTGTACTTCCATATTTTTTCGCAATTTTCCATAATGTATCTCCATCTTTTACAACATAAATTATAACACTGTAATCTTCTAAATCATCTTCAGTTTCTTCTGTTATATTATTAATTGCTGGTATCTCAACATTTTTATATGTCAATGTTTCAAAATTCAAATCTACATTTGCATCAATTGTTCCACTCTGATTTGTAAATTCTTGTGTTCCAACTTCTATTCTTGTGCTTGTATTACAATTATTTTCTACTCCTTCTATTGTTTGAGTAAATGGTATTGTTATTGTTTTACTATTTATTCCTATTGTTGATATATCTGTATATATTAAGTTTACCTCCAGCTCTCCTTCTAATGCTATTTTTCCACTTAATCTATTTTCTTTGGTTATAGATGTTTGTATTGATGTATTTATAATTTCCCCGCTTCCTATTTCAGGCATATTTACTTTTTCTCTTATTTGACATGTATTTTTCAATGTGTTTCTATCTGATGTTGTTTTTAATGTTTTTAAATCATAATTTACTCTTTCACCTGGGCAATATAAATCTTGTATTACTTGTATTTCTTTTTCTTCATATGAAATACAATTTATCTCAACTTCAACCTCTAAATAAACAGTATGTTCTTCTACTGAATTTGGTTTTATTATTAAATTTTTTATTAAATATGTTGTATCACATATATTTTCTTCTTTGATATCTGGCATATCTATAAAGCCAACTAATGGAACTCTGCCTATTGTTTTGCAAATTCTTCCATCATCTGTTAAATACACAAGTTTTAATTCTATTTCTGATTTTGCAAGTATTTTGTTATAACTTATTTTTATATCTTTATCAACTAAATTTATTTTTGCATTTAATATTTCTGCTAAATTGTCTGTATTTGGAATTGCTACATTTTCTTTCACATATGTTTTATTATTTCCTTCACATAATAATGAGTTTATTTTTTCTTTTTTACTTAAAATTTGCATATTAACATCATTTACATTTGTTGTTATTTCCGCTTCTTCAGGTAAACGTATCCTTATTAAAATTTCTACATTTGCCTTTATTCCTATTTTTCTTCCATTTATTACTTTACATTCAAAACTTTTTATATTTGGTTCAATATCTACAATCATTCCTATTTGTAATTCTGGAACAACTATTGTTTCTGAAAAATCAAGTGTTGTATTTAATCCTCTTAAATTGTTTTTCTCTCCATCTGCTAAATACATTATATATGAAACAATATTTCCTTCTAATCTTAATTTTCCGTCCATAACTTCTTTTTTATATATGCAAATATTTCCATCTGTATTAATTGTATTTAATATATCTGGCTTTGAGTCTGGAACTATCATATCTCCTTGAACTACTATTTGTTCTTTTTTCTCACAAATTATCTTATTGATTTTTATAGTTTCTTTTGTTATATCCATATGAATAACCTCCTATATATTTTTGTTTATTAATTTATATGGACATTTAATTTATTTTATTACTTTTTTGAATATTTTTTTCACTTTTGTTTATACTATTTTAGTAAGAGGTGATATCTTTGACAAATATCAATTGTTGTTTAGATTGTGTTTATCAAAAAGATGGAAAATGCTCTTATGATATTATTTCTAATATAATAATATGTTCTAATTCTGAATGTGCATATTATAAAAGTCCCAATTAAAGTAAATTTAATTGGGATTTTTCTTACACAATAAATATTAGGATTTATAGAATTCATATTACATGAAGTTTCTATAATCAATTCTTTATTTTTTCAAATACTTTTGCTAAATATTTCATACTTGTTAAACTTTGTTCTAATGTATTTCCTGTTGAACCAACTTCTATTATTACTGCTGCTTTTCCTAAATGTTGATTATATCTTGAATTTCTTACTATCATTGGTTTAAATAATCCTGGATACATTTCATTTGCAATTTCTTGAACTTTTATTGCAAATCTAAGATTGTTTTGCCAATTTGGGTGATATAATCCTCCTCCATTTGTTCCTATTACAAACATTAATTGTGATGCAACATCATCACCAATTTTGACACTTGGATCATAATCACTTTTACTTCCAATTGCATCTCTATGCAAATCTATTATTATATCACTTGGATTTTCTTGCAAATCTTTTTTTACACTTTCTAATGACCTAGAATATGAGCCTGTATATGCAGGATAATCATGATATGTTTTGTCATGATTTACCTTAAATCCAAATCCAAGTAAATAATTTGTAAGCTCATCTCCTAATCTTGCAACAGTATAATTTAAATCTGTTGTTCTAAAATTTCCTGTTTGTTCATATTGATATTTTTCACTTGGTGTATAACTTTCACATGTGTGTGTGTGAAATATTAATATATTATTTTTATCTATGTCTAATTCTGTATTCATAATATCATCTGGCAGATCAAATGATGTTTCATTTTTTATTTTTACACCATTTATTTCATTATTAAAACTTTCTGATATTGGATTTTGAGTTACTATTTGTGTTTCGACATTTTCTGATATATTACTTACATCTACATTTGATTTATTATTATCTTTTTCTTCTTCAACAGGCTTATTTTCTATATTTTCACTTGGAGTTTCTATAGGATTTTCTTCTATTTTTTCACTTTCTTTTAATCTAGAAAGTTCAACACCTAATATTCTTTCTGAAAAATTTTTTGTATCTTCCTCATTTTCTTCTTTTATTGTAGTGTTTGATTTTGATACAATTTCATTTATAGCAGGTATTTCATTATTTAAACATTTTACTAATTTGTTTGATAAATTTATTTTGAAGATTTCTGTTGATTTTAAATTTTGTATGAATTTTGTAATAATAAAAAGCAATATTAAAGTTACTATTAATATTGCTATTTTTTTTATTGAACCTTTTGCATTTATTATTGTAACATTAAACATATAACATACCCTTCTTTTGAATTTCTCTTATATATATTATATGTTTGTTACAAGTATTTTAGAACTACAATAATCGTGGTTTTAGTTCTAAATAAATTGGCTTTTCTTCTCTTATCATTGTACTTTTCCCATGTCCTGGATATACAATTGTTTCATCTGGTAATGTCATTAATTTTTTTGTAATTGAATTTATAACATCTTCAAAATTTCCTGTTGGTACATCTGTTCTTCCCCAAGTTCCTCTAAATAATGTATCTCCTGAAAATAATAATTTTTCTTCTTCACAATATAAACAAGAACCTCCTGAAGTATGTCCTGGTGTGTGTATTACTTTAAATTCAAGATTTCCTAAATGTATTAAGTCTCCATCATCAACTCTTGAATCAACTTGAATAACTAATCCTTCAAATCCTATATATGTTGTTAAACTTATATTAGGGTCTAATAAATTTTCTGCTGTATTTCTATGTGCTAATATTTTTCCACCTTTTCTCTCTTTTAATTCTTTTACTCCTCCAATATGATCTCCATGGCAATGTGTTAAATAAATGTATTTTAAATTGGCATTTAATATATCTAACATTTCTACAATTTTGTCAACATCTCCTGCAGGATCTATTACCATTGTTTCTTTTGATTTCTCGTCTTGTACAATATAACAATTTGTTACATCTCCAACCCATGAGTCAATCTTTAGTTCTTTTAATATCATTTTTCTTCTCCTCTTATTCCTTCATTTTGTTTTTTCTACTTACTTCATATACACTGTCTATTTTACGTAATTCTCTTATTACTTTATTTAAACTTTCTACACTATCTACTTCTAGTGTAACTTCTGTTATAGCAATTCTTTCTTTTGTTGCCTTTGCATTTACACTTATTAATCTTACTTTTGAGTCATTTAATTTTTGTACTATATCTCCTAATAATCCATTTCTATCATTTGCAAATATCTCAATTTCAACAGTATATGAACTCTTTTTCTCATCATTATACCATTTTACATCTATTATTCTGTTTTGCTCTTTTAATAAATCTGCAACATTTGGGCAATCTTTTCTATGAACAGATACTCCTCTTCCTTTTGTTATATATCCTATTATTTCGTCTCCTGGTAATGGGTTACAACATTTTGATAATTTTACTAAACAATTATCAATTCCTTTTACAATAACACCTGAATCAGATACTTTTGTATTATCTATTTTATTTTTTGCAAGTTCTTCTATTTTTTCTTCTATTTTTGGTTCTTCTTTATGTTCTTTTCTATATTCTATTAACATTCTTGCAATTATTCTGTTTGCTGTAATTGCTCCAAATCCAACAGCTAAATACATTTCATCTAAGTTTTTATATTTATATCTTTCTAACATTGGATTTATATAATCTGTTTTGAAAAGTTCTACGTATGGAATTCCTATTCTTTTTAATTCTTTTTCTATTAAGTCTTTTCCTTTTTCAATATTTTCATCTCTTTTTTCTTTTTTGAACCAAGAGTTTATTTTACTTTTCGCAGATGTACTTTTTACAAATTTTAACCAATCCATACTTGGACCTTTAGAGTTATCTGATGTTAAAATTTCTACGATATCTCCATTTTTGATTGGTGTTATTATTGGAACCATTTTACTGTTGATTTTTGCTCCAACCATTTTATTTCCAATTTCAGCATGAATATTATATGCAAAATCTATTGGTGTTGCACCTCTTGGTAATACTTTTATTGCTCCCTTTGGTGTAAATACATATACTTCATCTTCAAATAATTCTGTTTTTAATGTTTCTAAGAATTGTTGTGGATCTTGCATTTCTTGTTGCCATTCTAGTGTTTCTCTAAGCCATGCTAATTTATCATCTTGTACTTTTACTACTTTTTGGCCTTTTCTACTTCCATAATTTGCTTCTTTATATGCCCAGTGTGCAGCGATACCATATTCAGCAATTCTATGCATATCCCATGTACGTATTTGTACTTCAAATGGTGTTCCTTTTTCTCCTAATAATGTTGTATGTATTGATTGATACATATTTGTTTTTGGAACTGCTATATAATCCTTAAATCTTCCTGGCATTGGGCTATACATTTCATGTACCACACCTAATGCTGCATAACAATCTTTTACAGAATTTACAATTATTCTTAATGCAAATAAGTCATATATTTGGTCTAATGTTTTATTATCTCTTTGCATTTTTCTGTATATACTATATAAGTGTTTTGCTCTTCCTGTAACTTCTGCTTCAATATGTTCTTTTTTTAATTGTTGTCTTATATCATCCATTATTTTTTCAATAAATCTTAGTCTTTCTTCTCTTTTTTGCTCTATTCCTTTTATTAATTCTTCATATTCTTTTGGATATAAATATTTAAAGCTTAAATCTTCTAATTCCCATTTCATTGAATATAGACCAAGTCTGTTTGCCAATGGTGCATATAATTGCATTGTTTCTGTTGCTATTGCTATTTGTCTATCTCTTCTTAAAAATTCTAATGTTCTCATATTGTGTAATCTATCTGCTAGCTTTATAATTATTACTCTTATGTCTTTTCCCATTGCTAAGAACATTTTTCTATAATTTTCTACTTGATTTTCTTCAATTGATGCATGTCCTATTTGTTTTAATTTTGTAACACCATCAACCATATCTGCAATTTCTTTTCCAAATTCTCTTTCTATATCTTCATATGTTACTTCTGTATCTTCTACTACATCATGTAAAAGTGCTGCACATATTGTTTGTTCATCTAGTCCAAGTTCAGCAATCGTATATGCTACATTTGTTGGGTGTATTATATATGGTTCCCCTGATTTTCTTAATTGTGTTCCATGTTTTTCTAAAGCATAGTTATATGCTTTTTGTATTAGTTTTACATCTGGCCATCTTTTGTTCTTTTTTACTTTTTCAATAATCTCTTTTATTGTATGATTTTCCGCCATATAAATCCCCCCATTGATTTATTTTTTTCTTTCACATTTTACATCTTTTTACCTTAAATTTAAAGCCTTTTATTAAAATTTTCTATATAAATTAACTAAAAATATAAGCTTTGCATGAAATGACGAATGCGCATGGAAAAATTTTAGAAATTCTATGCAATTTTATGGAAAGAGTTCACTTTAGTGGAAAGGTGCCATAAAATAAATTAGAATTTCTTAAATTTTGTAATAAGCCGAGGAATGTAATAAAAAGCTTATATTTTTTGGTTATTATATTGATTTCATAATATCTTTTATATTAATTTGAATACTATCAACACCATTAAATGAATTTATTTCTAAATTTCCTGCAATATCAACTCTATCACCAATTCGATAAGTATCTGCTAATGCTCCCATGTTAAATCCTATTGCATTAATTATATTTTTATTATCTTTTACAGATAATTTTAAATGTTTTCCATCTGATAAAGATCTTATTGAATCTATTTTTAAATTTCTAAATGCAAATATTGGCATTTTATTAGCTTCACCAAAAGGTTCAAGTTCTTTTAAACTGTCTACCATTTCTTTATTTACATCATCAAGTTTTATTTCTGCATCAAGATTTAAAATTGGAATTATTTTATCAACTTCTTTTTCTTTTGCTATTTTTTCAAATTCTTCTTTAAATTCTTCAATTTTTTCTTTATTTATATTTATCCCTACTGCCATAGCATGTCCGCCAAATTTCTCTATTGTGTCATTACATTCCATTAATGCTTCGTGTAAATCAAATCCAGGTATACTTCTTCCAGATCCTTTACATTTTCCATCTTCTTCACATAATAAAATACTTGGCTTAAAATATAGTTCTGTTATTTTTGATGAAACAATTCCTATAACACCATGATGCCATCCTTTTCCAAATACTACTATTGTATTTTTATTATCATTTCTTTCTTTTTCTATTTGTTCTATAGCTTCATTATAAATATTTTTTTCTATTTCTTGTCTTATTTTATTATATTCATTAATTTTTTGTGTTAATTCTTTAACTTCTTTTTCTTCTTTTGATAATAATAAATTTAATGCTTCTTCTTGATGTCCCATTCTTCCACATGCATTAATTCTTGGTGCTACTCCAAATGATATTGTTGTTGAATTTATTTTTGAATAACCACAACTTTGTAATATTTCTTTTAATCCTAAATTTTTTGTTTGTTCTACTAATTTTAATCCTAATTTTACAATTACTCTATTCTCATCTGTTAATGGTACTATATCAGATATTGTTCCAACACAAACTATATCTAAATATTTTAAATATTTTTTTTGGTCTAATTTTAATTTTATGCTTAATGCTTGTATTAATTTAAATACTACTCCAACACCAGCTAAATTTCTACATTCATATTTATTGTCTTTTCTTTTTGCATCTACTACTGCTATTGCTTTTGGTAATTCTTCAGCAGGTTCATGATGATCTGTTATAATTGTTTCAATACCAAATTTTTTTGCATATTCAACTTCTTCTACTGCTGTTATTCCACAATCTACTGTTATCATTAATTTGTTTCCTTGTTTTGCTATTTCTTCCATTGCTGTTTTATTTAATCCATATCCTTCATTCAGTCTATTTGGAATATAAACATTTACTTGTATTCCTCTTTCTTCAAGAAAACTTTTTAATACTGTTACACTTGTGATTCCATCAACATCATAATCACCATATATTATTATTTGTTCTTTATTTTCTATTGCTTTTAATATTCTTTCAACAGCTTTTTCCATATCTGGCATTCCAAATGGATCATAAAAATCACTTCTCTTTGGATTTAAAAATTTTTCTATTTTAGTTTCTTCTGTTATTCCTCTATTTGTAAGTAATGTTGATAATAATCTATTTAATTTGTATTTTTTTTGTAATTCTTCAACTTTTTCTTCATTTGTTTTGTATATTTCCCATTTCTTATTCATTATAAATTTTGTTCCTTTCTCTATAGTAAAAATTCTAGTCTTATTTTATTCTATAATAAGAAAAATAGCAAGAAAATTCTTGCTATTTTTATGGGTTTTTATAATTCCAAATTTACTCTTCATCTATTGGTTCTGTATCTTCTTCATCATCAGATGGAAGTTCTTCTCCTAAACTTTGTTCAAATGCTTTTGCAAAATTATCTCTAACTTTTTTCTCTATTTCGTCCATTATATCTGGATGTTCTTCTAAATATCTTTTTGCATTTTCTCTACCTTGACTAATTCTTTGACCATTATAACTAAACCATGCACCACTCTTTTCTACAATGTCTAAGTTTACTGCCATGTCTAGTATATTTCCCACTTTTGATATTCCTTTTCCATATAATACATCAAATTCTGCTTCTCTAAATGGTGGAGCTACTTTGTTTTTTATAACTTTTACTCTTACTCTGTTTCCTATAACTTGTCCATCTTGTTTCATCATTTCTGTTTTTCTTATATCCATTCTTACTGATGCATAGAATTTCAATGCTCTACCACCTGTTGTTGTTTCTGGATTTCCAAACATTACTCCTATTTTTTCTCTTAATTGATTAATAAATATAAGTACTGTTTTTGATTTATTTATTGCTCCTGCTAATTTTCTTAATGCTTGTGACATTAATCTTGCTTGAAGCCCCATATGTGAGTCTCCCATTTCACCATCTATTTCAGCCTTTGGTACTAATGCTGCAACAGAGTCTACTACAACTACATCTAATGCACCACTTCTTACTAATGCTTCTGTTATTTCTAATGCTTGTTCTCCTGTATCTGGTTGTGATACTATTAAATTATCTATATCTACTCCTAATTTTCTTGCATATACTGGATCTAAAGCATGTTCTGCATCTATAAATGCTGCTTCTCCTCCCATTTTTTGTGCTTCTGCTATAATATGTAATGCTAATGTTGTTTTTCCTGAAGATTCTGGTCCAAATACTTCAATAATTCTTCCTCTTGGTACTCCTCCAATTCCTAATGCTATATCTAAACTTAAAGCTCCTGTTGGTATTGCTTCTACCTCCATTGCTTTATATTCTCCTAATTTCATTACTGATCCTTTTCCAAATTGTTTTTCTATTTGGCTCATTGCTACTTCTAGTGCTTTTCTTTTTTCTGCATTTTCTCCCATGTTTGTATCTTTCCTTTCTTGAGACTATTTTTTGTCTCTTTTTCTAAACCTTTGTTCGATATCTATATTATATCGTTTTTTATTTTTTTGTCAAGTAATTTTATAAAATTTTTTCATAATTTTTTAATTAATATTATAAGTATTGAAATATAAGTTTTGCATGAAATGACGAATGTGCATGAAGAAATTTTAGAAATTCTTTGCAGTTTTATGGAAAGAGTTCACTTTAGTGGAAGGGTGCCATAAAATAAATTAGAATTTCTTAAATTTCGTAATAAGCCGAGGAATGTAATAAAAAACTTATATTTCAAACTTTTATAATTAATTTTTATACCAATTATCTATATTAATAAATATACTATACCAATTAGCTGGTATACTGCCTTTTAAAGTCCAGTTACTTGCAACTTCATAATAATTACTAAATAATCCTATATATGGTACTTCATCATTATATATTTGCCTAATTCTTGTATATTTTTCTTTTAATAAATCTTCTTTTGTTATATTTTTTACTTCATTCATTATTGAACTTAATTCTTCATTCGAAAAGTTTGCTAAATTTCCATCTCCGAAAAATGTTTCTAAATTTGGACTTAATGAGAGTGTTACACCTGTTAATATCATATCATAATTTTTATTGTCTAAATATGATTGATATTGATTGTCTGTTGCTTTTACAATTGATACTTTTATGCCAATTTCTTCTAAATTACTTTTAATTATATTTGCAATTGCAACTCTTGTATCATTAGATGCTTGAACTACAAGTTTAAAATTTATTACTTTTGTACTATAATTAATATATTGTTGCCACCTATTATACTTATATTCCCATCCATTATCTTCTAATATTTGAACTGCTGTGTCTACATTATATGATGTATCTGCTTTATCTCCTTGTAACCAATTTCCATAATCTAAAAAGTAATCTTGTGTTCTATATTTTCCTCCATATACTTGAGAAATTATACTTTCTCTATTTATTGATCGTAAAATTGCTTGTCTTACTTCTTTATTTGCTAATACTTGGTTTTGTGTGTTTATTGCTAAAAAATCAAATTCTCTTCCATTTGTTTCTACTTTATTATATCCTATTGTTCCTATATAATTTTCAATTCCTATATTATTTGTTGTAATTAAATCAATCTTTCCTAATTTAAATGAATTGTACATCTCTCCAATATTTGAATATTTAGATATAGTTATTTTCTCAAGTGTTAATTCCGCTCTTTTATAATTTTCATTTTTTTCAAGAATTATTGTATCACTACTGTTTTTCGTTATCTTATACTTGCCTGTTCCTACTGGTGAATTATTACTTGATCCATAAACAAAATTTTGTCCTTCATAATTTTTCTTGCTCATTATAGGAAATATTAAATTGTATTCAAAAAATGGTATCTCTTGATCTAAAATTATCCTTATAGTATTGTCATCAACTCTATTTACTTCTACTATATGTTGTATATTTTCAAAGTATATTGAATCTATTTTAGATAAATTTTCTATTGTAAACATAACATCATCTACAGATAAATTATTTCCATCAGACCATTTTATTGATGTATCTATTTTTATCAAATATTTATTTTCTGCTGTTTTCGCCCAATCTTTTGCCAAGCACTTTTCTAGCTTATAATCACTTGTTATTTGAAATAATGGCTCATATATTATTTTAGTAATTTCTTGGACTTGTTTATTTTTACTTAATAATGGATTTATCGTATCAAATTCTGCTACACCTAGTTTTATTTCTTTTCCTATATT
This sequence comes from uncultured Clostridia bacterium, assembly GCA_934122085.1. Classification (GTDB taxonomy): domain Bacteria; phylum Bacillota; class Clostridia; order TANB77; family CAG-508; genus CAG-269. The sequence goes on along the minus strand of CAKOVS010000014.1, from coordinate 15,131 downwards.
TTCTTCTTTTGTTATTGTTGTTTGTTCTTCTTGTTGCGTATTTTTCTTTTCTTCATTTAATTTATAAGTAACTAATATTATTATTCCAACTATAAATATTATAAATATATATTTAGCAAAATTGCTTTTCACCTTTTTATCATTCCTTTTTATAAATTTTCTTATGTATAGTTATAATACATTATAAAACAAGTTTTTTCAAGTATTTTAATTCATTTTTCAAATCTAATATTTTTATTATATTGTATAAAAAAACGGATTTAAGAATTTCTATGCAATGGAAATTGCTTAGAAATTCTAATAATCCCCATAATTATTCTGTACGGAAAAATCACCTACTAGGAGATTTTTCCTACATAATAAAAAATAGGAGCCAATAACTAATAGCCCCCATTTAAATTTATATTTACTTTCTTGATTCTACAATCAGTTTTATTCCTGTTCTATCTTCCCCTTCAACTTCTACTTCAGCAAAAGCTGGTATGCAAACTAAGTCAACTCCTGATGGTGCTACAAATCCTCTTGCTATCGCTACTGCCTTTACTGCTTGATTTAGAGCTCCTGCTCCAATTGCTTGCATTTCTGCTTTGTTTGATTCTTTTACTAATCCAGCTATAGCTCCTGCTACTGAATTTGGATTAGATTTTGATGAAATTTTTAAGATTTCCATTTCTCTTTTGCCTCCTATAATTATTTTTTTGTTGTTGCAACTTTTACATTTTGTATTTTACATTATTTAGGAGGTCATGTCTAGTAGTTTTTGGAAATTTTTAGAAATCTTTATTACAAGTTTCGACAGAATTATCTAATATATATTCTCTTTATGTCTGTTACTTTTGATGTTGTATCATCTATGTTGAATATTACTGCATTTAGTATACATTCTCCTTCAGCTAATTTATATTTTTCTGGAAGTGTTGTTTCAAATCTTTTTATTGATGCTTGTGCATCCATTCCAATTACAGAGTTCTTTGGTCCTGTCATTCCTATATCTGTTATATAACCTGTTCCATTTGGTAAAATTTGTTCATCTGCTGTTTGTACATGTGTATGTGTACCAAATATTGCTGTTATTTTTCCATCTAAATATCTTGCCATAGCAATCTTCTCAGCTGTTGCTTCTGCATGAAAATCTATAATTATTATATCTACTTTGTCTTTTATTTCTTCTACCATATCTTTTGCCATAATAAATGGATTTTCTGTTAATATGTTTATATCAACTCTTCCCATAAAATTCATTACAGCTATTTTCTTTCCATTACATTCATAAATTCCAAGACCTTTTCCTACAACGCCTTTTGGATAATTTGCTGGTCTTAATAATTGTGGATGATCTATAAATTTAAATATGTCTTTCTTTCCCCATGTGTGATTTCCCATTGTTACTACATTTGTTCCAGCACTTAACATATCATTAAAGTTTCTTTCATTTATTCCCATTCCACCTGCTGAGTTTTCTCCGTTTGTTATTACAAAATCTATGTTTTCTTCTCTTCTTATTCTTGGTAATTCTTCTTTTAGTTTTCGAACTCCTGATTCTCCAACTATATCACCTACTGCTAATATTCTCATATTTAACCTTCTTTCTAAAAGTTTTATCTTTTACTTCGTGTTTTATTTTACCATTTTATAGCTTGTTCGTCAAGGCAATTGATTAAGTTAAATGATATAAAAAAGCGAGTCTAAGATTTTCTATCAAATAGAAATTTTAAGAAAATCTAAGACTTGCCATATTTATCTAGTACAGAAAGTTCTCCTACAAGGAGAACTTTCCTACTATATAAAAAAGAACGCAAATATTACTCGAATTCGGGCACATATTTACGCTCTTTTTTGAGAAAATATTTTCTCAAATTTAACATCGTTTATTTTTCTTTATTATCTTTTTGCTCACTTACAAACCAACGGGCTGTATTTGGAACATATAAAGTTAGTCCATGCAAATCTCTTATTAAAGTTTTTACATCTTCTGAATAGGTTCCTGTGGATTGCTTATATTCTGGGTCTTTCCGAAATAATCTTTCATATTCAGGAATTTTCAATTGCATACAAAAACCTCCATTCATATTAAACAATGTTACTATACAAGCAATTAATATATTATATATAACATCTAAAATATAATTTGTCAAATTAATTTTAGTGTTATCCTCATAGAAACTAACACTTATTTCCTTTCTTATTTAAGCCACTCTGGATTTGCTATATACCAATCTATTGTTTTTACAATTCCATCTTCAAATTTTGTTTCTGGTTCCCATCCAAGTTCTGCTTTTATTTTACTTGGATCTATTGCATATCTATAATCATGACCTTTTCTATCTTCTACATATTGAATTAAGTCTTCTGATTTTTCTAATCTTTTTAATATAAGTTTTACAATATCTATATTTCTCTTTTCATTGTGTCCACCTATATTATATCTTTCACCAGCAATACCTTTATGGAATACCATATCTATTGCTTTACAATGATCTTCTACATATAACCAATCTCTTATATTTTTTCCTGTACCATAAACTGGTAATTTTTCATTATTCATTGCAAGTTTAATCATGTGTGGAATTAATTTTTCATTATGTTGATATGGTCCATAATTGTTTGAACAATTTGTTACATTTACATTCATTTTATATGTTGTATGATATGCAAATGCAATTAAATCTGAACTTGCTTTTGATGCTGAATATGGGCTACTTGGTTGTATTGGTGATTTTTCTGTAAAATATCCATCTTCTCCTAATGCACCATATACTTCATCTGTTGATATATGTACAAATTTATTTTCTGAACCTTCTCCCCATTTTTGTTTTGCTGTTTCTAATAATGTATGTGTTCCTATTACATTTGTATGTGTAAATACAAATGGATTTTTTATACTGTTGTCTACATGTGATTCAGCAGCAAAATGTATTACACCATTTATATCATATTTATCAAATATTTCTTTCATTTTTTCAAAATCACATATATCTGCTTTTTCAAATGATATTTTATCTTTTACTTTATCTAAATTTGCCATATTTCCTGCATATGTTAATTTATCTACTACAACTACTTTGTAGTCTGGATGTTTGTTTACAAAATATTCGACAAAATTTGCTCCTATAAATCCTGCTGCACCTGTTACTAATATATTTTTCATAATTAAATTTCTCCTTTTACATTTATCCTCGAAAATTTATATATTTTTAAATAAGTCTGTTTGTTTTAATTCTTGTAAAGATGGCCATTTTGCATCTTTTTCTGATGTTATTAAATCTTCTTTCTTTAAATCTCCCATTGGCCATTCAATTCCAACATCTGGATCATCAAATTTTAATCCACCTTCTGCTTCATGATTATATATATCATCACATTTATATGTAAATTCAGCTTCATCTGATAATACTAAAAATCCATGTGCAAATCCTTTTGGTATCATAAACATTTTTTTATTTTCTTCTGTTAATATAACACCTTCCCATTTTCCATATGTTTTACTTCCAGGTCTTAAATCAACAGCAACGTCAAATACTTCACCTTTTATGCATCTAACAAGTTTTGCCTGTGTATTTTCTTTTTGAAAGTGTAGTCCTCTTAAAACACCTTTTTTTGATTTTGATTGATTGTCTTGTACAAAATCATAATTTAGTCCTATTTCTTCAAAATCTTTTTTGCTATATGTTTCCATAAAGTATCCTCTATTGTCTCCAAATACTGTTGGTTCTATTATATATACACCATCTATTGTTGTTTCTGTTTTTTTGAATTTTCCCATGTTATACTAGATATCTAATTCTTAGCTAGATATCTCTCCTTTCTTTTGAATTAAATAATTTTTTCTATTCTTCACCAAATACATCGTCTGCTACATCTTTTAAATATTTTCCATAATCTGTTTTCATATATTTTTGAGCTAAATTTGATAATTGTTCTGAATTTATCCATCCTTTATCAAATGCTATTTCTTCTGGACAACATATTTGTAGACCTTGGCGTTTTTGAATTGTTTGAACAAAACTTGCTGTTTCTATTAATGCATCATGTGTGCCTGTATCAAACCATGTCATTCCTCTTCCTAATTTTTCAACTTTTAATTGCCCTTTTTTCATATATTCTTCATTTATTGATGTTATTTCTAATTCTCCTCTTGCAGATGGTTTTACATTTTTTGCTATTTCTATTACTTCATTTGTATAGAAATATAATCCTGGTACAGCATAATTTGATTTTGGATTTTCTGGTTTTTCTTCAATTGACACAGCTTTTCCATTTTCATCAATTTCTACCACTCCATAAGCTCTTGGATCTTTTACATAATACCCAAATATTGTTGCTTCATTTTCTCTTTCATTTGCTTCTTTTAATTTTTGTGCTAAATGTTCTCCATAAAACATATTATCCCCTAATATCATTGCAACATTATCTTGTCCTATAAAATCTTTTCCAATAATAAATGCTTCTGCTAAACCATTTGGTTTTTCTTGAACTTTATATTCAAATTTCATTCCCCATTGGCTTCCATCTCCAAGTAAACTTTTAAATGTTTCTAAATCTCTTGGTGTTGTTATTATTAAAACTTCTCTTATATCTGCTTGCATTAATATTGATAATGGATAATAAATCATTGGCTTATCATATACAGGCATTATTTGTTTTGATATTGCAAGTGTTAATGGATATAATCTTGTTCCACTTCCTCCTGCTAATATAATTCCTTTTCTATTTTTCATAATACTACATCCTTTCTATTGTTCTATTTTTTTTGCTTCTTCTAAGTATCTTTTTAATCCATCTTTCCACTCAGGAACTTTTATTCCACATGCTTCAAGTTTTGCTTTTGACATTTGTGAATTAAATGGTCTTTTGGCTTGTGTAACTTTCATCATTTCTATATATTGTTCTGTTATTACAGGATTTACTTTACATGTAATTCCTTGTTCTGCTAATATTTCTTTTGTAAAATCATACCATGTTGTATATCCTTCATTTGTAGCATTATATATTCCATAAGGTATTTTTTTCTCTATTGCTTGGTATATTATTTCTGTTAAGTCTTTTGCATATGTTGGACTTCCATGTTGATCTGATACTACATTTATTTCATCTCTTGTTGATCCTAATTTTGTCATTGTTTTTACAAAATTGTTTCCTCCAACTCCATATAACCATGCTGTTCTGAAAATGTAATATTCATCCATGTTTGCTGTTATTCCTTCTTCACCATGTAATTTTGTTTTTCCATATACTGTTACTGGATGTTTTTCATCATCTTCTTTGTAATCTTTTGATATATCTAAATTTCCACCAAATACATAGTCTGTAGATATATGTACTAATTTTGCACCAACTTTTTTTGCTGCTTTAGCTAAATTTGTTGGTCCATCTCCATTTATTCTGTCTGCTAAATCATAGTTTTCTTCTGCTTTGTCTACAGCTGTATATGCTGCACAATTTATTATATATTCTGGCTTTGTATTTTCTACATATTCCATAACTGCCTTTTCATTTGTTATATCTAATTCTGATACATCTGTTGCTATTATTTCATTTCCTTTTGCAAATTTTTCTTTTACTTCTTTGGCTAACATTCCGTTAGCTCCTGTTACTAATATTTTCATTTGAAACCTCCATTTATACTGAGTTTAAATTTCGTGATTATAATATCACAAATATAAAAAAAGTACAAGTAATTATTATATGATATCACAAATTATTTTGGACATATATCATAGATTAAATATTAGCTTGCAATAATTATGTTGACATTGTAAAAACGGAGCTTTTGAATAATTTCAAAAACTCCGTTTTTATTTTAGTTCTATTTCTCAATCATTTAAACAACTAATCCTCCAATATGCTCAAGCCATTGGATTTTAAAAGCTCTGCGTTTATCTGAAAGAATATCAAACTCTGGATACCCTTCTGCACCTTCATAATAAGCATTTTCTTTGTCGTGATAGCTCAAAATGAGTTCAATTCCACTTACACTTGGAAAAGATGTCAAAGAAAAAAGATCTCCATATACCCCTTCATCCTTACTCTTCAAATGCAATGTCTTCGGTGGATTGTTCTTCTTCCACATAAATGGGAACATGATTTTAGGAACTACATACATGCCAAGCACCTCCAGCTTAATTAGCTCTGAAAGTTTCATAGTAACTTTCAGAAAATTTAGTATTCAATCATCTAAAAGTATAACTATGATATACAATATAAACATTAGCATTATAGCACAATATTATGTCGATGTCAATTTTTGTTATTTTAAATAAATACTTGGATTTAAATATTTACCATCTTGCATAATTTCAAAATGCAAATGACTCTCCATTCCACTTTCAAATGATGCAGTATTACCTGCTGTTCCTATCGTTTGCCCTTGTTTTACTTCTTCTCCTTCAACAACAAATTCAGCAGTTAATAAATTTGAATATATGGTCTCATATCCTTCATCATGTGAAATTACTACTGTTAAGCCATATCTTGGATCATTTAATATAGATGTTACTACACCGTCTGCAGATGCTTTTATTACACTTGTTTTGTCAGCTTTTATATCTATTCCTGTATGTGTAATCCATTCTTTTAATGTATCTGAATATATTAAATTTTCTTGTGCAAATTCAGCAATTATTTCTCCATCTGTTGGTTTTGTAAATGTTAGTGGTTTCTTTTCTTCTGTTACTTGTGTATTTTCTGTAGCATTAGCTGTCGTTTCTGTTTTAACTGTGGTTTCTTTTTTTTCTGAATCTGCTTTATTTTCATCTTTCTTTGTATCTACTGTATTCTCTATAATATCTGTAGCTGTACTTTCTGTTTTCTTACTAATTTCATCATTTTTTTGCTCAGCAATTTTCTCTTGTTCTTCAACTGTTTTTCCAATATTTGAACTTGCATCTTCTACCTTTTCAATATTTTCTGTTGTAGATTTACCTGTTTCATTTCCAACCTTTGAATTAGCTTTTGTTGTCATATACATAACAATTCCAACAGATATTGCTAATATGAAAAATATTGCAGTTCCAACATATATTATTAAATTCTCATTTTCATAAAATTTTCTTCCTTTTTTCATAAATTCCTCCTTAATATTTTATTATTAGAAGTATTTACTTTTTTCAGAAGATTATTCATTTTAAGGAAATTATTATTTAATTTCTACATCAGTATAAAAATGTTTTATAATTTCTTCATAATTAGCTCCTGTCTTTGCCATACTGTCTGCTCCTGTTTGGCTCATTCCAACTCCATGACCATATCCTTTTACACTAAATTTTATATTTTCTCCATCTATTTCAAATGTAAAATTTGTTGATTTTAATCCCAATATACTTCTTGCCTCTGTTCCTGCAATTTCTTTATTGCCAATCTTTATAGTTTTTACTCTATTACTTGAAGTAAGTTCTAATATTTTTATACATTCTTCTGTATTAAAATCTATTTCAAAATCAGAATATTTTTCTTTCATTTTATTTATCAATTCTTCTTTAGATAATACTACTTCTGAACTATATTGATTATATCCATCTTCACCACTTGTTTCTACAGATTTTAAATATGGATAATCAATTCCACCCCAAATATTTAATGATGTTTCTGTTATCCCTCCACTGTTTGAATGGAAAAAAGCATTTATTGGCTTTTCATCATATAAAATAATTTTACCTGTAGTGTTATCTACACATTCTACAATTTTTTGCCAGTTTGCTTCAGCTTCATTTTCGTTCCATTTTGCAAATCTCTCTTCTTTACTTATCCATGCTTGGCAACAAGCATAATCATCACATATATCTGCATTTTCATGTTTACTTCCATTATTCATTGCTTGATATATTGTATATGTTCTTGCAACTATTGCTTGTGCTTTTAATGCTTCTTTTTCATAACTTGCTGGCATCTCAGCTGATACAACTCCATATAAATATTCATTCATATCAAGTTCTTCTATTTCTCCAGTTTCAGTATGAAGTAATTTTATTTTTTGATATTTTAAATAATATGGATTCATATCTTCTGTTTTAATATTCTTTTCTTCAGTATTTTGTTTTTGATTTTCTTCTTGTGCAATAGTTTCTTGGCTTTTAGGACTTGTTGTAAATATTACGGGCAAAATAAAAACAATTGTTATAAAACCAATTATATAAAATACCACTTTTTTCATTTTTTATCACATTCCTTTCTCACGGCACAAGTCAGGTCTTGAAAAGAACTAAATTTTCCAACCTTATTTCTTTATTTTTTTAAGTTAAACTTTTTTACACTGTTAATTTTCTTTTCATATTATCTAACACTTTTCTTTCAATCCTTGAAACTTGTACTTGTGTTATTCCAAGGATTTTTGCAACTTGCATTTGCGTTTTTCCTTTGTAATATCTTAAAAGTATTACTTCTTTTTCGTTATCTTTCAACTCACTTATTAACTTTTTTATTGCAATTCTATTGGTAATTTCATTTTCTTCATCTTTTCCAGAAGATAGCTGATCTATTAAACTAATTGTTTTATCTGTTTTATTGTCTCTATATTGACTATCTTCTATGGAATTCACTGGTCTTGCTGAATCTAAAGCCATTGCAATATCTTCTTTTGATGTTTTTAATTCTTTAGCTAATTGTTCTAAAGTTATTTCTTTTCCATATTTATTCAAATACTCCTTTTGTAATTCTATTATTTTTATATTTAATTCTTTTATACTTCTACTTATTTTTATTGGTCCATCATCTCTTATAAATCTTTTTATTTCTCCTAATATGTATGGTACTGCATATGTTGAAAGTCGAACTTCAAAACTTGTATCAAATCTTTGTATTGCTTTTATTAATCCAATACTTCCTATTTGATATAAGTCTTCTATATCATATCCTCTTCCATTAAATCTTCGAACAATACTCCAAACAAGCCTACTATTGTCTTCTATTAGTTTTGTCATATCTTCTTTACTTCCGTTTTGAGCTCGTTCTATGATTTTCATATCATTTTCATACACTATTCCTCTCCCCTTACTCCTGTATTTACTAAATTATTAGCATTTTCAACATCTTTTTGTTTTTCACGAGAAGAATTGATTTTTATTTTTTTACTCATTGTTACTTTTGTTCCAACTCCTAGCACAGAATCTACTTCTACATTATCCATAAAGCTTTCCATTATTGTAAATCCCATTCCAGATCTTTCTAAATTTGATTTTGTAGTAAACAATGGTTGTTTGGCTTCTTCTATATTTTCTATTCCTTTTCCTGAATCTGATATTTCTATAAAAACTTCGTTTTGAGCTATTTTACAAATTAATTTTACTATTCCTATCTTTTCTTCATATCCATGTATTATTGCATTTGTTACTGCTTCTGATACTGCTGTTTTTATGTCTGCAACTTCTTCTACTGTTGGATCTAATTGTGCTATAAATGCTGCTACTGCTATTCTTGCAAATGCTTCATTTTTAGATTTGCTTAAGAATTCTATTTTCATTTCATTATCATACGTCTTAGTCATATTGCACCTCCTTTTTATTTTTTTGTTCTACTGGTATTAATCTTAATAATCCACTCATTTCAAATATTTTTTGTATTTGTGTGTTTACATTTGCTATTTTTAATTCTCCACCAATCATGTTTATTAATTTATATCTTCCTATTATTAACCCAATTCCTGCACTATCCATAAAAGAAACATTGCTAAAATCAAATATAACTTCCTTTGGCATATATCTTTGAATTTCATTATCTATCCTCCTTCTTATCTTTTGTACACAACATTCATCTATATCTTCTTCTATTTCGAAGATTAATCGCTTGTCCTTTTTTATATATGTAATTTCCATTTTTTCCTCCTTAGTTTTAATTTAATGAAATTATATCTTCTTTTACATTTATTTCCAAGAGTGAATTATGGGAAGTTTTGTCTCTTTTGCAAAATTTAGAATTTTTAGTCAAAAAAAGATTCAAAAGTTCCTATGCACTAGCATTACACCAAAAAAAGAAAAGACGAAATATTTCTATTTCATCTTTTCTTTTATTTTTAATAAAGTATTCAAAGCATCAATTGGAGTTAACTCATTCAAATTAATCTTATCAATCTCATGAGCAATCTCTCCAAGTTTGTAATTAAACATATCAAATTGTCCTTCAACAACTTTCTTATTTTCCTGTTTCTTTCCAGAAAGCATACTCTTTCTCTCTAAACTTGTTAAAATTTCATTAGCTCTCTTTGTTACAACTTTAGGAACTCCTGCTAAACGTGCAACATGAATACCATAACTTTCATCTGTTCCACCTTCAACAATTTTTCTTAAAAAGATTATATCTTCACCTTTTTCTTTTACTGCTATTGAATAATTTTTTATACCTTCTTGTTTATCTGCAAGTTCAATTAATTCATGATAATGTGTTGCAAATAATGTCTTAGCACCACATTTTTCTTTGTCTGCAATATATTCAGCAACAGCCCAAGCAATTGAAAGTCCATCATATGTTGATGTTCCTCTTCCTATTTCATCTAATATTACTAAACTATTTTCTGTTGCTTCTTTTAGAATTGTTGCAACTTCCATCATTTCAACCATAAATGTACTTTGTCCCATACTTAAATCATCAGATGCTCCAACTCTTGTAAATATTTTATCTACAACACCTATTTCCGCTTCTGTTGCTGGAACAAAACATCCAACTTGTGCCATTAATGTTATTAATGCAACTTGTCTCATATATGTAGATTTACCTGCCATATTAGGTCCTGTTATAATTGCTAATCTATCTCCATCTTTATCCAAATATGTATCATTTGGTACAAAATTTCCTATTCCAACCATTTTTTCTATTACAGGATGTCTTCCATCTTTTATTTTTATTTTTCCATTATCAGTTACTACTGGTTTGCAATAATTCATATCTTCCGCAACTTGTGCAAATGCTGATAATACATCTAATGTTGATACTACATTTGCAGTTTTTTGAAGTCTTTTTACATTTTTGGCAATTTGCTCTCTAATTTTTACAAACTCTTCATATTCCAAATTAACAACCTTTTCTTCTGCTCCTAAAATTTGACCTTCTAAGTTCTTTAATTCTTCTGTTATATACCTTTCACCAGTTGTTAATGTTTGTTTTCTTATAAATCTATCTGGTACTTGTGATACAAATGATTTTGATACTTCTATATAATATCCAAATACTTTGTTATATCCTACTTTTAAATTTTTAATTCCTGTTTTCTCTTTTTCTTCTGCCTCTAATTTTACAATCCAATTTTTGCCTTCTGTTGTTGCAGTTTTTAATTTATCAATTTCAGCATTATATCCTAATTTGATTATTCCACCATCTTTTATTGTCATTGGAGGGTCATCAATAATTGATTTATTTATTAATTCATAAACATCTTGTAATTCATCTAAATCTTCATATAATTGTTTTAACTTTGGTGACATACATGTTGAAAGAATATTTTTTACTTCTGGCAATTTTTCTAATGAATTTCTAAGTGTTATCATATCTCTTGCATTTGCATTACCATATGTCATTTTGGCAGAAAGACGTTCAATATCATATACTTTTTTTAATGTATCTACTACATCTCCTCTTAACATCATATTGTCTTTTAATTCACTTACTGCATCTAATCTTTCATTTATTTCTTTTACATCTAATAATGGATCATTTAGCCATCTTCTAAGTAATCTTCCTCCCATTGATGTAGATGTTTGGTCTAATACCCAAAGTAGTGTTCCTTTTTTACTTTTGTCTCTCATTTTCTCAGTAATTTCTAGATTTCTTCTTGCATTTATGTCTAATGCCATATATTTTGATAAATTATATATATTTATAGTGTTTATATGTTCCAAACTTGTCATTTGAGTTTCATTCAAATATTCAAGTAAAGCATTTATTGATTTTACTACAAGTGTTTTTTCTTTTAAATTTCCTATTTCTTTTTTATTTTCTAATATATTATAATCTAATTGTAAATTTCCTACTTCATCAGAGAAGAATTTATCACTAAATCTACTCATATAAATTGAAAATCTTTCTCTAATTTTGTCCATTTCTTCTTGACATTCAAACATCATTGAATTTGCAATAATTTCAGATGGTGAAAATCTTGCAATTTCATCTAATAATGTTTCAAAATTGTTTTCACCTTTTATTTCTGAACTATAAAATTCTCCTGTTGAAATGTCACATACACTTATTCCAAAATAAAGTCCTGTTTTACATATACACATTATATAATTATTTTTCTTTTCTTCTAATAAATTACTTTCAACAATTGTTCCTGGTGTAAGTATTCTTATTACACCTCTTTCAACTATTCCTTTTGCTGTTTTTGGATCTTCTAGTTGCTCACATATTGCAACTTTATATCCTTTTTCTATTAGTTTTGCTGCATATACTTCTGCTGCATGATGTGGAATTCCTGCCATTGGTGCTCTTTCTGCTTGTCCACAATCTTTTCCTGTTAATGTTATTTCAAGTTCTCTTGATGCTGTTATTGCATCATCAAAGAACATTTCATAAAAGTCTCCTAATCTATAAAATAATATGCAATCTTTATATTTTTCTTTTGTTTCTAAATATTTTTGCATCATTGGTGAAAAACTTGATTTATCCATATTTTCTAGTGTATTTCCTGCCATTTTTATCATTCCTTTCTTGAAACATATATTAGTTGGAAAAGAATTAAATTATTTTTCCCTTCAAATACCACATATGTTCTGAAATAATCTTTAAATCTATTATTGTATCTATTAGTTCTTTACTTCCTTCAAATATAACAACTTTATTACTATCAGTTCTTCCTGTTAATAATTCTGGATTATTTTTGCTTGGTCCTTCAACTAATACTTTTTGAATTGTTCCTACATATTTACTATTATTCTCTGCAATTTGACTTTCAACTAATTCTTTTAATCTGTCAAATCTTTTATGTTTAATATCTTCTGGAACTTGATTTTGCATTTTATCTCCAGGTGTTCCTACTCTTCTTGAATATATAAACATATATACTTGTTCAAAACATACTTTTCTTACAACATCTAGTGTATCTTCAAAGTCTTCCTCTGTTTCGCCAGCAAAACCTACTATAATATCTGTTGATAATGTTAAATTTGGAATCTTAGATTTCATTTTTTCAACTAATGCTAAATATTGTTCTTTTGTATATTTTCTATTCATTGTTTTTAATACTTTTGAACTTCCTGATTGAAGTGGTAAATGTATTAATTTACATACTTTTTCACAATCTGCAATTGCATCTATTACATCATCTGTAAAATCCTTTGGATGTGGTGATACAAAACGTATCCTTTCAATTCCTTCTATTTTATTTATTTCTCTTAATAATGTTGCAAAAGAATTTATTCCTTTATATTCAAGTCCTTTTCCTTTCCAATCTTCTGATACTAAATATGAATTTACATTTTGTCCTAATAATGTAATTTCTTTATATCCTTCTTTTGCTAATTGTTCTACTTCTTGTAATATATCTTTTGGATGTCTACTTCTTTCTCTTCCTCTTACATATGGAACTATACAATATGTACAAAAATTGTTACATCCATACATTATTGTTACAGATGCTTTTATATTACTTGTTCTTTTTATTGGTAATCCTTCATAAACTTCTCCATCTATATCCATTATATCTAACATTTTCTTTTTACTTTGCATTGTATTATATAAATCTTCTGGGAAGTTTTGCAATGTATGTGTTCCAAAAATTATATCTGTATATGAATAACTTTCATGTATTTTATCTGTTATATGTTTTTCTTGCATCATACATCCACCAATTGCAATTATTGTTCCTCTTTGTTCTTTTATTCTCTTTAATTCACCTAATTTACCAAATAATTTATCTTCTGCATTTTCTCTTACACAACATGTATTAAACATAACAAGATCTGCTTCTTTATAATCATCTGTTGGCATATATCCCATTTCTTCTACCATTCCACATAATTTTTCAGAATCATTTTCATTTAATTGGCATCCCATTGTTAATATGTAATATTTTAAATTTTTTCCTTCATTTATTTCTTTTACTTTTTCTATATATTGTTTTTGTTTTTCTATTTCTTGTTCTGTTTTCATGTTTTCTTCCCTTCTCTTATCTACCTTCATCTTCCATGCCTAATACTTGCATAACAAATGAATTTCTTACATTAAATTCTTTGCACAAAATAGAATATGGTGCGCCTTTTCTATTTCTTATTTTTTTCGCTAATATTTCTCTTACTAACTTATCTTTTTCTAATTCTACTTTTTGTTTTACTTCATTTGAAATTTCTGTTGAATATATAATTCGATTTGCAACTTGTAAAGCTATATTTTCTTTGCCACACCAATAATAAAACTTAATTAATTCAAATACTTCTGTTTCTTTTAATTTGGGAATTATTTTTTTTAAAGCTTCATCTACACTAATTTCCTGATTATTTTTTAAATATTTTACTTTTAAAGATTTTATTCTTTCCCAAATAATATTTTGTGATAATATTTCTCTTTGTAATAATTTTTGTTCTTTTTCTCCTAAATTTTCTAAATATTTATATATTATCTCTGGTTGCAAATTCAACCTTAATGCTACTTCAAATGGATATTGTTTAATTAATTGTTTTTTTATATTTTTTTCTATATTATTATTTATTTTAAAAATTTTTTCTTCTTTTTGTGCCCTTCTAGTATATACATATACTGTGTTCTCTGAAATTTGCAATTCTGCCATAAGATGCTTCGTTTTTTTTATTCCTGAGTTATATAATTTTACAAATAACTCATATTTATTTATTTTCTTTTTCTTGTCTTTTTTCTTTCTTGGAATTTTTACAATTTTTTCTTCTTTGTGTGCTCTATGAATATATGAATATATTGAACTTTTTGGGGATTCTAATTTTTTTTCAAGTTCGTCTAAGTCAGTTATTCCTGAATTATATAATTCAATAAATTGCACATATTTACTTTTTTTATTTTTCACTTTTCATTGCCTTCTTATAATTATTTTTTTATCTTTTATTAAACAAATTTCACACCAATTTTAGCATAAATTGGCTTTAAAGTCAATTTTCTTTTAAAACTATGTCAATCATTTTTGAAAATGTCTTAAAAAATTTTATTTATTAGCACTAAATTTTTTGAATTTAGTGCTAATATTT
>CAKOVS010000013.1 GCA_934122085.1 uncultured Clostridia bacterium | reverse complement strand
ATATACTTATATCACAAATTTAAAATTAGGACATTTTCCTAAATGATATATTAAGACATTATCATAAATGAATCATAGAGAAGGTTATTAAATAATATTTGAAGTTGACATATTGCTGGTGTGATGATATAATACTACAGAAAATTCTTTGCAAGTATTTGCAGAGGCAATAATGGAGGTATTGACATGAAAAGAAAAACAGCATCTATTCAGCCAAAGGTAGAAACATTAGAATTGCCCTCGGAAAATACTGAGCGCCTCAATAGCCTTGCTAAGGCTTTAATTAAAGAGGCAATTGTCAACAATAAAGCTAGAAAGGATATGTATGAATTAATTGACGAGTTATGGAATGAAACATTCTTAGAAGTATATCCTCTTGAAGAAGAAAGTGATGAGGAAAAAACATTCAGAGAAAAAGCTAAAATTTTTCTTAAGAAAAATGAAGATCAATTTAAGGCATATTTTAACAATATGTCTAGCATAGACTTGCAAAATGTAAAGCTCCCAGCACAGTTAAAAAAATCATTATACAACAAAGGATCATTTGTAAATAGATATTATGATTGTTGGGATGGTGTGCAAGCAATTAAACCATCAATTGAAATTGAAACATCAATTGTCTTAGAAGTTATTTGTGCTATCAATAAAGCATTTTCTAAATATGATCATATTAGTGAGAAACATATTGTAGAAATTGCAGTAAAGAGGATGAATTCCATTTATGTGGAACAAAGAAGATCTCAGGCTGTGTATGTAAGGTTAGTACTTAACTGGTTGGTTATTTATTTCAGAGGTAATAGATCGAGTAAGGAATGTAAGGAATTCATTAGTCAATTTGATTGTGAAAATAAGTTCGAAGAAATATTATGTAAATTGATGTTCGAAATTAGTAATTGTTGATTATAAAGTGACCCAATTTTCTAAAATTAGAAGATTGGGCCATTTTTATTAAAAAACTATGGAAAAATATATAATTTTATGTTAAAATAGAAATGTTAAAAATGAGAAATAATAAAGGAGAATAAAATAAATATGAAAGAAATTGAATTAAGAAATGTAAAAGGAACTACAGATTATTCACCAAGAGAACAATATATCAGAAATTATATATCAGATACATTAAAAGACGTATTTGAAAAATATGGATTTAAGCCATTACAAACACCATTATTATGTTATTATGATTTATTAGCATTAAAATATGATGAAGAAAATGATATATTAAAAGAAGTGTATAAAGTATCTGACCAAGGAAATAGAAATTTAGCATTAAGATATGATTTAACAGTACCATTTGCAAAATATATAGCAATAAATCAGAATACAAAACTTCCATTCAAAAGATATGAAATAGGAGAAGTATTTAGAAATGGGCCTGTAAAGTTAGGTAGAGATAGAGAATTTATACAATGTGATGTAGATAGTGTTGGAATAGAAGGACAATTAGTAGAAGCAGAATTTATTGCATTATATGTAGAAGCATATAGCAAACTTGGAATAGATGTTGTAATAAAATATAATAATAGAAAATTCTTATCAGGGATAATAATTGAAGCAGGTATATCTGAAGAATTAATTACAGATACAATAACAATAATAGATAAATTTGAAAAATTAACAAAAGAAGAACTACAAAAGGAATTCCTAAAAATTGGATTAAATGAAGAACAAATTGAAAAATTATATTCATATCTACAAATGAATATTGAAGAACTAATAAAATTAGAAAACAAAAATGATGTTTTAGCACAAGGAATTCAAGAATTAGAAACATTAAAACAATATATAAATGAACTTGAACTAACAAAATATGTACAATTTTCACCATCATTAGCAAGAGGACAGGAATATTATACTGGAACAGTATTTGAAGCTTATGTAACAGATGGAAGCATAAAATCAAGTATTGGTGGAGGAGGTCGTTATGATAAGATGATAACAGACTTCATAAATGATGGAAAAGAATATCCAGCAGTTGGAATAAGTTTTGGACTAAATGTTATATATGAAATATTAAAAAATAGAGAAGAATTTACTGAAAATGCTTTAACAGATATATTTATAATACCAATGGGAACACAAATTCAATGTTTAAAAATAGCAGAAATAATGAGAAAAGCAGGATATAGAGTTGAAGTTGAAATGAAAACAAGAAAAATGAAAAAATCATTAGAATATGCTAATGAAGAAAATATACCATATGTATTTATTTTAGGTGAAGATGAATTAGCTCAAAATAATATATCTGTAAAAAATATGAAAGAAAAGAAGCAAGATATTATTGAAATTGATAATATAGTAGAAAACTTTGAAAAAATAAAGTAAAATATTTACATTTATGTTAATCAGTGATATAATAATTAAAGTTTTATTGCATAAGGAGGAAAGCTTAATGAGAATTTGTGCAAAATCTTTATATACAGCTCCACTTTTGGATATAGAAATTACGGCAAAACAAGTGCTTGAAGAAATTCAAGCTGTTTTGATACTTGTGAAAATTATTGATAGTGCACAGGAAAAATATAAGGCAATTCCGAATGAACGATATTCACCAACGATAATCAAAAATATTAAAGAAGGTATGATAAGCATAAAATGTGAATTAATATTTCCTAAAGCAGAAAATGCAAAGGAATTTGCATTTGGTTTAAGTGGAATGTTCTAATTAAGCTGACACAAAGAGGTACTCTCAAATTAGGGAGTGCCTTTTTTATAATATAAAATATTTTAATAAAAACTATAGACAATACATATAATATGTAATATAATATCATCTAGTATTAAATACTAGATTACTAAGGAGGATTATATTATGAAAAGAACAAAACTGAAAGATAGAGTATTACCAACATACACAAAAGGAGAAGAAATATTTAATATGGTTTCACATATTGTTGGAGGAGCATTAGGAGTAATAACAACAATACTTGCTATTGTAATTGGGGTAATTCATCACAATGGATATGGAATTGTAAGTGGTATCATATTCGGAATATCAATGATATTTTTATACACAATGTCAAGCATATATCATGGGCTTAGTCCTAAAAAATTATCAAAAAAAGTAATGCAAATAATGGACCATTGTGCGATATTTGTACTTATAGCAGGCTCATATACACCATTTGCATTGTGTACATTAAGAGAATATTCACCTGCTCTTGGTTGGACTATATTTGCTATAATTTGGATTTTTGCAGCATTAGGAATAACATTAAATGCAATTGATTTAAAAAAGTATAAAATATTTTCAATGATTTGCTATTTAGTAATGGGATGGTGTATAATAATAAAAGCAAACCTATTACCAGAATTACTTACAATGCCAGGATTTATATTATTGTTACTAGGTGGAATCATTTATACAATTGGTGCAGTATTATATGGATTGGGAAAAAAGCATAAATATATCCATTCAATATTTCACTTAAGTGTATTTTTCGGAAATTTATTACATGTAATATGTATATTAATGTATGTAATTTAATGGAGAATGTTGTCGATGAAATGTATATAAATCTTCAAGTAATATCTTGAAAAACAAATATAATTATGTTAAGATTTAAACATACTAAGATTTTTAGTATGTTTTTTCTTATAGAATTTTTATCTATAATTTTAATTCTAAAAACAATATTTCCAAACAATAACTATAATGAATGTTTAAGTGCGCGCAATAAACGTTTATTAAGCATACTAAAAATTATTTAAAAAATTTTAAACAGAAAGGAGAAATTCGTATAATAAAAATATTTATATATACGAGAAAAAATGAATGAAATCAAGAAAAATAATAAGTATAATTCTATTAATATTGATGTTATTAAATATTATACAAAGTCCAGTACAAGCTATGAATATCCCAATGAAAGAAACATATATAGAAGATTTAGGAGAATGTGAAAGACATTTACAATATTGGAAAGAAAGTGCAGGAGTTTGGAGTTATATTATAACAACAATGGTAGGATACAGAATAGAAGGAAATTTACATTATGCATATTGTATGCAAAGAGAAAGGAAAGGAGTTGGAGGAGAGCAAGAAGGATATAATGTAAATATAAGTCAAATGCTACAAACTTCAGAAGTATGGAGAGCAATAATAAATGGATTTCCATATAAAACAGCAAATGAATTAGGAGTAGAAAATGACCAAGATGCATTTGTTGCAACCAAACAAGCAATATATAGTGTTATGTATAATTGGGATGTTGGAACAAGGTATAGAGGTGCAGATGAAAGAGGTTGGCAAATAGTTGAAGCAATAAAAAGTATTGTTAATAATGCAAGAAAAGGAACAGATACACTTAACAAAACTAATATATTAAAAATAGAAAAAGTTGGAGAATTTAAGAAAGAATCAGCAGAATATTATTCACAAGAATTTAAAGTAAATAATACAGTAGAAATGACAGATTATATAATAACAGATATTCAAAATTTACCTGAGGGATCGTATTCAACAGATATTAATAATACACCAAAAATAAAATTTTCAAATAAAGAAAATTTTAAAATATTTATTCCAACAAATAAAATTTTAGAAAATATAGAAGGAAATATAAAAATAAGTGGAAAATTAAAAACATATCCCGTATTTTATGGTGAAAGTTTTGATGAACAACATCAAGATTATGCTTTGACATATGATGCATTTGAAAATATAAGTGCAGAAGCAATATTGAAAATAAATGCATATAAATCTAAATTAAAAATTTACAAAATAGATTCAGAAACAAATAAATCAATTGAAGGTGTTGAATTTAATTTTAAGTATGATAATGGAACAAATATAGGAAATTATAAAACAGATAAAAATGGAATAATTGAGATTAATAATTTAAGACAAGGAAAAATTGTAATAACAGAAATAAAAACTCAGAATCAGTATATATTAGATGAAAATAAAAGAGAAATTATATTAGAATATGAAGGTGAAAAAGAAGTAAAAATAGAAAATAGTAGAAAAAAAGGAAATATCAATATATTAAAAGTTGACAAAGATGATAATAAAACAACAATAGAAGGAGTTGAATTTGATTTACTTGATTCAACTGGTAAAAATATAATAAAACATGTAAAAACAGATAAAAACGGTAAAGCAGAAATAAAAAATCTTGATATAGGAAAATATATATTAAGAGAAACCAAAACAAGAAAAGAATATAAAATTGCACTTGAACAAAATATAACAATAGAATGGGGTAAAACATTAAATTTAACAATTGAAAATGAAAAAATGAAAGGAAAAGTAAAAATTACAAAAATAAGTGAAGATGATAATTTGATAACAGGAGAAGTTGCTGGAACGCCAATTGCAAATGTGAAATTTGAAATATATGATGATTCTGGAAAACTAGTAGATACACTTATTACAAAAGCAGATGGAATTGCAATTTCAAAAGATCTAGTTGTAGGAAAATATATAGTTAAAGAAAAAGAAACAGGAGAATATTATGAAATAAATGAAAAGGATTTTGAAGTTGAAATAACAAAAAATGGAGAAGTAGTAGATTTAACAATAAGTAACAAATCTAAAACTCCACCACCAGAAAAACCAAAAGAAGAAACTCCAAAAATAGAAGTTCCTCCAATTGAACCAATTAAAAAATTACCTGTTACAGGGTATTAATCTGTAATCTTTAAACTACTATCTAAAGCAAGTTTAATCATATTAGTTAAACCTGTTTGTCTTTCTTCAGGTGTTGCAACTTCTTTGATATATTTTGAATCAACAACACTCATAATACAAGCTGCTTTTTTGTTAAGAACTTTTGCTACATAGAATAATGCAAAAGCTTCCATTTCAGCTGAAACAGGATTAAAATCTTTTGGTACTCTATCTAAAAATTTATTTACATCAGTCATGTATAAATCAAAACAATCTGTACAAACAGTATTTCCTTTACATAAACTTATATTATTTTCTTTTGCTGTTTCTTCAAGAATCTTATTTAATTCATAATTTCCAGAAACTATGTGACAATCTTCATTATTTAATGTTAAAGCAAAATTTCCCTCGCTAAATACATTTTCAGCAAGTATAATATCAAATAATTTTAATTCTGGCTTATAAGAGCCACAAGAACCAATTCTTATAATATTTTCAACTCCATAGTATTTATATAATTCATATGAATATATTCCCATACTTGGCATTCCCATTCCAGAAGCCATAATAGTTAATTCTTTTCCTTTATATTTTCCTGTATAAGCAAATATTCCTCTTACAGAATTTACCAATTTGTAATTATCTAAAAAATTTTCAGCAATATATTTAGCTCTTAAAGGATCTCCTGGCATAATAACAGTTTTTGCAATATCTCCTAAGTTTGCTTCATTATGTGGTGTAGACATAAAATACCTCCTCTATATAAAATATTTCAAAAAAATTATAACAATAAAAATATAAAATAGCAATAAAACTTGTAACATTTTTCCATATAAGTACATATAATTATTATGAAATAATTTATGAAAGGAAAGTGATTTTATGGCAAATAGTGAAGAAAATATAAATAAGGATAAAAATGAAAACAGAAACATTAACATAGAACAAAATTCACCTGAAATTTTAACAAATCCAATATATACACCTGCATTTTTAAGAGAACAAATAGGAAGATTAATGAGAGTAGAATTTCTAATTGGAACCAATAATATGGTTGATAGAATAGGAATTCTAGAAGATGTAGGAGCAAGTTACATATTATTGAGGTCTTTTGAAAATGATAGTTTGGTGTATTGTGATATCTATTCAATAAAATTTATTACAATTTCAACAACAGGATTTTATGGGAGTATAAATAATATGAATAGTATGAACAATATGGGAACACCAAACAGATTTAATTATTTTTAATTGACATTTATGTAAATAAATAGTATAATTTGAAGCGATATAGTTAAATACTATGTCGTTTACTTTTTTCTACTAATTAGTAGGAGGAAAATCCTCTAGCTTTTTAGTTTTACATATATTTTTATACATCAATAAAAGCAGTAAAGGAGGAAAAATATGTTAAGCATTATTATTGGAGCCGTAATTATAGTTGTTTTGATTTTTGTTGGTATTGAGTTTGGAATTAATGACACAATATTTTCAGTGATTTTTGTAGTTGTAGTTATAGGGGCTGGTGGAATTGGACTGTTTTATCCTGCAAAAGGTTTTACTGATTGGCAACTTGTAAAAGAAACAGAATTAGTAACATTATCAAATTCTGTTGCATCCCAGGGAAGTGGCAGAATGTTTTATGTTTCTATTTCTGCAGATAATGTATATTCGTACAGATATGAAATTGAATCAGAGTTTAAAACAGAAGGTTCTAAATCATATAAAGTTGATACTGTTAGTGGAGATAATGTCGAAGAAATTGAAGAAGCTAATTCTTCTAAAGCAATACTTCAAGAATATCATCGTAAAGGAAAAATGTCAATTTGGTCTTTTGCATTTTTGAGTGATGAAACTAGATATGTGTTTAGAGTTCCTAAAGGCACGATTTCGAGAGAAATTGCTTTGAAATAATGCAATAAAGTCAGAGAATTTGTAATTTTTATTAATTATAAATTTCTCTGGCTTTTTATATATGAATTTATTGTAAACAAAAAAACAATATGATATACTAAAAATGTAAGGAGAAAAAAGATATGGAAGAAATAATAATAGCAACATCAAACAAAGGAAAAGTAAGAGAAGCACAAGAAATTTTAAAAAAATTTAAAGTGATTCCAATGAGTGAAATTGATGTTAATATAGATGTAGAAGAAGATGGAAAAACATTTAAAGAAAATGCCATAAAAAAAGCCCAAATAATAGCACAAGAAATTAATAAAAGATGTTTAGCAGATGATTCTGGTATTGAAATTGAATATTTGAATGGATTTCCAGGAGTAATTACAAAAAGGTGGCATAGTGGAACAGATAGAGAAAGAAATATGGCACTATTGGAAAAATTAATAGGAATACCAAAAGAAAAAAGAAAAATAAAATTTATAACAGCAATTGCTTTATCAGATGGAAATACAACAATTTGTAAAGAAGGAATAATAGAAGGATATGTAGCAAACGAGCCAAGAGGAAATAATGGATTTGGATTTGATGAGATATTTGAATTAGAAAACGGAAAGACTTTAGCAGAATTAACTCAAGTTGAAAAGAATGAGATTAGTGCAAGAAAAATTGCATTAGAACAAATAGAAAAATTAATATAAGAATAGGAGAAAACATATGAAGAAAATAAGAGGAAAATTAATAATATTTATAATAATATTAATATGTTGTATTTATAAAAATTATAATATATCAGAAGCTAAAGCTACAGATATTGAAGATACAAATTTTGCAAATGTAGTTTTATTTGCGCATTTTACTGGAGATACAGCAGATGAAGATAAAAAATATTTTGAGGATAATAGAAATGAAATTATAAAATTATATGATGGTTCACATGGAAGATCTGCTACTAATTATTTAAATACTATATCTTATGGAAAATTTCATTTGAAAAATATATTCCCACAAGATGATGGAAAGAAGATAACATCTTATGAACTTAATATAGATAAAAAGTTAGCATATACAATGAATGTAGATTCTTTAATAATAGATGAACTCATAAAGAATGTTCCAGAAATATCAGATAAGATTATAGATTATGATGGTGATGGATACATTGATAATCTAACAGTAGTATTAAAAGGAGGAAATGAGCAAGAAGTAAAAGATCAGTCAACATTTGTACTACATAAATCAGATTATGGAGCAGAAGTATATTGGTCAGGAAAAAAGATAAGTTCATATAATATCTTAAATACATATTCATTAATTGATTCTATTGTATCAAGCCAATCAGGAGTGATAGCACATGAGTTTTTGCATACATTAGGATATCCTGATTTATATAGAAGTAGAGGAGATGATAAGCCTGTATATAGTTGGGATATCATGGGAGCAGCAAGTAGATATATGCCATATCCATTAGCATATTTAAGAATGCATTTTTCTAATTGGTTAAATATAGAAACAATTACAGAAACTCAAACAGTAACATTGGATGAACAAAGTAATAAAGATGGAAATCAAGCATATATAATAAAATCACCTTTAAGTGATGATGAATTGTTTGTTATAGAATTTAGAAAAAAAGCAGAAATCAACTATACAGATGAAGATTCGTTAGATAGAGGAATTGGTGGCTCAGGAATAATAGTATATAGAATAAACACAACAGTAGAAGGACTAAGTAATAATTTTAATGAGACAGGTGTATATGTCTTTAGACCAAGTATTCCTGGAAGTGGATTTTCACAAAATACAGAAGAAGCTCGTGTGCTAAGTGCATATTTATCGAAAGAGAGTGGAAGGACTTCGATTGGAAGTACAGATTTTAGTAAAACATTAGAAGATGGAGCGCTAACATTTTCAGATGGAACAAATTCAGGGATTGTAATAAGTGATGTATCTAGTAGTTCAGGAAAAAGTATGACATGTAAAATTACTATTCCAAAAATATCAGAAGAAAATTTATGGAAAAATACTGAGTTTAAAGATTATACAGGTACAGATACAATTAAAGAAATAGGAATATTAAATTATAATAATTATATATATACAGTTACATGTTCAAATAATAAAATATATACTCAAGTTTATGATGAAAAAAATTGGAATGAAAAATATAATATTTTGAATGTTGAAGAATCAAATCCTATTGTACAGTTAGAAATAATTCAAAATGGCAATGATATATATATGTTTTATTCAGGATATGGATATTTGAAAATAGAAAAGATGAATTTTAATACTCAACAATGGGAAGATGTTGCAAAAATAAATGATATATTAGGAGAATTTTGCGTTACTAATAATTCAGGACAATTTTATATTTCTTGTATAAGGGAAGATAGTTCAACTGCAAGATTAATAAATATTAATGGAAATGAAATAACAGAACTTGGTAATTATTTTTCTAAAAAATATTGTGGACAAGCTAAAGTTGCTCAATTGAACGGAAATATATATGTTTCAGTTAGGTGGTCAAATGGAAATAAAATAAAAGTTTATAAATATAATTCTAAAAATAATTTTTCGGAAATAGAAAATTCCATGGTTTCAGGAAATTATGATATGAAGTCAATAGATAATAAAATATATTTTGCATTAGGAAAGAACACTGAGAAAAATGCATCAATGTATGTATTTGATGGTGATAACTGGAAAGAAAATGTTGCAAATACAAAATATAGTTTTCCAGAAATATTTAAAATAAATAATGAAATATATGTTATTTTAAAAGCGGAAGATGATAGTGGAAAAGCTCAGATATATAAATTTAATAAAGAAAACAATATTTTTGAAGATGATATTATAGATGTAGATACAGCAGTTCAAAATATAAAAATTACATCAACAAGTGACTATATATATAGCATTATAAATAAAAAGTCAGATGGTAAAATCGTTGTAAAGAAAAGACAGTATAAGTCAAAAGAAATAGTAAATCCAATACCTGGATCTGATCAAACAAGAAAATTTCAATTTAAAGATGTTCAGATAACTGATTGGCATTATTCAGCAATAAAATATATGTTTGATAGAAAATATATATCAGGATATAATGAAACAATATTTGCACCTAATGATAAAATAACAAGAGGGATGATTGTAACGATATTACATAATATGGAAGGAAAGCCAATAGCAACTAATATAAATAATTTCCCAGATGTGCAAGATAGTAAGATTTATTATTATAAAGCAATAAATTGGGCAGTAGAAAACAGAATAGTAAGTGGATATGATAATGGAAATTTTGGACCTGATGATTTAATAACAAGAGAACAGTTAGCAGTAATTTTATGGAATTATAGCAAATATAAAGGAAAAAATGTTAATGTTGAAACAGATTATAGTAAATTTCCAGATAAAAATCAAATATCTAATTTTGCTCAAAAAGGAATGAATTGGGCTGTAGGAACAGGAGTAATAACAGGTTCACAAGGAAAATTATTACCATTAGGAAATGCAACTAGAGCTGAAGCTGCATCAATGATTTATAAATATTGTACAAAAGTTAAATAATATTAAACAAGAAAAACACAACAGATTTTTTAAAAATGTTGTGTTTTTTTTGTATCTATGATATATTATGTTTGAAAAAAGACTCTAGAAAGGAAAAGATAGAAATGTCATTTATAGAAGAAATAAAAAACAGAGCAAAACAACAAATAAAGACGATTATATTACCAGAAGCAACAGACATTCGTATATTGAAAGCAGCACAAATAGTAAACAAAGAAAAATATGCAAAGGTTGCGTTAATAGGTAATAAAGAAGAAATTGAAAGACTAATAAAAGAAAATAATTTAGAATTAGGAGATACACAAATAATAGATCCAGCAAAATCAGAGGAGACATCTGAATATGCAAAAGAATTATATGAATTAAGAAAAGCAAAAGGTATGACAGAAGAACAAGCACAAAAATTAATATTAGAACCAATATATTATGGAATGATGATGGTAAAACTAAATCATGCAGACGGACTTGTATCAGGTGCAGCACATTCAACTGCAGATACATTAAGACCAGCATTACAAATATTAAAAACAGCACCAGGAACAAAATTAGTATCAGCATTTTTCGTAATGGTAGTACCAAATTGTGAATATGGAGCTAATGGAACATTTATATTTGCAGATAGTGGTTTAAATGAAGAGCCAGATGCAGACAAACTTTCAGAAATAGCTATATCATCAAGCAAAAGTTTTAAACAATTAGTAGGAGAAGAACCAAAAGTTGCAATGTTATCATATTCAACTTATGGAAGTGCACATTCTGCATCAACAGAAAAAGTAGTTGAAGCAACAAAACTAGCAAAAGAAAAAGCCCCAGAACTATTAATTGATGGAGAATTACAATTAGATGCTGCAATAATACCAGAAGTTGCAGAATTTAAAGCAAAAGGAAGTCCTTTAAAAGGTGAAGCAAATGTATTAGTATTCCCAGATTTAGGAGCTGGAAATATTGGATATAAATTAACACAAAGATTAGCAAAAGCAGAAGCTTATGGACCTCTTTGCCAAGGTATTGCAAGACCTGTAAATGATTTATCAAGAGGCTGTAGTAGTGAAGATGTTGCAGGTGTAGTAGCAATAACAGCTGTACAAGCACAATCACAAGGTTAATTAAATATATAATAATGAGTACATACAAAAAGAAAGGTATATAATTTATGAAAATTCTAGTTTTAAATTCAGGAAGTTCATCATTAAAATATCAAGTAATTGATACAGAAACTGGTGAAATGCTTGTAAAAGGTTATTATGAAAGAATTGGGCAAGTTGGAGCATTTTTAACACATAAAGTAAATGGAGAAAAACATCATTTTGAACATCCAGCAAAAAATCATGAAAAAGCAATTCAATTTGTAATGAAAAGACTAACAAGTGATCATTACGGAGTATTTAAGAGTTTAGATGAATTAGATGCAATAGGTCATAGAGTTGTACATGGTGGAGAACAATTTAAAGATGCAGTTCTTATTACAGATGAAGTAATTCAAGAAATAAAAGAAAATGCAATGTTAGCACCATTACATAATCCAGCAGCAATATTAGGAATAGAAGCTTGTCAAAAGGTTGTACCTAATAAGCCAATGGTAGCAGTATTTGATACAGCATTTCATCAAACAATTTCAAAAGAAAAGTATATATATCCAATTCCTTATGAATACTATGAAAAATATCATGTAAGAAAATATGGATTTCATGGAACATCACATCAATATGTTGCAAATAGAGTTGCAGAAATATTAGGAAAAGATATAAAAGAATTAAAAATAGTAAATTGTCACTTAGGTCAAGGAGCAAGTATATGTGCAATAAAAAATGGAGAATCAGTTGAAACAAGTATGGGATTAACACCACTTGGAGGAATTCCAATGGGAACACGTTCAGGAGATTTAGATCCATCTGTTGTAACATATTTAATGAAAAAAGAAGAATTAGATGCAGATGAGGTTGAAGAAGTATTAAATAGAGAATCTGGAGTATATGGAATTTCAATGGTATCTGTAGACTTTAGAGATATAGAAGCAGAAGCACTAGCTGGTGGAAAACATGCAAAACTTGCATTAGATACATACCATTATTCAATTGCAGGATATATAGCAAAATGTGCAGTTGCAATGGGTGGAATAGATGTTTTAACATTCACAGCAGGTGTTGGAGAAAAATCATCATATTCTAGAAGTGAAATATGTAATCAATTAGGAATATTTGGAGTAGAAATATCAGGAAAAGCTAATTTAGTAAAAGGAGAAGAAGCAGAAATATCTTCACCAAATTCAAAAGTAAAAGTTTTTGTTATTCCAACAAATGAGGAATTAATGATTGCTCGTGAAACAGCAGAGTTAATAAAATAAGGTTTATAGGTAAAACCATAATGAAAACCTAAATATAAAATATAAAAAGGAAAAATAAAAATGAAAATATTAGTATTAAATTGTGGTAGTTCATCACTAAAATATCAATTAATAAATATGGAAACAGAAGAAGTTTTAGCTTCAGGAAAATATGAAAGAATAGGAGAAGATGAAGCTTTTATAACACATAAAGTAAATGGACAAAAAATAGAAATCAAACATCCAGCAAAAACACATGAAGAAGCAGTTGATTTTACATTAAAACAATTAATAAATCCAGAATATAAAGTAATAGATAGCTTAGATGAGATATCAGCAATAGGACATAGATTAGTACATGGTGGAGAAAAAATTAATAAATCTGTAATTATAACAGATGAAGTTGTAGAAGTATTAAAAGAATGTATAGACTTAGCACCATTACACAATCCAGCAGGAATAATAGGAATTGAAGCATGTAAAAAAGTAATGCCAGGAAAACCAATGGTAGGTGTATTTGATACAGCATTCCATCAAACAATGCCAAAAGAAAGATATATTTATCCAATTCCATATGAATATTACAAAAAATATGGAATAAGAAAATATGGATTCCATGGAACATCACATATGTATGTATCACAAAGATTAGCTGAAATTGTTGGAAAAGATATAAGTGAATTAAAAATAGTTACATGTCATTTAGGTCAAGGATCAAGTATATGTGCAGTAGAAGGTGGAAAATCAGTTGATACAAGTATGGGATTAACACCACTTGCAGGAATTCCAATGGTAACACGTTCAGGAGATTTAGATCCATCTGTAGTAACATTCTTAATGAAAAAAGAAGGTTGGACAGCAGAAGAAGCAGAAAATATGTTAAATAAAAAATCAGGAGTTCAAGGAATATCAGGATTAGCACCAGACTTTAGAGAAATTGAAGCAGCATCTTATGGTGATAATGAGAGAGCTGAAATTGCAATTGAAAAATTCAAATATGAAATTGCATCATATATAGCAAAATATGCAGTAGCAATGAATGGAGTAGATTATATAGTATTTACAGGTGGTGTTGGAGAAAACCAAATAAATATAAGAAGAGGAATTTGCGAAAAACTTGAATTTATGGGAGTAAAAATAGATGTTGAAGCAAATAATGTAAGAGGAGAAGAAAAAGAAATATCTGCTCCAGATTCAAAAGTAAAAGTTTATTTAGTTCCAACAAACGAAGAACTTATGATAGCAAAAGAAACAGCAAGATTAATAAAATAATTTTGAAATAGAAGAGGTACAAATGGAAACAACACAAAAAATACAAGATAAAAAAACAAATACAAAACTATTTCCAATATATAAAATGTTCTCTTGGGATTTGCTATTTTACTATTCAATAATATACTTATTCTTGACGCAAGCAAAAAACTTTTCTGCATCAGAAGTATTATTAGCAGAATCATTTTTTACAGCATCATGTTTATTTTTACAGATTCTAATAGGTTTATTGGTAGATAAATTCGGTAAAAAAAATAGTTTAGTCTTTGCTAATATATGTATGTGTGTATTTATTACTATTTTATTATTTACAAATAATTATAAAATGTTATTATTAGCTAATTTTATTGATGCAATAGGTTATGTTATAAAGGGTGTTTGTGAAACGAACATTCTTTATGACTCATTACCAAGTGGTGAAAAAAGAGGAACATTATATTCTAGCATAGATGGTGTTGGAGCAGCAAGCTATTATGTAATTGATGCAATAACATCAATTATAGCAGGTATCACATTTGCGATTGATCCATATATACCAGTAGTTTTATGTTTAATAGTTAATATTATTGCATTAATATTATCAACAAGATTTAAACACACTCAAAGTCAAAGAGAAGAAGAACATTCAAAAGAAACGGCAAGACAATATTTCAAAGAATTAAGAGAAGCAATTAAATTTACATTTAATTCAAAAAGAATGTTGTGTTTAATGTTATTTTTTGGACTGATGTCAGGTTTAACATATAATTTATCAACATATAGAAGTAATATTTTAAATAGCATAAATATACCAGCACAATATTTTGGAGTAATCTTTGCAATTATTCAAATAATGGCCGGGATATGTTCTAAAGGACAGGGTTGGTTACATAAAAGATTTAAAAATAATACATTATCAGTCTTAGGAATTCCATATGTTGCATCATGTTTTATTATTGGATGTTTAGTGGATAGTTTTGGAGAAAGTGTATCAAATATTGTAGTAATACTATTTATACTTCAAGGAGCTATAAAAGGAGCATATAATGTTTTAATTTATAGATATTTAAATAATTTCACAAATAGAAAAATAAGAGTAAAACTTGCAACAATAAGAAATATGTTTTTTAATATGATATCAATTTTAATAAGTTTATTAGGCTCATTCTTATTAAAAGTAACAACATCTGGAAACACATTTTTAATTGTTGGAGGTATATGTACTGTATGTATGGTACTTTTATTAGATTATATGAGAGGAAAAGTTGGTTTAAAACCAGAGAAATACAATAAAGAAGACTTGAAATATAGTTCATTTAACGAAGGAGGAAATTTAAAATGATAAGAAAAGTTGCTATATTAGCAAATGGTGGAGATGTATCAGGATTTAATGCAGTTATAAGAGCAATTGTAAAAACTGCTGAAAATAATGGTATAGATTGTTATGGATTTATAGATGGATATAATGGTTTATTAAAAAATAATTATGAAAAATTAAGTACAGCAAATGATGAACATGCATCAGGAATATTACAAAAAGGTGGTTCAATAATTGGGTCATCAACAAATGCAAATGTATTTCATTACAAAGTTGAAGAAAACGGAGAAACTGTTTATAAAGATTTATCAGATGTATGTGTAGAAAATATCAAAAAAGATGGATTTGATTGTCTATTTACACTTGGAGGAGATGGAACACAAAAATCAGCAAGAGATTTTTCTACAAAAGGAATAAATGTAATTGGAGTTCCAAAAACAATAGATAATGATGTTGCTTGTACAGAAATAACATTTGGATATAATACAGCAGTTTCAGTTGCTGCAGAAGCATTAGACAGACTTCATACAACAGGTGAAACACATCATAGAATAATGGTATTAGAAGTTATGGGAAGATATGCTGGTTGGATAGCATTAGAATCAGCAATTGCTGGTGGTGCAGATGTTGCATTAATACCAGAAATTCCATATGATATAAACAAAGCAGTTGAAAAAATAAATGAAAGAAGAGAAGAAGGAAAGAATTTTAGTATTGTTGTTGTTGCAGAAGGTGCAGTACCACAAGGTGGAACAATAACAGTCCAAAATGTAAGAAATAATGGCGCAGGAGTTGATAACAATAAATTAGGTGGTGTTGGACAAGTTGTTGCAAAACAATTAGAAGAATTAACAGGATTAGAAGCAAGAACAACAACATTAGGATATGTACAAAGAGGTGGTACTCCAACAGCATTTGATAGAGTTCTTTCAACAAAATATGGTGCAAAAGCAATGGAACTTGCTCTTGAAGGAAAATTTGGTGTATTAACAGTTATAAAAAATGGAAAATTGGATTCTGTTTCATTAGAAGATGTAGTTGGAAATAATACAAAAATTGGTGCAGTTTCTGGTAATACTGCAGAAAGTAATATTAGAAAAGTTACTATGGATCATGATTTGGTTAAGACTGCAAGAGATATTGGAATCTGCTTGGGAGATTAATGATAAAATAAAGAGTTGTTACAAAAGTAACAGCTCTTTTATAAATATTTCTTTAATGTCTCAACACTATCTTCTTGCATAACAACAAAATCATCTAAAATTTGTCTAACATTTTTATCAACACTAGGATTATTATTTAACAATCTGCGACCTTCAATAATTCCCATATTAGTACCTTGTAACAATAATTCAGAAATATTAGAATTACTTTTATCAGTCATTGTATTCATTTGAATTCCATACCAAGTCATAGCCTTATTCATTATATTTGTTTCTTGAGGATCATCTGTTAAATCATAATTATGATAAATATTCCCAACACGATTAAAAATTTCTTTATATTTAAGATATTCAACATTTAAAACTCTTTGAAATCTACTATCAGAAACTTTATCAGAAACAAATTTTATCGCATCCATTCCCATTTTTGCACCTTTACTAACTTCATTTAAAACTTTTTTATTAATATCCATTATAAAACCTCCCATTAATAGCTATTTTTATTATTGTTAGCAAAGAAATGGAATATTATACAAATTATTCTTTAATTTCTTTAGAAAGTTTGCTAATAGCCTTAGTTTCAATTCTTGATACATAAGAACGAGAAATTCCCATTTCTTTAGCAATTTCAATTTGTGTTTTAGGTTTATGACCATCAAGCCCAAAACGAAGTTCCAAAATTGTACGTTCTCTTCCTTTTAAAATAGATTTCATTTTTTCATATAAAAGTTTAACCTTCATTTTTAAATCAACAGATTCTTCAACACTTCTGTCATCATTTTCTAAAATTTCTTGTAATGTAATAACATTATCATCTTTATCTTTTCCGATTGGTTCATCAAGAAATACTTCAGCATTTTGCTTTTTGGTTGCTCTAAAATGCATAAGGATTTCATTATCTATACATCTAGAAACATATGTAGAAAGTCTAGCACCTTTTTCAGGTTTAAAACTATTAATTCCTTTGATAAGACCAATTGTACCAATAGAAATTAAGTCATCTTGGTCCACATTTGAATTGCTGTATTTTTTACAAACATGTGCAACAAGTCTTAAATTCCTTTCAATTAAAATATTACGTGCATCTTCATCTCCTGTACTTAGTTTTTCAAGATAAATTCGCTCTTCTTCAGAACTTAGAGGTTCTGGAAAAAGGGAAGTTCCTGAAATGTATCCAACTGCAAAAACTGCAGTCTGTAAAAAGTGAAAAAAACCACTTATACACAATGCGGAAAACATAAAAACCTCCATATAATTTTATTAAGAACTCATATAACAAATTATATGTTAGAAAAAAATAAAAGTGCATGGACTAAAAAAATATATAAATAACAAAAAAACGCTTGACAAATGCAAACAAATGTTTTAAAATATACACAATCATAAAAGGATGTGAATTTATGGAAAATGAAAATTTAATCATTAAAGATGATATATCTAATGAAGAAATAAAAAATTTAATATATACAATAAGAGGAAAACAAGTTATGCTAGATAGTGATGTAGCAATGTTATATCATTATCAAACTAAGAGAATAAATGAAGCAGTAAAGAGAAATAAAGAAAGATTTCCAGAAAATTTTTGCTTTCAATTAACGACAGAAGAAATTGAAAATATAAAAATGTCAAATGAAGTTTTGAATTTTAAAAGTGAAAATAACTGGTCGCAATTTGCGACTAGTTCCAAAAGTGAAAATATAAAACATAGAGGAAAAAAATATTTGCCATATGCATTTACTGAACAAGGAATAGCAATGTTATCAGGTTTATTAAAGAATGATATAGCTGTTCAAGTAAGTATAAATATTATGAATGCTTTTGTAGAAATGAGAAAATTTCTAATACAAAATGGACAAATATTTGAAAGATTAACTAACATAGAATACAAATTATTAGAACATGATAAAAAATTTAATGAAGTCTTTAATCAACTTCAAGTAGAAGAAAATATAAAACAAAAAATATTTTTTGAAGGTCAAATATATGATGCATATAGTTTGATAATCGACATTATAAAAAAAGCAAATAAAAAGATTTTAATAATAGATAATTATATAGATGACAGTGTTTTAAAAATGCTTACTAAGAAAAACAATAATGTAGAAGTAGTAATACTGACTTCAGATAAAAGTAATATCCAACAAATTGATATTCAAAAATTTAATAAAGAATACCCAATATTAAAGGTTGCAAAGACTAATAAATTTCATGATAGATTTATAATTATAGACAATGAAGAAATGTATCATTTAGGAGCATCAATAAAAGATTTAGGAAAAAAGTGTTTTGGAATAAATAAAATTGAAGATGTAGAAATTATAGAAAAAATTTTAAACTATAAATAAAGAATTATAAGAGGAGAAAAATATAAATAATTTTCAAATAATACTTGAAAAGTATTATCATTTGTTATAGAATAAAAATGCCTAAAAAGGTAAATAATAGATAAAAATGAAATTAGAAGAAACTAATTTCAAAAAGGAGGAAATTTTATGTCAGTAAAAGTAGGAATTAACGGATTTGGAAGAATAGGAAAACTAGCATTCCAAGCAGCACTAGGTAAAGAGGAGGTTGAAGTTGTAGCAGTAAACGATCCATTTGTAGCAGCTGATTACATGGCATATATGACAAAATTTGACACTGTACATGGAAGATTTAACGGAACAGTTGAAGAAAAAGACGGAAACTTAGTAGTAAATGGAAGAGTAATAAAAGTATATAATGAAATGGACCCAAAGAATATTCCTTGGGGAGAACTTGGAGTTGAATATGTATTAGAATGTTCTGGTGTATTCACAACAATGGAAAAAGCACAAGCACACTTAGATGCAGGAGCTAAAAAAGTTCTTATAAGTGCACCATCAAAAGATGCTCCAATGTTTGTAATGGGAGTAAATAATGAAACATATAGTTCAGACATGAACATTGTATCAAATGCATCTTGTACAACAAACTGTTTAGCACCTTTAGCCAAAATAATAAATGATAACTTTGGAATCAAAGAAGGATTAATGACAACAGTTCACTCAACAACAGCAACACAAAAAACAGTTGATGGAGCTTCAAAGAAAGATTGGAGAGGTGGACGTGCTGCATCTGCAAACATTATTCCATCATCAACAGGAGCTGCAAAAGCAGTAGGAAAAGTTATACCATCATTAAATGGAAAATTAACAGGTATGTCATTCAGAGTACCAACAGTTGATGTTTCAGTTGTTGACTTAACATGTAATCTAGAAAGACCAACAACATATGAAGAAATATGTGCAGCAGTAAAAAGAGCATCTGAAAACGAATTAAAAGGAATTGTTGAATATACAGACGAACCAGTTGTATCTTCAGATTTCTTAAGTGATATGCATACATCAATATTTGATGCAACAGCAGGAATCATGTTAACAGATACATTTGTTAAATTAGTTGCATGGTATGATAATGAATGGGGATATTCAAACAAGTTAGTTGATTTAGCTTGCTATATGTCAACAGTAGATCATAAATAATAATTCAACTTGGGTTAGGGTGTTAGAGCTTGTCTAACCTCTAACCTTTTTGAAGTGAAATAATTAAAAAATATATTTTAATTATTTTTATATAAGAAAGGAAAAACTTATTATGAGTAAAAAAACAATAAAAGATATTGATTTAAAAGGAAAAAGAGTATTTGTTAGATGTGATTTTAACGTACCTATGGACGAAAATCAAAATATAACAGATAACAGAAGAATTGTTTCAGCATTACCAACAATAAAATATTTAATAGATCAAGGATGTAAAATAGTATTATCTTCACATTTAGGAAGACCAAAGGGAGAATTTAAAAAAGAATTTTCACTTGCACCAGTTGCAAAAGAACTTTCAAAACAATTAGGACAAGAAGTATTAATGGCTGAAGATGTTGTTGGAGAAAGTGCACATAAATTAGCTGAAAATTTACAACCAGGACAAGTAATGTTACTTGAAAATGTTAGATTTCATAAAGAAGAAACAGATAATGATCCAGAATTTGCAAAAAAATTAGCAAGTTTCGGAGAAATATTTGTAAATGATGCATTTGGAACAGCACATAGAGCACATGCTTCAACAGAAGGTGTAGCACATTATTTACCAGCTGTTTCAGGATTTCTAATAGAAAAAGAATTAAAATTCTTAGGAGAAGCATTACAAAATCCAGAAAGACCATTTGTATCAATATTAGGAGGATCTAAAGTATCTGATAAAATAGGTGTAATAGATAGTTTATTAGAAAAAGTAAATGTATTATTAATTGGTGGAGGAATGGCTTATACATTCTATAAAGCATTAGGATATAAAATAGGAAATTCAATTTGCGAAGATGATAAATTAGACTTAGCAAAAGAATTAATGAAAAAAGCTGAAGAAAAAGGTGTAAAAATGTTACTACCAATAGACAACAAATTAGGAAAAGAATTTTCAGCAAATACTGAAACAATGTATGCAGATAGAGAATCAATACCAGATGGATGGGAAGGATTAGACATTGGACCAAAAACAATTGAATTATATGCTGAAGAATTAAGAAAAGCCAAAACAGTAATATGGAATGGAACAGTAGGTGTAGCAGAATTTGAAGCATTTGCTGAAGGAACAAACAAATTAGCACAAGTATTAGCAGAATTAGATGCAACAACAATAATTGGTGGTGGTGATACAGCTGCAGCAATTCAAAAAGCAGGTGTTGCAGATAAAATGACACATGTTTCAACAGGTGGAGGAGCATCATTAGAATTTATAGAAGGTAAAAAATTACCAGGAATAGAATGTTTATTAGACAAATAGAAAATAAATAGTTTGAGGAGAGAAAGGCAGTATAGGCAAAATGGAAAATCTAAGGAATCCTAGAGTATTAGGAACACAATATAGAGTATATGACAAAGACGGAAAATATAAAAGAACAATAGATAAAACAGATGAAAAAAACTTAGATGAAAGTGATTGGCTAAAAGGAGTTACATGTTTTGTTATAAATGAAAAAGGAGAAGTTCTTATAGAAGTAAGAGCCAATAAAGGACTTACACCTGGAAAAAATGATTTATGCTCAGGACATTTAGATAATGATGAAACAGAAACTCAAGCTATGGTAAGAGAATTAAAAGAAGAACTTGGAATAAATCTAGAGGAATCAATGAATGTTGTAAAAGTTACACAACAAGGTGTTCCTCTTGGCTTTGAGAGTTATAAAAAAATAAAAAATTTCTTTATAACATTTTATTGCTTAAAAAGAAATTCATCAAAAATTGAAATTCAAAAAGAAGAAATAGACAAATATGTTTGGTTACCATTAGAAGAAACATTTCAATTATTAAAGTGTGGAAGAACAAAATTCCCTAAGAATTTTGATTATAGTGATATATTTGAGAAAGTTAGAAATATTTATTATAGCCAAAGCAAAGGAAATACTCAAAGAGAGGAATAATTATGATAGTAACATTATCAGGAATAACAGGAACTGGCAAATCTTTTTTTAAAGATGCGATATCAAAAGAACTTAATTTTAAAAATTTAGCAATTGTTACAACAAGAAATAAAAGAAAAAATGAAGTTAATGGTATTGATAAAGAATTTGTAAGTGAAGAAGAATTCGAAAAACTAGTGAAAAATAAAGAAGTTGTAGTTGATTTTGAATTTCTTGGAGCAAAATATGGATATAGAAAAGAAAAACTAGAATCAAGCGAAAATCAAGTAACAGAAGTACATTATAATACTATATATGAAATAAAAAAACATACACCAAATATATTTTCAATATATATAATACCAAAAGATATAGAAAGAGCAAAGATTGAATTGAAAAATAGGGAGCTTCCAAGTGAAGTTATAAAAAAAAGATTGCAAGAAATAGATGAACATATAAAAGAATATTCTGCAAATAAAGAATTACAAAAACAATTTGATTGTGAATTTGTAAATGACTACACTGATGAAGCAAAGAAAAACTTGATTAATATAATAAAAGAGAGACTAAAAAGTAATGATGATGATTATAATTCGAAAATTATAAATGTCTAGAAGTTCTCTAAATTATAGAAAGGAATTGGATTTTTTATGAGAAGAAAAGTAATTGCAGGAAATTGGAAAATGAATATGCTTCCAAATGAAGCTATTAATTTTATTGAAGAATTAACACCACTTGTAAGTGACACAAAAAATGAAGTTATTTTATGTGTGCCATATACAGATTTATTTTATTCATTACTAAATGTACAAGGAACAAATATAAAAATAGGTGCCCAAAATATGCATTGGGAAGAAAAAGGAGCATATACAGGAGAAGTATCTGCACAAATGTTAAAATCTATAGGAGTAGAATATGTAATAATAGGACATTCAGAAAGAAGACAATATTTTGCAGAAACAGATGAAACTGTAAATAAAAAAGTAAAATCAGCATTAGCAGTTGGACTAAAACCAATAATATGTGTTGGTGAAACTCTTGAGCAAAGAGAATCAGGTCAAACAGAAGCAATAGTTACAAGTCAAATAGAAAAAGCCTTAGAAGGTGTACCAGCAGAAGATTTAGTAAAAATTATTGTAGCATATGAACCAATATGGGCAATAGGAACAGGAAAAACAGCAACAAAAGAAGATGCAAACAATACAATAATGGAAATAAGAAAAAAAATAGCAGAAATATATGGACAAAATGAGGCAAATGGAGTTATAATACAATATGGCGGAAGCGTAAAATCATCAAATGCAAAAGAATTATTTGAGATGTCAGATATAGACGGAGGCCTTGTAGGAGGAGCAAGTTTAAAATCTGAAGAATTCGCTAAAATTGTAAATTATGATAGATAATTGGTTCAAAACAATACAACTATTGTTATTTGAATTGGAAAGGGATGAAAATAATGGAAAAAGGACCAGTAATGCTAATGATATTAGATGGTTTTGGAATAAACGAAAAAACAGATGGTAATGCTGTAAAACTTGCAAAAACACCTAATATAGACAAACTAATGAAAAAATACCAAAATACAATAATGTATACAAGTGGATTAAAAGTAGGACTACCAGATGGACAAATGGGAAATTCTGAAGTAGGACACACAAATATTGGAGCAGGAAGAATTGTATATCAAGAGCTAACCAAAATAACAAAATCAATAGAAGATGGAGACTTTTTTGCAATTCCTGAATTCATAGAAGCAATTGAAAATTGTAAAAAACACAATTCAAAATTACACATATTAGGATTATTATCAGATGGTGGAGTTCATAGTCATATTAGACATTTATATGGACTACTTGAAATGGCAAAAAGAAGAGATTTTGAAGATGTATATGTACACTGCTTTTTAGATGGAAGAGATACACCACCAGCATCAGCAGAAGGATATATAACACAACTTGAAGAAAAAATGAAAGAAAAGAAAGTTGGAAAAATAGCAAGTATATCAGGAAGATATTATGCTATGGATAGAGATAAGAGATGGGATAGAGTAAAAAAATGTTATGATGCATTAGTAAGAGGAGAAGGAAATAAAGCAACATCTGCAACAATAGCAATAGAAGATTCTTATCAAAAAGAAGTATTTGACGAATTTGTTGAACCAACTGTAATAGTTAATAATGATACACCAATTGCAACAATTGGTGAAAATGACTCTGTAATTTTCTTTAACTTTAGACCAGATAGAGCAAGAGAGATAACAAGAGCAATTGTAGATCCAGAATTTGATGGATTTGAAACAGAAAAAATCAACACATATTTTGTATGTTTCACAAATTATGATGAAACAATGCCAAATGTAAAAATAGCCTTCAAAAAAGAGCCATTAGTAAACACATTTGGAGAAGTTGTAAGCAAAAATGGATTAAAACAATTAAGAATTGCAGAAACAGAAAAATATGCACATGTTACATTCTTCTTTAATGGAGGAGAAGAAAAACAATATCCTGGTGAAGATAGAATATTAGTACCATCACCAAAAGTAGCAACATATGATTTACAACCAGAAATGAGCGCACCAATAGTAACAGAAAAAGTTGTAGAAGCAATAAATGAAGATAAATATAATGCAATTATATTAAACTTTGCAAATCCAGATATGGTTGGACACACAGGAAGTTTACCAGCAGCAATAAAAGCTGTAGAAACAATAGATGAATGTGTTCAAAAAGTTGTAGATGCAATGCTAGCACATAATGGAACAATTTTAATAACTGCAGATCATGGAAATTGTGAGCAAATGATTGACTATAAAACAGGTGAACCACATACTGCACATACAACAAATCCAGTTCCATTAATACTTGTAACAAATGATGAAACATTAAAAGTAAAATCTGGAAAATTGGCAGATTTAGCCCCAACAATGTTAGAAATATTAGGAATTGAAAAGCCAGAAGAAATGACTGGAGAAAGTATTTTAGAAAAATAAGAATTATAAACTATTAATAGCGAAAAAATTCAAAACCCGCTATAAATAAGGGTGGATAAAAGTGATTAATAATACTAAAAAAATTAAAGAATTATATGAAAATATACAAAGAAAGCTTTTCAATATAGTACCTGGAAAATGGGATGAATTATACCTATATGCATCAATAATAGAAAGACTTGGAAAAGTTCAAGTTGGAGAAATGTATTTCTATTTTATGCCAAGAGGAATTTTAAAAAGAAAATTTATAAATGTATATGAAGTCCCAAACAAGTACAATATAGAAGAGGAAGAATATTTAAAACTAGTAGAACTTTTATATGATGAAATAAAAGAACTAAGAGAAGAATTTAGAAAAACAAATCAAAAAGTATGGTCAAATTTAACAATATCAATAAAAAATGATAGAATAACATACACATTTTGCTATGATAATTTGTTAGGTGGCCAAGATGAATATTATGATCACCATATATATTGGAGAAAAAAATATTTACATATAGAACCATGTGGAAAAAAAGAAGAAAAAGCATTTAATAAATATTTATCTACTAGAAATTTAGAAGTTCCGAAATCTGATGAATATATTACTGGAATTTACTTAAAAAGACAAGTAAATATAGTAAAATATGATACAACAGATGTTGAGGAAAATCAAAGAGTTGACTATCTTGCAAAGCAAGAAGAAAATAAAAAAATTGTTAATCAAATTTTAAGTCAAAAAATGTAAAGGAAGGAAGTATTTTTTATGAAAGATTATTTAGAAATTGAAAGTGTAGAAGCATTAGAGGTATTAGATTCAAGAGGAAA
The DNA here is from genome assembly GCA_934122085.1 of uncultured Clostridia bacterium. GTDB lineage: Bacteria > Bacillota > Clostridia > TANB77 > CAG-508 > CAG-269. Next base: position 14,759 of record CAKOVS010000013.1, on the reverse strand, counting down.
TCCAACTGTACAAGTTGAAGTTACAACATTTGATGGATCACATGGTGTAGCAATGGTTCCATCTGGAGCATCAACAGGAAGCTTTGAAGCTGTTGAATTAAGAGATGGTGATAAATCAAGATATTTAGGAAAAGGAGTTTTAAAAGCTGTAGAAAATGTTAACTCAGTTATAGCTCCAAAACTAGAAGGAATGAATGTTTATGACCAAGCTGGAATCGATAAAATGCTTATCGAATTAGATGGAACAGAAAACAAAGGTGTATTAGGAGCAAATGCTACATTAGGTGTATCATTAGCTTGTGCTAAAGCTGCTGCTGCATCATTAGGGATGGAATTATATAACTATATTGGTGGACCAAATGCAAAAGTTATGCCAGTTCCAATGATGAACATCATGAATGGTGGTAAACATGCTGATTCAACATTAAGTGTACAAGAATTTATGATTATGCCAGTTGGAGCAAAATCATTCTCTGAATGTTTACGTATGTGTGCTGAAATTTATCACAACTTAAAAGCAGTTTTAAAATCAAAAGGATTAGGAACAGGTGTTGGTGATGAAGGTGGATTTGCACCAAATGTTAAAGATGAAGATGAAGCACTTCAATTAATAATGGAAGCTATTGAAAAAGCTGGATATAAACCAGGTGAAGAAGTTGCTTTAGCATTAGATGTTGCTGCAACAGAATTATATGATGAAGCAAAGAAAATAGGAAAAGAAGGACAATATCATTTCTGGAAAATAGGTGTTACAAAAACAGAAGATGAAATGATAGACTTCTTAGAAGATTTAGTAAACAGATATCCAATTATCTCAATCGAAGATGGTTTAGCAGAAGAAGACTGGGCTGGATGGAAAAAACTAACAGACAGATTAGGATCAAGAATCCAATTAGTTGGTGATGACTTATTTGTAACAAATATGAAGAGATTACAAAAAGGTATTGATTTAGGTGTAACAAATAGTATATTAATCAAATTAAACCAAATTGGAACATTAACAGAAACATTAGATGCTATCGAATTAGCTAATAAACATGGAATGACAGCTGTTGTATCACACAGAAGTGGTGAAACAGAAGATACAACATTAGCAGATGTTGCAGTTGCAATGAATGCTGGACAAATCAAAACAGGTGCACCATGTAGAACAGATAGAGTTGCTAAATACAACAGATTATTAAATATCGAACATCAATTAGGTGATGTTGCTCAATATTTAGGAAGAAAAGCAATAATAAAATAATTTGACTTTGTGTCAGAAATAAAGGCAGGAGACTAAAAAAGTTTCTTGCTTTTTTATATACTAGGAAAGTTCTTCGAACTTCCTAGTATATAAAAGCTACAATCGCTAGCTCTTTTTAAAAAATTAATTGATTTTACATAAAATACATGATATAATAGCCAAGATGAGGCTCAAGAAGCCTTATAGAAAAACATAAATATCAAGACAGAAAGGACATCATTATGGAAAAGATTAATGTACCTGCTTTGAATGTTGGAGAAAGAATGTTTATCTCTGCAAAATGTGTTGTTATTTTTGGAGGTAAAAAATCAGTTCGGATATACAATATGAAGGGAAAATTACTCGGAGAAGTATCATTTGGAGAGGTATCAGACCTGATAAATGAAAAGGCTCTGAACTACAATATTGTATTCGGAGAAAAAATGTTTATTGTGTTTAACAATGGTGTATATTATGTTAAAGATTACGAAGGCAATGTTATTCAAAAATATGATGTAGAAGGAGAAGAAGGAATTCAAGAACTTAAAAGACTTGGAAGATTAATTAAGAAGCCTTTTTATAAAGGTTTTAGAAAAATACAAGCAGTTTCTAGTTCTGATAAAGGCTTTCCTAACTTAGGTAAAATTGAATCCGGTTCTACAGTTTGGGAATCTTATCATTATTTGATTATCAAAAATGCAAAAAATGAATTGAAAATCTATAATACATTGACAGATGCATTTTTAGGAACAATTTCTAATTTTGATGGTACACAAAGTTTTAATGATTTTCTTGAAGAAAATTGTTATTGGTTTGGACCCGGCGAAAATATGTTAATAAAAGAAAATGGTGGCTGGACAATTGTAACTTTTAAAGGAATAGTATTAGCAAAGAATATTTCTGATGGATTAGTACAAATTATTAATGAAAATAAGGAGGAAAAGTCAAAAGAAAATTTTGAATATAATGGTATTCAGATTCAAGAAGGAGAATGTGTTTATAGATATGAAAGAGTCTTTATTGTTAAGGAAAATAGCGAAAAAGCTTTTCGCTTTTATTCCTTGAATGGAGACTATATAAAAACAGCAGTAACCCATGAAAAAAACTCTAATGTTTCGTTTTTTCAAACAGAAAATTGGATAGCAATTGAGTTTGTGAAAGCACTTACTATATTTAAAACACCCCATACAATTAGATGGGAGATATTTGATTATAGTGGAAAAACACTGTATAAAGCAATTTATAAAATGATGAAGAAAAATCATATGTATTTTGCTTTAGGAATTATTGTTGACTCTGAAGAAGAAGGTTTGTTAGTATTTAATTCGAAAGGAGAATTAAAAGCAAGTTTCAAAGGTGTAGATTTTGATTTTTATGATGACTATGTAAGAGTCTATAATAGTTTGACAACCTTTGAGGTTTATGATTATTCTGGGAACAAGCTATTTCCTGTTGTATTTGATACTGATAACGACATTTTATATGAAGATATTATTTTCAATAAATCTGATAATGGAGGTGAATATTTTGAGTATGATTTAGTTTCTAAAAAAGTCTATAAATTTGGTTGTGAAGAAATCAGAGTTTTAGAAGATTGTTGGGAACTTATTGTACTTGTTAAAAGAAAAGGACATTACGGAGTATTGGAACATTTGGAAGAAGAAAATGGAGCTATGGAGTTCCATGGCTTTAATGAACTTATTCCGATAAAGTATGACAAAATAACATTTAATCATTATTATTATGCAAAATATCAAAAAAATAATAATGGTAAAATGGAGGCTTTTGAAGATATTTATGATCAAGATGGAAACTTAATTATGATTGTTAAGTTGTAATTTAAAAGAACAAGTGAGATTCTTTAATAGAATTTCACTTGTTCTTTTTTGGGTACAAAAAAATAAATTTTGTCGAACAAATTTAATATAATATCTATTGAAAAAATAAACTTGTTAATATATAATTATTTTAAACAAAAGCCAAAAAAGAAAGGAACAAAAGAATATGAAAGAAAAAGGAATTTTACTTCCAATTTTTTCACTTCCAAGTAAATATGGAATAGGAGACTTTGGATATGAAGCATATCAGTTTATAGATATATTAAGTGAAAATAATATAAAATACTGGGAAATATTACCAATAAACGAATGTGATAAACACCCATATTCTCCAGTAAGTTATTATGCATTGGAAGAAGATTATATTTCATTAGACAAATTAAAAGAAGAAAAATTAATACAAAATGCAGAAATAAGAGAAAACAAAGATAGAGTAATATATGATAATTTTAAAGAAAAATATTATAAAGAAGCATATAGAAATTTTAGACCTAATAATGAATATTATGAATTCATAATATTACAAGAAATAAATGAATATGCAGAGTTCATGAGTAAAAAGACAGAAAACGAAAAAGATTATTATTTATTTTTACAATATATATTATATAAACAATGGATGGAATTGAAATATTATGCTAATTCTAAAAATGTTCAAATTATTGGAGATATGCCAGTATATCCAGTATTTGAATCAGTTGAAACTAAATATCATCCAGAATATTTTGAAATGGAAAATGGAAAATTTACATTTGAAGCAGGAACACCACCAGATTATTTTAATGAAAATGGTCAAAAATGGAATAGTCCTGTATATAATGTAGAAAATATAAAAAAAGATAATTATCAATATTTAATAAAAAGATTTAAGTATCATTTAAAATTATTTGATAAAGTAAGAATCGATTATTTTAGAGGATATGATTCATTTTTTAGAATACCATTAGGAAAAACAGGTAAAGAAGGAACATATGTAGATGGACTAAGTTATGGATTTTTTGATGAATTATTTAAAGAAAAAAATGTAAATATTGAAAACTTTATAATAGAAGATTTAGGGGAAATACGAGAAGAAACAATAAAACTAAGAGAACATTATGGATTTACAAGACAGAAAATATTACAATTTACTATAGATTTAGATAATTTGTATGATAGAGATAATGAAACTGAAAATGTACTAGTTTTTCCAGGAAATCATGATTGTAATACAATATATGGTTGGTATAAAACTTTAGATGATGAACATAAATGGAAATTAAAAGAATTTTTAAGAAAGAATGAATGTTATGATATAAATATAAATATTGGCATTATGCAATATTTATCAAAATGTAAGGCAAAAATTCCAGTAATAATGGTTCAGGATATTTTAGGACTTGATGAAAATTCTAGAATTAATGTGCCAGGAGTTGAAAGTGATCAAAATTGGTCTTGGAAATTGATTAATTTTGATGATTTAAAAGTAAGAATAAAAGATTATTAAAATACATCTCATAATTAGTGGATATTAATTATGAGGTTATCTTTTTATATACTAGGAAAGTTCTCCGAACTTCCTAGTATATAAAAGCTACAATTGCTATCCCTTTGAGATTTTCTCCTTTTAGTCAAAAACTCAAATCGGACGAGAACAAAGGGCAACTGCGTCGCTTAGTTCTTAAATGGTGGTATAAATGGTGGTATAAATGGTGGAAATAAAGTTCTTGATTTTTCAAGGCTTTTATGATATGATGTAACTGAAAAAATAACCTTAAAGAAAGGTATAAAAATGGAAATAAAAGAACAAATAATAGTACTAATAAAATCTAAAAAATCAAAAACAATAAACATAAAAGAAATAAGAGAAAACCTAAATCTTGAATACACTCCACAAAATGAAAAAACACTAAAAAACGAAATTGAAAAGTTAATTCAAGAGAGATATATAGAACCACAAAAAACATCAAAAACAAATGTAGAAGGAATTTCAGAAAAATATAAAATAATAAAACAAGAAAATGCAGATGTCAAACAAGAAATTATAAATTTATCAAATAAGTTTAAAATAGACTATTATTTAAAAAATACAAAAGAATATCAAAAAGACAAAGAAATTATTAATTCAATAAGTAAATTTATTTCTGAACCAATAGAAGATGTCTTAATAATAAACGAAAGATCATATCAAATATTTCAAAACGAAAAATTGCTAAAAGAAAGAGAAGATATAATAAAAAAGCTTGGATTAACATTACAAGATTTAAAATGTTATGAAACTTATGAGCCATTTTTTTATTATGAAAACAAAGAATTTTGTAAAGGAAAAATTTTAATAATAGAAAACAAAGATACATTCTGGACAATACAAAATGCAGTAAAAACAACTAAATATAAAGATATATATTTAGTCATATATGGAGAAGGAAAAAAGATATTAAAAAGCTTTGAATTTATCAATAATTTTAAATTAGAAAATAACATAATTGAATATTTTGGAGATATTGATTATGAAGGAATAAACATTTATGAACAGTTAAAAGGTAAGTATTCACAATATAATATAAAAGCCTATAAAACAGGATATCAAAAAATATTAGATATAGAAAAAAATCCAAATAAAATAAGAACAAACCAAATTTATAATTTAAAAAATAATGAAGAATTCTTAAAAGAATTTGATAAAAATTATCAAGAAAAATTAAAATATATATTTGAAAATAAATTATATATTCCACAAGAAGTGTTTAATGCAAGTATTGCAGAAAAAATAATGAAAGGAGAATAGATTTTGGAAAACGAAGAAAAAGAAGTATTTACAGCAGAAGATATAAAAGAGCAATCTTATGAAGAAATAATAAAAGATGTAATAGAAGAAATAGATTCAAGAGAAGAAAACTTAAAAATCTATTATCCTTATTTTGTAATAAATAAAAAATTACAAGATGAAAAAACTGAAATTGAATTAAATTCAGTGTTTATAGCGATATTATCATATCTACTTTATACAGGAAAATTAAATAATAGAAAAATCGAATATCAAGATATAGTGGATTTTACAGAATATTTTATTTATAAAATATATAATAAAAAACAAGAAAATGTAAAAGAAATAGTAAATAAGATATTAGATGTAGCACAAAATAATGGGAACAATTTTACTTATGAATATTATAGTTTAAAAGAAAAAGAAAATAAAGATAGGCATATAAAATATATAGAAATAAAATTAGGAGAAAATGGAAAGCTAAATTATTATATAACACCACAAGGAATAGATTTTTACTTAAAAACAAAAGAATTTCCAGATTCAGCACAAATAACAATAAATTTATTACTATTTAGAAAACAAATAGAAAAAGGTTCATTTAATTATGCTTATGATACGATAAAAAGACTAAATATAGAAGTAAAGAAAAAAAGTGAACAAAAAGAACTAGTACTTGAAGCACTAATGTATGGTGGAAAAGAAGGAATAGAAGAATATAACAAATACCATGAATCTGTTGAAGGACAAATAAATGAGGAAGAAGAATTATTTGGAGAAGTATTAGAATTAGTAGATAATATTTACAATGAATATTTAGCCAAAAATGAATCAAATCAATTAAATGAAAAAGAAAAACAAACAATATCATTAATAAAAAAGATAGAAAAAGAATTAAACAAAACAATAAATAGTCATACAAAATTATTAAAAGAAGCAATAGAAATGACAAAAAAACATGATGAAATAATAGGTATGAGAGCAAGAAGTGCATTTTCAGAAAAATTCAAATTTGAGCAAGAATTTGAAAAGGTTATATCAAAAACAAATAATCCAGAAAAATTATTTTATTTTATATCACCATTTTTATTACCAAAGAAATTAAAAAGTTTTAATCCAATGAAATCATTAGAATCACAAAAAATTAATCAAGATAAAAAAGAAGAAGAACAGAAAGAAAAATCACAAACACATCAAATAGATACAATTGATGATATTACCAAAAAAAGAGTAGTACATAATTTTAAATTTTATTTTGAAAATATGTTACTTTTATTAAAAACGAGAAAAAGTTTTGATTTAAAAGAATATTCAGAATTTATAAGATCAAATTATGGAGAAAAATCATTATATAATGGCGATTTTATATCTTTTGTAATATTTTTAAATGGCAAAAAAGAATTAACTGCAGAATCTGACGAGATGTTTAAAGATTATTCATTTAATCAAATTAGAATAATAACACAAAATGATGACATTGACTTTGGAAATGGATTGAAAATAACTAATATGACAATAAGTCAAAATCTAGAGTAGCAATAAGATTTAGTATAAAAAATCTAAGAAAGGAAAGAAAATTGAATTGGAAGAAATAAAAGATAATTTAAATATAGCATTAGAAATAATAAATACACTGTTACAAAATAAAGAAATAAAAAAATCTGAAAACGCAGAATTATATCAACAATATGTTGGAAATGATGAGATTGAAAGCTTATGTGATATGATTGCTGAAAAGATGGGATTTAATATTTATAGATTAGATAATACATTAACACTATGTATAATGCTTGATAATAAAGTGTTTGGTTATTCAAATGAAGATTTGAAGAAAAAAATTAAAATATTAAACAAAAATGAAGATATATATTTAATGTATTTTATAATATTAACAATAATAACATGTTTTTATAGAGAATCTGGGCTAAATTCACCAAGAAGCTATTTAGGTCTTGACGAATTAATAGAAACAATAAATATAAAATTTCAAAGTCTTGTAAAAGAAGATATTGAAAAAGTAAGTAAAGAAAATGAATATAATTTTAAAGATATAAAAAAGGTATGGGAAAGGTTGCCAGATGCAAGAGAGGACATCAACTCTGGAAAAAATGATAAAATATCTTTTGTAAAATTAGTATTAAATTTTATGCAAGAAGAAAATCTAATTTTCTTTGATGAAGAAAGAAGAATAATATCAATTACAACAAGATTCAAATCAATAGTTTATTTTTACTTTGAATATAGTAAAGAAAATAAAAATAGATTACTTGAATATGTATATGAATTAGGAGGTAATGAAAATGCCACATATTAATAGAATTCGATTAGTAAATGTAAACTATAATGATGCAAAAAGCATATATGATGATTTTAATATGAGATTAGATGGAAAATCTACAACTTATGACTTAATAAATACTGGTGGAAAATCAATGCTAATATTAATGCTTTTACAAACAGTACTTCCAAATACATATTTAAAAAAAGAAAAGCCTATAAAAAATATATTTATAGGTGGAAACACAAAAAGAACATCACATTGTCTTGTAGAATGGGAACTTGATGAAGGATATGAATACAAATATATGCTTACAGGATTTTGTGCAAGAAAAAAACAAGAATCAGATAATGATGAAGAAGATGATAATAAACTAGAAATAGATTATTACAATTATTGTTATTTTTATAATGATTATGCACAAATAGATATAAAAAGCTTGCCACTTGTAACAAGAGACGGAAATGATAAAATTTATATGTCTTATGATAAATTAAGACAATATCTTATTGGAATGAAAAAAGATGGACTACCTGTAGAAATTTTTGATAGTAAAAAAGACTATATGAAAAGAATAGAATATTATGGACTTATATCAGCAGAATGGAAACTTATATCAGAAATAAATGTATCTGAAAATTATATAGAAAAATATTTCAAAGAAAATAAAACATCAAGAAAATTAATAGAAAACTTTTTAATAAAAATAATTGATAATATCAATTTACAAAATAGTGATGAGACAGAAGATACATTAGTAGATACATTGATAGAATTAAAAGATAATTTAATGTTATTTAGAAAGCAAAATGATAACAAAAAAGAATATGAACAAGCAAAAGAAATGTATGAAAATCTTCAAAAAGAAAATGCAAAATTTATTGATGAATTTAACAGAATTGAAAAAATAAATAAAAAAGCAAATGAGGCATATCAATATAAGCAACATAAAATGAATGAGTTGAAAGACAAAATTCAACATGAAACAGATGAAATTGCTAGATTACAAGATGAAAATGCAAGATTAAATATTGAAAACGAAAAATATAAAATAGATAAATTACATAATGATAAAGCAGAAATTGAAAATGACAAGCAAAATATAGACACTGAAATACAAAAAATACAAGCCAAAAAAGATGATGTGGAAAAGAAATTAGCATTGTCAAAAGCTCAAAATGAATATGTTGAATATTTAGAAAATAAGCAAGAAAGAGATAAAACACAAATACAAATAAATAGTATGCAAATTGCTGATAAAGATTTGGCTAAAAAATATAATATTTATGGATATAATTATAAATTAAAATTACAAGAATTAATAGAAAAGATTAGTAAACAATATTCTGATAGTTTAAAAGAAAAAGATGAAAAAGCTAGTGCCAGAAAGATTGCAAAAGATCAAGAAAATTTTGCAAGAACAGATTTTACAAAATGTTGTTTAAATATAGAAAATTATCAAAAACAAATTGATGAAGAAAATAAAAACAAAAATATAATCACAAATGAGTTCACAGAAAAAGGAAAACTTGATTTAATTTTAAATATTAATGAAGGAATAGAAAAAGAAGAAAAATTACAAAATGAATGTAAAGAAAAAGCAGAAAAAAATAATTTAGAAATAGAAAGATTAGATAATGAAAATATAAAAATAAATCAAGAACTTGCTCAAAATAGAGCAAATCAAATACTTCAAAATAAAGTATTTAAAGATGCAGAAGCAGATGTTCAAAAATATGAAAAATACAAAAGTAGTATAGAAAAACTAGCTAAATTATTTGATGTGGATTTTGCAAATGTAAAGCAAACAATAGAGGCAAGTATAGATGAAAGAGAAAAGCAAAGAAATTCATATCAAATAGAAAAACAAATAAAATCAAGAAAACTTGAATTAATTAATAAATATAATACAATAATTCCAAATGAAGATATATTACATTTGAAAGAAAAGCTTGAAAATAAATGTAATTATGTAATTGCAGGATTTGAAAAGTTAGCAGAATATGATGAAGAAAAACGTAATGAAATAATAAAAAATAATCCATTAATAATGTATTCAGTATTTGTTGATAATAATAGTTTTGAGAAATTAAAAGCAAAACAAATAGAAACAGAATTACAAAATTTAGTACCAATTGCAAATATTGAAATGTTAAGACAAGAAGCGGTAATAAAAAGTAAAGATTACATATTTCCTATATCTGCTGATGTATTGCAAAATTCAAATACAGAAAAACTTGAAGAATATAAGGCAAAATTAGAGAAAAATATTGAAGGATTAAATTCTAAAATATTAGATGTAAAATCAAGAATTGACAGAGAGCAAGAATATTTGAATGAAGTTAAAATATTTGAACAGACATATTCAAGCAAAAACATAATAGATTCTTTATATGAAAATGTAGATAATGCAAAATCTCAAATAGAAAAATTAGAAAAAGAGAAAAAAGACTTAAGCAATAATATTCAAAATAATAATGAGAAAAAAGAAGAACTTTCTAAAGAAAATGTTTTATTAGAAAAAGAACAAAAAAGCATTTTGGAAGAAATTGAAGTTTTAAATGAATTAAAAAATATAAATAATGAATTACAAAAACTTCAAGATCAAATCAGTAAAGAAAAATCAAATGAACAAATATTAAAAGAAAGTTTAGAAGAAAAGACTGAAAGGGTTCAAGAAATTGAAGATGAAATAAGCTTATTAGAAAAACAAATAAACAATCTAGAGAATCAAAAAAATAGATATTTGATTAAATTATCAGAACTTACAGAATTTGAAAAAACAGAGAGCATTGAGGAAAGTTTTGAAGAAATAGAAACAACATATAAAGCATTATCAGAAAAATTTAGTACATCTGAATCAACATATAATCAATTAGTAAAAATATTAAATATGTGTAATCAAAATATGAATAATTGTCAAAATAGAATTGAAGAAAATGGATATTATGTACATGATTTTGAAGAAAAAAATCAAATGTTTGAAAGAATAAATGAGAGTGATTTAAAATCATATAAAACAAATATTGATATTTTAGAAAAAAATATTAAATCATTAAAAGATAGGCTAACAGAAAAAGATAAAGCAGAAAGTGAAATAATAGGACAAATAAAATTATCAATTGGACAATTACAAAAATCAGGATTTGAATATAAAATTGAAGATAAAATTTCAAATAATGAAATAATCAAAACATATATGAATGAAAACAAAAATAAAATCACATCTAATAAAACAAATATAAGAAATATTACTAATAAAATCCAAGATGTTGAAAATGAAGTTGAAGAGTTTAAGAAAGAATGTATAGGTTTAGAAAATTTCATAACAGATAAAAAAATAGAGCAAACAGAAATTGATATTGAAAATATATTAGAATCAGAATTATATACATATAATAAAATCAAACAAGAAAGTATTAGCTTAGATAAAGAATTATCAAAACAAAAACAAAACTTTGATAGTTATATAAAACATATTAAAGAATGTGTTGAAAATTATTATATAAAACAAGATGTGTTAGAATCAATAGAAGGAATAAAAAATCCTGTATGTTTAAGTGAAGCGGAAAATAATAATCAAGGAATATTGACTATCATAGAGTTAATTAATGAGAGAATAAGACATATTGATGAGGCAATTGAAAAGCTTGAAAAATATCAAGAAAACTTTATTACAAAATGTTTTGAAAAAGCAGAAACAATAGTAAGAGATTTGGAAAAATTGCCAGGATTATCTAAAATTAAATTTGGCGGAAAAGATATAAATATAATAAAACTTGAATTATTTGAATATGAAAAAGATGAGAAAATAAGAAGAATGAAAGAATATATTTATAAAATTGTACAAGACATGGAAGAAAAGCCAGAAGAAATGACTAAAGATGTTTTAAATGAAAAACTTTCTTCAAAAATGTTAGTAGGACAAATTATAAATATAGATAAAGCTTATGTAAAATTATATAAGATTGAAGATGTGCAAGAACATTCAACATATAAGAGATGGGAAGAAGATTTAGGATCAGACGGACAAGTTAATGCAATTTACTTTATGTTTGCTGTTTGTATAATTTCTTATATTAGTATGCTTACAAGAAAAGATGGTTCAAGCAAATGTAAAAAAGTTATAATTGTTGATAATCCTTTTGGTGCAACAAGTGCGGTATTTTTATGGAAAGTTATGTTTGAAATATTAAAAGAAAATAATGTTCAATTAATTGCACCAGGTCATAATATAAGTAAAGAGATTATATCAATGTTTGAGGTAAATTATGTATTAAAACATGAGTTTAAAGATGGTAATAAGAAAACAGTTGTTGTTGAACAAGAGTTTAGAACAGAGGATTCTTTGAAGAATATGAATTTTGATATAATTGATGGAAATCAGCAAAAGTTGTTTTAATAAAAATGATATTCCATTTAGTTATCACAAACTGACATTTATGTATTTCAAATAATATAAATAGTATGCTAAAATAATATGTAGTATTTATATAACAGATACTAATAATATTAGGAGGCAAATTAGATGAAAAAACGGGTAAATACTTATTTGGCAATCGCAATCACAACTTATTGTAATTATCAATGTTTTTATTGTAAGAAAGGCGGAGAAAGTATATCAAAAGAAAGAGAAACTATTTCTTTTGATGATGTAAAAAAGATTATTGCCAATGCTTATGCAAAAGGAATAGCAAACTTTAGGATTACAGGAGGAGAGCCAACAAGTGTAAGTTATTTTGGTAAGCTTATTGAATATATTATGAAATTTAAAGATACAAAAGTAAGAATTAACACAAATGGATTTAGAATTTTAGAATATATAGATGTGCTAACAAAATACAAAGAATATATAGATATTGTTTTTAGTGTTGATAGTCTTTCAGAATATATATGTGGCGTTCATTTTCCTAAATATCTTTCTCAAAATGTTATAGAAATAACAAGAGCTTTAAGAAAAAATAAGATTTCAGTTAGATATAATATTGTTGTAACAAAACTGAATGAATGTGAGGTAAAAGAACTTGTACAAAAAGCAATAGATGAATTAGATGTAAATGTAAAATTATTAGACTTAAATAGATTTTCTGAATATTTAGGTTATTCTAATGAGGTTACTGGAAAAGAAGCTTATGATTTATGGCAAGAACTTTTTGTGCCAATGAGTAGTTTTTATGATTTCTTATGCCAAATATCAACACATTCTCAAGCAGAATGGACAACATCATTAATTGGAAAAAAACATGGTATTCCTATGAGTTGTTATTTTAGAGGTGATAACTGGGTTCAAGTAAAAGACTCAACAAGAGGAGCGAGATATTCAGAGTTCTGTAAAAAAAATTGTTTATTATATAAAAAAGGAGAATGTCAAGAAGGAGTATTTAGTTTATTTTTATCATCAAATTTGGTATTACACTTATCTGGGTGTAAAAATGATTCTATCCATTATGATTTAAATGGAAAAGATAATGAGCAAATAGAAAAAGCTTTTAAAAGTTTATTGAATTTGCTTAATTGATTTTAGCATAAAAGTATGAAATATATTGAATATTTCATACTTTTATGTTAGAACAAATATGGAGTGATATAAATGATAGATTTTGAATTATATAGAATTTTTGTAGAGGTTGTTAAAGAAGGCAATATAACTAAAGCAAGTGAAAAGTTAAATGTTTCTCAACCAGCAATTACAAAACAAATAAAAAATTTAGAAGAACAATTGTCAATGAAATTATTAGAAAGAAAAAGCAAAGGGGTAGAACTAACTTTAGAAGGAAAAAAATTATATGAAAAAATAAAAAATCCAATCGAGGAATTAAATGTAATAGATAGGCAAGCTTGTAAAGAGAAAGTCATTAATATAGGTACTCATAATCATATTGGAAGTTGTATTTTTGGTAATGTTCTTAATAAATATTATCTAAAATATCCTAATGTTAATTTGAATTTAATATGTGAAGAAACTTGTGAAATGATGAGAAAATTACAGAATAAAGAATTAGATATAGTTTTTTCTAAAAAAGATAGTAATGAAATATTAAATGGTATTGAATATACAAAATTAGGTTATTTGCATGATGTGATAATTGCAAGTAAAAATTCGAATTTCGCAAATAAGGAATTAACACTTGATGATATAGAAAGTCAAATTATATATACACCAAGAACATATTCGCAAGCAGTAAAAAGATTACAAACATTATCTTTAGGAAGAAAGCTAAATTTGAAAAATAGTAGTTATAATACGATTTTGGAACTTACAAGTTCAGGAAAGGCATTAGGATTAATAACAAGAGAATATGTAGATGAAAATGATTATAAGAAATTTAATTTGGTTGAAGTTAAAACAACTATGGAATTGGGAGAGATTGAGTTTGGAATTTATACTAATTCTAATAAATCTACAGAGTTGAAAGATTTAATAAAGATGATAAGAGAGTATTTTTCCTAATATTGATAAGATTTTGAATAAATTGTTGAATTTTGTTTACAAAGCTTGATTTTTTAGAGTAAAAGATATAATATAAATAAAATAATATTTATTATGTAAGAAGGCTTAATATTTAAATAAAAGCACATAATAATATTGAAATTTAGGAGACTAACTATATGAATGTCAATAGTTTTTCCTAAAAAATTTAAAAAATTAGTACATTGAAAAAATGCATGACA
>CAKOVS010000012.1 GCA_934122085.1 uncultured Clostridia bacterium | reverse complement strand
CCACGTGCTGATAGAGCACCAGGAGAATTCTATCAATTAGATTTTGAAATGAGTTTTGCAACACAAGAAGATGTATTTAAAGTAGTAGAAGATGTTATACCATATACATTTAAAAAGTTCACAAACTGGAAAGTTGATGAAGGTCCATTTATACGTATTCCATATAGAGAAGCAATGGAAAAATACGGAATTGATAAACCAGATTTAAGAAATCCATTAATTATTCAAGATGTAACAAAAGTATTTGAAAATATAGAATTTAATGCATTTAAAGATAAAACAGTAAAAGCTATAGTAGTACCAAATGGTGCAGAACAAGGAAGAAAATTTTTTGATAAGATGACAGAATTTGCTACAACAGATGAAGTCGGAGCCAAAGGATTAGCTTGGACTAAATTTGAAAAAGATGGAACAGTACAAGGTGGAATTGCTAAATTTATAACAGATGAAGCAAAAGCTAAATTAGAAAATGAATATGGAGTAAAAGCAGGAGACAGTATATTCTTTATAGCAGATGAATTCCATAAAGCACAAAAAATTGCAGGCCTTGTAAGAATTGAGCTTGGAAAGAGATTAGACTTACTAGAAAAAGATACATATAGATTCTGTTTTATAGTAGATTTCCCAATGTATGAATTATCAGATGAAGGAACAATAGACTTCTGCCACAACCCATTCTCAATGCCACAAGGAGGATTAGAAGCATTAGAATCAAAAGATCCATTAGATATATTAGCATATCAATTTGATTTAGTATGTAATGGTTATGAAACAATGTCAGGAGCAGTAAGAAACCATGATCCAGAAATAATGGTTAAAGCATTTGAAATTGCAGGATATACAGAAGAAGATGTAAAAAATAGATTTGGAGCATTATATAATGCATTCCAATATGGAACACCTCCACATGCTGGAGCTGCACCTGGTGTAGATAGAATGGTAATGCTTATAGCAGATTCAACAAATATAAGAGAAGTTATAGCATTCCCTAAAAATAAAAAAGCGAGAGATTTATTAATGAGAGCACCATCAGTTGTTACAAAACAACAGTTAGATGATGTACATATTTCAATAAAAGAAGATTAATAAAAAGCACTAATTAAGTTTAGTGCTTTTTATATATAAATAAGTTATTCTTCCCAAAAAGATTTATATGTTCTATAAGCAGAATATATATCAAATTTACTTGTAACTTCATAAGGAGAATGCATTGAAAGTAGAGGAATACCACAGTCTATAACATCTACACCTTTATTAGCTAATATATAAGCGATTGTACCACCGCCACCAACATCAACTTTTCCAAGTTCGGCAACTTGATATTTTATATCATTTTTCTCTAAAACATTTCTTACCCATGCAACATATTCTGCATTAGCATCAGAAGCACCAGATTTTCCACGAGCACCAGTATATTTATTTAAACTGATACCTTTTCCTAAATATCCAGCATTATGTCTGTCTGAAACACTAGCATATAATGGATCAAAACCTGCATCAACATCTGCAGAAAGCATTTTTGAAAAACAGAATACTTTATCTAATAGATTTGTTTTATTTTCACCTGTTTTATTTAATAATTCAGAAATGAAATAATCAAATACATGTGATTCCATACCTGTATTTCCCATACTTCCAATTTCCTCTTTATCAGATAAAATACAAATAGCTGTTGTCTTTACATTTTCAAGAGACATCATAGCTTTTAAAGATGTGTAAGCACAAACTTTATCATCTTGACCATAAGCAGCAACCATGCTACCATCAAAACCTAATGAACGAGCTTTAAATGCAGGAACAACTTCAAGTTCTGAACTTAATAAATCAGCTTCTGTAATATCATATTTTTGATTTAATATGTTTAAAATATTTAATTTTACAGCTTCTGCTTCAAATTTATTTCCATAAGGAATATTTCCTAATAATAAATTTAAATCTTCACCATCAATTCCATTTTTTAATTTTTTCTCCATTTGGTCTTGAGCTAAATGTGGTAATAAATCAGTAATTACAAATATAGGATCATTTTCGTCTTCACCAATATTTACTAATATTTTTTCACCATTTGCTTTAGCGATAACACCATGAATACTTAATGGAATTGTTGTCCATTGATATTTTTTTATTCCACCATAATAATGTGTTTTAAAATATGCAAAACCTGTATCTTCATAAAGTGGATTTGGTTTTAAGTCAAGTCTAGGTGAATCAATATGTGCTCCAACAATTTGAAGACCATTTTCTAATTTTTCTGTACCTATTACGGCTAAATACATACTTTTATCTCTATTTATATAATAAACTTTATCACCAGGTTTTAAGAATTCGCATTTTGTAATATCTCTAAAACCATTTTGTTCAGCCATTTCTTTTGCAGAAATAACAAATTCTCTTTCTATTTTTGCTTTGTTTAAGAAATTCATATATCCATTTGAAAAAGTATAAATAGCTTCTTTTTCTCTGTCATTAATTGAATTCCATCCAAGTTCTTTTTTGTTAAATAACTTTTCTTTTAATTCTTTTGAATTTTCTTCCATATTTTTCATCCTTTCTTTTGAGTATTTTTATCAAATTTAGTATATCACTTTAAAAAATATTTTTCCATAAAATTAGAAAAAATATACAAAAAAGTATTACTTATAATTGTTTTTTGTAGGCTATAATAAATCATTATATTATATGAAATTGATTAAAATTTGAATACAATGCCTATAATGATAAAAAAGGAAGGAATGATGAAATATGAGTTCATTATGGATAGAAACTACAAAAGATGAAATACAATTAAATTCATTAAATGGTGATGAGAAAACAGAAATATGTGTTATAGGAGCAGGTTTGTTTGGATTAACAACAGCATATTATTTAAGTAAATATGGCAAAAAAGTTATTGTAATGGATAAAGACAAGATCGGCGAGAAAGTAAGTGGAAATACAACAGGAAAAATTACAAGTCAACATGAGCTATTTTATAATTATTTAATTAATGATTATGGAGAAGAATTTGCACGAAAATATTTAGAAGCAAATGAAAAGGCAATTATAAATATACAGAAAATTATAAAAGAAGAACAAATAGATTGTGACTTTGAAATTAAATCAGCATATGTATTTGCACAAAAAGAAGATGAAGTTTTAGATATAGAAAAAGAAGTAAAAGCAGTAAATAAAATAGGTAAAAAAGCAGAATTTGTAAGTGAAATAAAGGAATTTCCATTAAAAATAAAAGGAGCAATAAAATTCGAAAATCAGGCACAATATCATCCAAGAAAATATATGTTAGGTTTGTGTAAATCTATATTAACTAAAAATAAAATATATGAAAATACAACTGCAATAGAAGTAGAAAGAAGCGGTAATAATTATATTATTCATACAGATAAAGGAGATATAGAAACAGAAAAAATTGTAATTGCAACACATTATCCAATATTAAATATGCCAGGATTTTATTTTACAAAAATGTATCAATCAACATCATATGTTATTGCAATAGAAACAAATCAAAAATTACCTGATGGTATGTTTATAAGTGAAAAAGAACCAATATACTCATTTAGAACTGCAAAATATAATGGAAAGGATATTTTATTAATATGTGGTTTAGATCATAAAACAGGAGAAGCAATTGCAACAAATGAAAAATATAAAGAATTAGAAGAATTAGCCAAAAAATATTATCCAGATTGTAAAATATTATTTAAGTGGAATACAAGAGATTGTATTAGCTTAGATAAAATTCCGTATATAGGAGAATTCTCTAGTTTTATGAAAGGAGTATATGTAGGAACAGGATTTAAAAAGTGGGGAATGACATTTTCAAATGTTTCTGCTAATATAATTGTTGATGAGATTTTAGAAAAAGAAAATGAATATAAAGAATTATTTAATTCCAAAAGGATTAAACCAATAAAAAATAGATGGGAAGTAAAAAATATGGTTGTAAACACAGCAAATAATTTAGTTTTTGATAAATTTAGAATAGAACCATATAGAATAGAACAAATAGCAAATGATAATGGAGCAATAATTGAAAAAGATGGAGATATAATTGGTGTATATAAAGATGCGATAGGAAAAGTTTATGCTGTAAAACCAATGTGTGCACATTTAGGCTGTTTATTAACATGGAATAATACAGACAAAACATGGGATTGTCCATGTCATGGAAGTAGATTTGATTATATGGGAAAAAATATTTATGAACCAGCTATTAATGATTTAAAAACTATAAAAATATAATTAAAAAATGTTTACAAAAAAAGCTTGATTTGCTATAATAAATTTGTATAAAAAGAGCAAAAACTGAAGAACAATTAAAAACAAAGGAGACCATGTAATATGGAATATGAAAATACAACAGAATTAGCAAATAGAGAAGAAGCATGCAAAAGAGTTAAACAAATAGCAAAAATAATAGAAAAAATAAAAATAAATAATTACTTGAAAATTGGTGGAATATCTGAAGAAGATAAACAAAGATTAGAACAATTAGAAAGTAGTATGAATACTGTTGCAAATGAAAATGGATTGCAAAAATTGGCATCACAATTAAGCACAACAATATCTGAAAGATATGATATTGAAAGTGAACATAGCGAATCTCAACAAGATGATCAAAATTCAATAAAAGATAGACTAGAAGCATATAGAGGAGCAATTGATGCTGAAGTGCAATCATTAAAAACAGGAAAAATTTCAAAAGCAAAAAGATGTCAAAAACGTGCTAATATGCTAATGCAACAATTAGAGAGTGATGACATTCAAAGAGCAATTGAATATAAAAGAGGTATTTTAGCAGGATTAAATGTATCACTAGATATATCAACAGAAAAAGTTCAATTATGGTTAAACAGATTTAAAGGATGTTGGAAAGAAGAAGACTTTAATAAAAGAAAAACTATAACTCAAGAGATAACAAGTATAACGCAAACCAAAACAGAAGAAAAAAGTACAAAAGAATTATTTGCTGGAGTTGAAATTTAACTTCTTACAAATGATGAAAGGAGAACAAGAGAAGTGGAACAAAATTTATCAAAAGCATTTACAGAAGTTTATGAAATATTAAAAGTTACACCCATTGAATTAACAAGTAAAATACCAACAAAATTTAGAAAAATTATAGAAGAAAATAGAGATAAAGACTATAGATTTCAATTAGAAGAACCATTTAATGAAAAAGATTTAAATGAAGCAACAGTTATTGTATTAGGATTGATATATAGAGACTTTTTAGCTGATCCTGAAGAAAGAGAAGAGTTACGTTTAAAAGATACAGAAGCCATAAAAAGAGTAGAGGAAGAAATGAATAAAAAATATGATATGGAAAATGTATTTAATAATAAAAGAGCAAAGAAAAATGCAAACACTCCTCAAGAAGAAATGGGATTAACTGTATATAAGGAAGGATTTATAAAGAAAATATTTAATTTAATAAAAGGAATATTTAAGAAATAAAAAATCAAAGGAAAAAAAGAAAAATGAAAAAAGGAAAATTATTTGTAATAGATGGAACAGATGGAAGTGGAAAACAAACACAATTAGAAAAATTAAGAAAAAGACTTGATGAAGAAAATATAGAATATAGAAATGTAAGCTTTCCTAATTATGAAAGCCCATCATCATCACTAGTAAAAATGTATTTATCAGGAGAATTTGGACAAAATGCAAAAGAGATAAGTCCATATATTGCGTCAACATTTTATGCAGTAGATAGATATGCAACATATAAAAAAGATATAGAAGAATTTTATAATAATGGTGGAATAATCTTAGCAGATAGATATACAACAAGTAATATGATACATCAAGCTGGAAAAATAAAAGATGATGTAGAAAGAGAAAAATTTTTAGATTGGTTATGGGATTTTGAATTTAACTTATATAAAATACCAATTCCAACAGAAACATTTTTCTTAAATATGCCAACAGAGTATGCTTTGAAATTAATTGCTAATAGAGAAAATAAATTTTCGCATACTCAAAAAAAAGATATACATGAAAAAGATGAAACACACTTAAAAGATAGTTATAATGAAGCATTAAAATTAGTAAAAAAATATGATTGGAAAGAAATAAAATGTGTAGAAAATGAAAAAGTAAGAAGCATTGATGATATACATGAAGATATTTGGAAAGAAATAAAAAAATATTTATAAAATTATTACAAAAGAAGTGTTACACAAATTGTGTGGCACTTTTTCATATACTAGGAAAGTTCTCAGAACTTCCTAGTATATAAAAGCTACAATTTAAAATTTTTAAATTTCTTCTAAATTTTTTCACGAAAAAGACATACATATAAGTTATAATTAAACAAAATTATGTAACTAAATATTTGATGATGGGGAAAGAAAGGAAAAATAAATATGGATGGAACATACATATTAGTAGTAGACGATGAATCAAGAATGAGAAAATTATTGCGAGATTTTTTGACTGTAAAAGGCTATCAAATACTCGAAGCAGAAGATGGAGAAAAAGCAATAGAGGTATTTGAAGAAAATAGAAATAAAATAAAACTAATTTTATTAGATGTAATGATGCCAAAGCTTGACGGGTGGTCTGTATTAAGAAAAATAAGACAAGAATCAAATTTACCAGTAATAATGTTAACAGCAAGAGGAGAAGAACAAGATGAATTATTTGGATTTGAACTTGGAGTTGATGAATATATTTCAAAACCATTTAGTCCCAAAATATTAGTAGCAAGAGTTGAAGCAATATTAAAAAGAGTATATGGAGATACAAAGCAATTAAAAGATTATGATGGCATTGTAATTGATCAAGAAGGACGTACTGTAAAAGTAGATGGAAAGCCAATTGATTTAAGTTTAAGAGAATATGAATTATTAAAATATTTATTGGATAATGAAAATATTGCGCTCTCAAGAGATAAAATCTTAAATAATGTATGGAATTATGATTATTATGGAGATTCAAGAACAATAGATAGTCATATAAAAAAAATTAGACATAAATTAGGAAAAAAAGGAAAGTATATAGAAACAGTAAGAGGAATTGGATATAAGTTTGAGATAAAGAAATGAGGATAGAAAATGGAAAGAATAGTAAAAAAAGCAAAATCAGTACGAGTAAAACTTTTTCTTATTTTATGCCTTGTTGTAATATCAATTATTGCATTTCTAATAATAGTAAATAGTTTTGTTTTAGAAAAATATTATCAATATACAAAAAGTAATAACTTAAAAAGTACATATTCATTAATAAATTCTTATTATACAGGACAAATAGAAGTTGATAATATAAGTGATGAACTAGATAAAATATCAATAAGCAATAATTTTGACATAATAGTTAAAGATAATGAAAATGTTGCAATATATATGTCTAATAAAGATTTTTTATCAAGTATAAGAAAAGTCATAAATTTTTGGGGAATGGATAAAAAACAAGAAGCAACAATAATTGAAAAAGAAGATAACATAGAAATAAAAAGAATTGTTGATACAGAGACAAAGATGACATATATGTTATTAAAAGGAACATTAGATAATGGATTTGTAGCATATATAAGGCTTCCAATGTCATCAATAACAGAAAGTGTTCAAATATCTAATAAATTTTTATATTTAATAGCATGTATTGTTATTATTGTTGGTGGAATTGTAATAATATATATATCAAAACAATTTAGTAGTCCAATTTCAGAAATAAGTGCAATAGCTAAAAAAATGGCAAATTTAGACTTTAGTCAAAAATATGTAGTAAAAGATGATGATGAGATAAATGAACTCGGAAAAAATATAAATATAATGTCAGAAAAACTAGAAGGAACAATAAATCAACTTAGAAGTACAAATATAGAGCTTGAAAGAGACATTGAGAAAAAATCAAAAATTGATGAAATGAGAAAAAGTTTCATATCAGATGTATCACATGAATTAAAAACGCCAATTGCTTTAATACAAGGATATAGTGAAGGACTTTTAGAAAATGTTAATACAGATGCAGAAAGTAGAAAATTTTATGCAGAAGTTATACTAGATGAAGCTACGAAAATGGATAAAATGGTTAGACAATTAATAGAACTTACAAAATTGGAGTATGAAAATAGAGAATTTAATAATAGAAACTTTAATATTGTAGAATTAGAAAAAGAAATATGTAGAAGTTCTAAAGTTATGCTTGAAGAAAAAGGAGCAAATGTCGAATTTGAAACTGATGATATTATAAATGTATATGCAGATGATTTTTACATTAGTCAATGTATTACAAATTATTTAACAAATGCAATTAAACATGTTGAAGAAGTTAATGGAGAGAAAGTTATAAAAATAACTAATACTATTATTAAGAATAAAGTGAGAATTACTGTATTTAATACAGGTGAAAATATAGAAAAAGAAAATTTATCTCGTATTTGGAATAGATTCTTTAAAGTAGATGAATCAAGAAATAGAGAAGATGGTGGAAGCGGAATAGGTCTTTCTATTGTTAGAGCAATTATGAATAATTATGGAAATGATTTTGGAGTGGAAAATAAGCCAAATGGTGTTGAATTTTATTTTGATATAGATTTGGAAAGAAAAGATAAGAATTAGAGGTTGTGTTTTATATTGAACCCAAATTATTAGACAAAAAAGTTTAATAAGGAGGGTTCGCTTCTTTTTTTATAATGTTAAATCATTTTTGAATGGATATGAAAGCATTAGACAATTACCAGATAGAATAATTGATAAATGGAATTTTTATGATGTTTATTATTCATTAAGAAGTGTCAGAAGAGCTATAAACGATAAGAATTTTAAAAATTCAGATGATAAATATATAATTAATGCAGACATAAGTGCACAGCGAAAAAATCCTAAAACTCTTATAATGGAAAATTGGTTGGAAAAGTACATAAATAACTTACATTAATGTGATACTGGATAATGGAGAATTTCATTATCCAGTATTAAAAATAAAGCTAAAGAGGTAATTATTAAATTGAATAATCAAGATATTTTTTATAATATTAATAATATGGGGAAAATTGTAAAAGATGGTTTAAGAAATCCAATAGTTAGAGAATTGATAATTTAGGATATGAAATTACTCGAAAAGAAATAATTGAATATGCCTTTAAAAATTTCAAAAAAAATGGATATGTATTTCATGCAGCTAATAGTTTATCAGCTATGAAAAAAATGGAAAATGGGTTAATAGATAATGATGTTGATAGAGAAGAACAACAAGAATTGTTAAGAATAGAAGAATTATATAGAAAGTATAATCCTAATAGTGAGTATAGCCCAATTGGTCATGGGGCAACAGATATAACAAATAGCAATACTGGATGGTTTTTTGATGGTTTACCAATTCATTCAACAGGATATGCTAATTCACCACAATGGTTTAACTATTTATGTGGGAAAAGTTATGTTTATTTTCAAGATATTCCAGAAGAAAAAAGAAATGGATACATAAATAGAGATTATAAGAAAGCATTAAATGCAGTTTTATGGCTTATTAAGAATGAAAATATGAAAATGGAAGATAGAAAAGAAATACTAGTATTTTTTAAGAAGTGTTGGGATAAGTATAAAGATACAACACCTTGTTTGATTTTCATACCAGTGTCAGAAGTCGGAATTAATGAAGACATTTCACTAGAACAATATTTAAGTAATGAAGGAGAAAAAAGATTATTTAGCGATATACTTTCAGGAACAGTAAATCCAATAAAGAATTGTTGTTGTAAGAAAAGAGTATTACCAGATAAATTATCTCTTGTTGATTTATCACCAATACTTTCACGTGTAAAAAAAGAAGATAATAGTATTTCTAAGGAAAACAATTCTATGACAATAGATTATAGTGATGAGAGATGAAATATTGAAAAATTATTACTAAAATATTATAATAATGGTGGAGGAAAACATAAATGGAAAAAAATAGATATAAAAATATTCAATTAACTCGGAGAAATTACAAAGGCAAATTGTATAACTCATTCTGGAAAATTCCATGTGGATGATGTTATTTCCACAATATTTCTTAGTAAAATTAATAAAAATATTATTTTGATAAGAGTACCATCTATAAATGAAAAATGGAATTTGAAAAATAAAATTGTTTATGACATAGGACTTCGGAGAATTTGATCATCATCAAAAAAACAGAAATGGACAGAGAGCAAATGGAATTTATTATTCATCAATAGGATTATTATGGAAAAAATTCGGAAAAAAATATTTAAAGGATTTAAGAATTAAAAATATAAATAAAGTTTATGAATATATGGATAATGAATTAATACAATACATAGATGCAACAGATAATATGCAAATGGAATATTTAAAAAATAAGACATCACCTGATTTTGTTAAATTATGTAATCCTGAATGGAATGAAAATATAACGGAAGAAGAAGGGTTTATTCATGCTTTAAAATTAGCAGATGAATTTTGGAACTTATATATTAAACATGCAATAGCTGAGATTGAAGCGATTGAAATAATTATAAGAAAAGCTAACGAAACAAATGAAAATTATCTTGTATTTGATAAAGAATTACCATACAGAAAAGCGATTGACTTACTAGAAAATAAAAATATTAAATATTTAATATTCAAGTCAAAAAGAGAATGTTATGATATTAGAATAATAAATACAAAGTTAAAGTTTAAGAATGAAATTGTTATAGATGATA
Source organism: uncultured Clostridia bacterium (assembly GCA_934122085.1). Lineage (GTDB taxonomy): Bacteria > Bacillota > Clostridia > TANB77 > CAG-508 > CAG-269. The sequence goes on along the minus strand of CAKOVS010000012.1, from coordinate 34,566 downwards.
TAAAACAAGCAAAAAAAATATCAAAAATTGGGGATTTATTATATATAGATGCTCATGGAAAATTATGTTGTACTGAAACATTAGATTCAGCAATTAATTTAGTAAAATATAATGAAAAAAAGGTTGATTAATGAGGTTATAGATATGAGTTCTTTAAATGCAGACTTATCAAAAGTAAATTATCAGATAGATATGAAAGTGAATATGGAGCAAAGTATATTTCAAAGAATTTTTGATATAATTAGTAACAGTGATTTATATAAAAGCCAATTTTTTATCTCAAGTTTTCAACATAACATATATCATATACAAAGAGTTATGCTTTTTTCACAAATTATTGCTCAAAATGAATGTATAAGTGAGAAGGATTTGAAGTTATTGCTTTTGGCAGCTGCATTACATGATTCAGGAAAAATCAGAGATAGAAAGGATTTTGAACATGGAAAAAATAGTGCTAAAATTGCAAAAAGATATTTATTAAATAATATATCTAGTATATTAGAGGAAGATATAAAAATTATACAAATAGCAATTGAGTACCATACTGTTCAAGAAAAAGAAAAAGGAAAATTAAATATTGTTGAGTTAGAAAAATTATGCAAAAATTATAATGTTTCTATGGAAAATTTAGAAAGAATAAAAATAATATCATCAATATTAAAAGATGCGGATGCTTTGGATAGAACTAGATTTAATAAACAAAATTGTTTAGATGTAGATACATTAAGAACTAATACAGCCAGAAATGAACTTTTAATTAATTTTGTTAAAAATTTAAATCAGCAATTTGCGATTGCTATTTTAAATAATAATTATAGGTATGATTATTTAACAGATAATGATGCTATAAAAACACTAAGTGTTGTAAGAAAAAAATTTTTTGAAGATAATAATGGAGTTGGAAAAAATGATAGTGAAGAAGAACAAAATATGGACTTTTTTATGGAACAAAATCCTAATGAAAAGTATGGAGCCAAACCACCAATATACGGGAAAATCTTTAAGGATATCATAAGTGGAAATATTAGTGTATCTGTTTTAGAAGAATTAAGAGAAGCTATTACAGAATTAAATGCAATACCAAATGAAGAATATATGAAAAAATTTGAGTCTTATATTAATTTAATAGATATAGACTCAAAGCAAAAAGATTTGATATATAGTAATATTTTGCTAAGGAAAAAAATATAAATGTTGTTTTGGAAGTGTTAAAAATTAAATTAGATGAAAAGACTCAAAATGATGAAGTGGAATTGTAAGTTATAAGATATATCATACAATATAAAAACACCAAATAAAAACACCAATATTTTGGATAATAGAAGGCAACACATAAAAAGTAAAATAGAAGTCATTCAAACTGAAGTGACCTCTATTTTAAATTTAAATCTTAATTTTTGGCTGATACTTTTCAAGCCACATATTAACTTGGCACAAATAAGCCATAAGTTGAGGGCCAGTCCTCGAGTGTCAAAAAACAACACGAACAGATAACCGTTGATACTGTAAGAAAAGGTGAAAAAACCACAATGTATAAAAATGAAGTTCTTTATAAAAAATAATATAAAACAAATGATTACTAAAAGAAAAAGATATAATGAAAATTTTGAATATTAATTTTATAAAGAGATATAATAATAATATCCATTTCGCAAAAATACAAATAGTTGATTTTCGCGAAATGAATGCTAAATTGATTTTAAATTTAATTTTGTAAAATTTAATAATAAAAGAGGTTCTTAAAATTAAATAAGAAAATACATTATAATCTATTGACAAGTTGCGTAATATAATATAAAATACAAACAAAAGTTTAGGTGTAGAAATAAAGGTTGTGATCAAAGTTGAATAATATAGAAAATTTAAAAGATTTAATTATTTACCAAAGCCAAAATAATGAAAATATATCAGTAGAAGTTTTATATAATGAAGAAGATTTCTGGTTAACTCAAAAGTCAATGTCTAAATTATTTAATGTAGCAGAAAATAATATTACATATCATTTACAAAACATTTTTAAAACAGAGGAATTAGAACAAGAAGCAGTTACTCAAAAAATTAGAGTAACTGCTTCAGATGGAAAAAAATATAATACAAATTTTTACAGCCTTGACGCAATTATAGCTGTAGGATACAGAGTAAATTCAAAAGAAGCAACAGATTTTAGAATATGGGCAACCAAAACATTAAAAGAATATATAAAAAAAGGTTTTGTTGTTAATAGTGAAATGTTAAAAAATGGACCTAAATTTGGAAAAGATTACTTTGATGAATTATTAGTAAAAATAAAAGAAATTAGAGCAAGTGAAAGAAGATTTTATCAAAAAATAACAGATATATATAAAGAATGCAGTTTTGATTATGATAAAACTAGCGAAACAACACAGGAATTTTATAAAAATGTTCAAAATAAGTTACACTTTGCAATTACTGGAATGACTGCTCCTGAAATAATTTATAATAGAGTGGATAGTAAAAAAGAGAATATGGGACTAACAACTTGGAAAAATGCACCAGATGGAAAAATACTTGAAACAGATGTAACAATAGCAAAAAATTACCTATTACAAGAAGAAATTACAGAACTAAATAATTTGGTATCAATGTACCTTGATTATGCAGAAAGACAAGTGAAACTAGGAAAAATTATTTCAATGAAAGAATGGAAAGAAAAATTAGAAGTATTCTTAAAAATAAATGAATATAATATTTTAAAAGATAATGGAAAAATAAAAAGAGAAATAGCTGATAAGTTGGCATTAGACGAGTACAAAAAATACAGAGTTATACAAGACAAGAATTATATTTCGGATTTTGATGAACTAGTAATTGAAACAAAGAATTTAAAGAACACATAAAAAACAAAAAAGAGGCTCTTCAAACAGAACCTCTATATTAACTTCAAACTTCAATCCTAGGATTATACTCTTCAAGCCACATATTAACTTGGCACAAATAAGCCATAAGTTGAGGGCCAGTCATCAATTGACCAAACCAAGGGCGAGAAAAAGCCGTACCATCAGTTTCTAAAATATTTAAAATATAATCTCTATTTAATAAATAATTAATAGGAGCTTTAGGATTAGACATAATATCTGTAAGCATAGACTTAACTTTTGTAAGATAAGTTGGATTATGAGTTTTTGGATAAGGACTCTTTTTTCTATCAACAATTTCAGTAGGTAAAAATTTACGAGAAATATATCTTAAAAGCCCTTTTTCTCTACCATTTAAAGCTTTCATTTCCCAAGGAATATTCCAAACATATTGAGCTAAACGATAATCACAAAAAGGAACACGAAGCTCAAAACCATTATACATAGACATTCTATCAGATCTATCAAGAAGTGTTTGCATAAACCAATTTAATGTAAGATAAGATATTTTCCTTTTTTCAGCTGTTTCAAGAGAATCGGTATCTAAAATCTCAACATTTGATAAAGATTCATTATATCTAAAATCAATATATTTTTTCAAATTAATCTTTTTTGCAATTTGTGGATTTAATAAAGTTTGACGTTCATTTATTGCAATTGACCAAGGAAATGTACCACTATTTAAAGCATCATCTCTAAAAAACCAAGGATAGCCACCAAAAATTTCATCTGCACATTCACCAGTTAAAGAAACTGTTGCAGTTGGTTTAACATTTTTGCAAAATAGTAGTAAAGATGAATCAACATCAGCCATACCAGGCATATCACGCGCAATCATAGCATCATATAAACTATCAGCTAATTCAGGAGTATCAAGTATAATTGAATGATGATTTGTGTTCAAAGTAGATACCATTAAATTTATGTAATAATTATCTGAATTAGGTTGAAAATCGCTTTTAACAAAATTCTTATCATTATCAACATAGTCAATTGAATAAGTATCTAAAGGTGGTAAATTATTATTTTTACAATAATCTGATGCAAATTTTGTAATTATACTTGAGTCTAAACCACCAGATAAAAATGTACATAAAGGAACATCTGAGACTAATTGTCTTGTAATAGAATCTTTTAAAAGATATTCTAAATGTTCACAAGTTTGATTAAAATTTTCTTCATGTGGTAAACTTTTTAAACTCCAATATTTTTCTATATGTAATCCATATCTGTTAAAAATTGCATAATGAGCAGGTTTTAATTCAAATATATTATTAAAAACTGTTGTTCCAGGAGTGTGTGCAGGTCCAATGCCGAATAGTTCTGATATTCCTTGAGAATCTAATATTTTTTCAACGCCTGGATATTGAAAAATAGCTTTTAGTTCAGAGGCAAATATAAATGAATTATTTTGCATAGTATAAAACAAAGGTTTTACACCAAAATGATCTCTTGCCATAAATAGTTCCTCTTTTTGGCTATCCCAAATAGCAAAAGCATAAATTCCATTTAAGTGTTTTACAACATCTTTTCCATAAAATATATAACTTTTTAATAATATTTCTGTATCACAATGTCCATCGAAAGTAAAACCATTTTCTTCTAAAGTTTTTCTAAGTTCTTTTGTATTATAAATCTGACCGTTATATGAAATTATAAAATTTGATTGATAATTAATAACTATATTTGACTTTTCGTTTGAGAGTGGTATTGAATTATTATATTGTGCAATCATAGGTTGTTTTCCACCTTCTGGGTCAATAACAATTAATCTTTTGTGAGCAAGTGCTATATGTTTTCTTATGTAATATCCTTCTTCATCAGGACCTCTTTTAGAAAGAGTATTATTCATATTAATTAAGATATTTCTAGAACGAGAAATATCTTGCTTGTAATTTACAAAACCAACAATTCCACACATAAAAAGCCTCCATATATTAAATATATGAAGGTAAAAATTATTTATGTGTATTTTTAATTAAATTTCTTATAAAAATTACAATATTGTTTTACAGAACACGAATCACAATGAGGAGTTCTTGCTTCACAAGTGTTTCTTCCGAGACACATAAAAAGATGGTTAATATCTTTTAAGGTTTCTTTTGGAAAAATTTTAATTAAATCTTGTTCAATTTTTTCTGGTTCAGATTCATTTGAAAGACCTATTCTATTGGAGATTCTTTTTGCATGTGTATCAACAGCAATACCTTCAGCAATTCCAAAGGCTTCTAACATAATAACATTAGCACTTTTTCTGCCGATGCCAGCTAATGTTAAAAGTTCAGGCATTGTATGAGGAAGTTTACCATTGAAATTTTCTATAACTTGTTTTGCACAAAGTTTAATATTTTTGGCTTTATTTTTATAAAATCCACAAGGGTGTATAATATTTTCAAGTTCATTAATATCAATATTTTCAAAATCTTCAATAGTTTTACATCTTTCAAAAAGTGTTGGTGTAGTTTTATTTACTCTTTCATCAGTGCATTGTGCTGATAACATAACTGCAACGGCAAGTTGAAAAGGTGTATTAAAATCTAAACTACATTTTGCATCTGGATATGTTTTTTTTAAGATATTTACAAAATCTATTACTTCAGATTTATTCATTGATATTAGCACCAGCCTTATCATTAGAAAGTAAATCTAATATTTTAGGATAAAGTGTTGTTGCATTTGATTTCCAATTATCAGATATTTGTTTTGCTTTTTCTCTTGATGCTGCATATACAGATACTTCAAAAATTGTTTCATTTTGTTCAACTATTTTGCACGTAATTGTATAATTATTCTCATCTTTGGGGATAAATTCAGTAACAACAGAAGATTCTTCAACAATATTAGAATTTTCCTCTTTAAACATAGTATCAGCTTTTAATTTTAATAACCCTGGCAAAAGTGATTTTGTAAGTTCAAGTGCGTTTTTTCCTTCAGTTGTTATTTTTATAAAAGATTCTTCATCTTGTTCAAAAGAGCAAATCAAATTTGCTGACATTAAATCTGCAATAAGTTCTTGAAAATAAAAATAGTTTATGTCTTTTGAACTAGAAACTATTTTATATAAATTATCATTTTTAATTCCATCAAATATTTTATTTAATAAATATAAGATCAAAACTTTATCTTCTGCTAACTCTTTATTTTGCTGTTCCATAAACTGCCTCCTTAAGTTAGAATTTTCTTCAATATTATATCACGGAATTTTATGGAAGTAAAGAAAAAAGTGTTGCATTTTTTTACTGATATTGATATACTTTTAATAGAATTTTGTGCGAGATGGAGGAGAAAAATAAATGAAAAAAAGTGAAAGAGGATCTATTTCATTATATGTGTTAATTGCATGTACTTTTTTTGTTACAATTTTATTAGCTCAGTATGTTAGAATATTAGGAAAGGCTCAAGCTATTGAGGAAGAAATAGTACAAATACAAGAAAATTATGAAAATAGAGATATATAAGTAACAAGTTTAATTCACAACTTGAAAGGTTATATAGATTAAGATTACTGCAGACATCAGGCTTTTCAAAATTTGTATCTTTGTCTTGATATTGTTGAAAATTTTTCAATTTTTCTTATTTGTTCCTAAATGATATATTAAGACATTATCATAAATATAAAATAAAAAAGCAATAACTCCCTTGTCAAATAAACAAAAAAGAGATATAATATAACATCATGTAAAAAGAAAAGATACCATTTGAAAGGAAATACTATAATCATGCTAGTAAATGAGAAAATAAAAGAAGAATTATATGAAAATGCAGGAGATATAAGAGTACAAAAAGCAAGACTATATGCAAGAACAGGAAGAGTGGAAATAGCAAAAATAAATTACACAAATCAAGACAACTTTGAAATAACAGGAAAAGTAACAGGACAAGAAATATATAGAACAAATATAACTGTTGAAAGTGGAGAAATAAGTGATATAACATGTGAATGTCAAGATTATAGACAAAGATATGCAGCATGTAAGCATATAATAGCAACGATAATGGAATTTGACGAAAACCAGAAATATGAAAATATGTTATTAAAAGATAAATCAACATTAGACATAAACAAAAAGATCAGAGCAAATGCAAAATATAGAAGCTTTACACAAATTGTAAATGAATTATATGAAGAAGAAATGCATGAAGTAGAAGAAAAAAAAGCAGAAGAATCAAATGGAAAAATTAGGATAGAAGCAAGATTGATATATGACAAATATTATTCATTATTAAAAATGGATTTTAAAATTGGTGATAAAAGAATGTATAAAATAAGAAATTTAGTTGAATTTTTTGAAAGAATGCAAAAAGTAGAAAAATTCAAATATGGAAATAATTTAGAATTTATACATACAAAAGAAGCATTTACAGAAGAAAGTCAGCCAATTTTAGATTTTATTTTAAAACATGCAGAGATAATAAATTTTGTAAACTCAAATTCAAATTCTAATTATAGATATTATGGAAAAGCATTAGATGAAACATGTATATCTGTAAGTCAAACAACACTTGATGAAATATTTGAATTATTTAAAAATAAAGAAATTGACTTTAAATCAGATGCAGGAGAAAGTACAATAAAAATTATTGAAGAAGATCCAAAATTATATTTTCAAGTAAAGAAAATAAGTGATGAAGAATATAAAATAATATTAAATAATAATATAAATTTAACAAGAGATTTTAGTGTATTTGAAGGAAAAAACAATAAATATGTATTATTAAAACGAACATTATATAAATGTAGTAAAAATTATGAGAACTCAGTGATGAAGCTGTTATGTATATTTAAAGAAAATTATTTAACAGAAATATCATTTGGAAAAGAACAATTACCAGAATTATTTTCAGTAATTATTCCAAGACTAAAAAATAACATAGAATATCAAGAAATTGAAGAACAAGACATTGAAAAATATAGACCTAAAAAATTAGGTGTAAAAATGTTTCTGGACTTTGATGAAAATGATAGAATTTTGGCTGAAATAAAATTCTGTTATGGAGAAACAGAATTTAATCCATTACAACCTAAAATCGACTCAAAATATCCAAGAGATATGATTGCAGAAAATAAAGCAGTAAATATGTTAAGAAAAACAGGATTTATGTTTTATGAAGCAAAATCATGTTTTATATTACCAGAAGATGAAAAAATTTACAATTTTTTAACAAATGAAATTGGAACATATATGCAAACATTTGAAGTGATGGTAACAGATAATTTCAAGACAAAGCAAATAAAACAGCCTAAATTTGGAAGTATTGGAATAAAAGTTGAGAATAATTTATTAACAATAGATTTTGAACAGTTGAGTATTGACCCAAAAGAACTTGAAGAAATAATGCAAAGATATAAATTAAAGAAAAAATACTATAAATTAAAAGATGGAAGTTTTTTAAATCTTGAAGAAAATCAAGACCTAGAATTTATAGATAAGATGATGTCAGGAATGGATATAAATTATAAACAACTTGAAAATGGAGAAATAAAAATTCCTGTAAATAGAACACTATATTTAAATCAATTGTTAAAAACAATAACAGATACACAAATTGTAAAAAATAGTGAATATAAGAAAATAGTAAATGAATTAGACAAAGAAAATGGAGATGTAGATATACAAATTCCAACAGTTGTAGAAAATACATTAAGATATTATCAAAAAACAGGTTATAAATGGTTAAAAACATTAGATAATTATAAATTTGGAGGAATACTTGCAGATGATATGGGACTTGGAAAAACAGTTCAAATGTTATCTATAATTGCAGGATATGTAGAGCAAGAAAAGGAAAGAAGAGCATCAATTGTTATATGTCCAAGTTCATTAACATTGAACTGGCAAAATGAGGCACAAAAGTTCACTAATGGATTACAAACACTAGTAATTAGAGGAAATGTAGAAGAAAGAAAATCTTTAATACAAAAAGTTGATAATTATGATATTATAATAACATCATATGATTTATTAAAAAGAGATATAGATGTATATAAAGAAAGAAAATATCAATTCAGATTTGCAATAACTGATGAAGCACAATATCTAAAAAATAGTAATACTCAAAATGCAAAAGCAGTAAAAGAAATCATAGCAGATACAAAATATGCTTTAACAGGAACGCCAATTGAAAACTCATTAGCAGAATTATGGTCAATATTTGATTTTATAATGCCAGGTTATTTATTTACATATAAAAAATTTAAAACAGAATATGAAACACCAATTATAAAAGAAAATGATGAAAAAGCAATGAAGAAATTAAAAATGTTAATAGAGCCATTTGTATTAAGAAGAACCAAAAAACAAGTACTAACAGAACTTCCAGAGAAAACAATAACAGTGTTAAATAATCAAATGAAAGATGAACAAGAAAAAATATATTTAACATATTTGGCACAAGCAAAACAAGAAGTTGCAGAAACAATTCAAATGAATGGAATTGAAAGAAGTCACATTCAAGTATTAGCAGCACTTACAAGATTAAGACAAATATGTTGTCATCCAAGTTTATTTATAAAAGACTATAAAGAAGGAAGTAGTAAATTAGACCAATGTATGGAAATAATAAATGATGCAGTAGAGGCAGGGCATAAAATTTTATTATTTTCAGGTTATACATCAATGTTTGATTTAATTGAAAAAGAATTTGAAAAAAACAATATAAAATATTTTAAATTAACAGGTGCAACCAAAGTTGATGAAAGAATTAAAATGGTAGATGAATTTAATGAAAATAAAGATATAAAAGTATTTTTAATTTCATTAAAAGCAGGTGGAACAGGATTAAATTTAACAGGTGCAGATATGGTTATACATTATGATCCTTGGTGGAATGCATCTGCAGAAAATCAGGCAACAGATAGAGCTTATAGGATAGGGCAAAAAAATAATGTTCAAGTATATAAATTAATTACAAAAAATTCTATAGAAGAAAAAATTTATGAATTACAACAAAAAAAATCGCAATTAATTGATAATATGCTTGATACAAAAACATCATTTATTAGTAAACTTTCAAAAGAAGATATTATGAAATTATTTGAATAGAAACTTGTAGCCAACCAAAATGAATGGATACAGGAAAAATGTGAAAATTTTGTGAAAATTAGCACTCTGCTATTGACTTTGCTAAAATAAGAGGTATAATAGATATTGTAAATAGAAATTAACCAAATAGTTAATAATATTTATATGTGTACCGAAAAAGGTGTCAACACATAAAATTATAAGGAGGTAATGAATTATGATGATGATACCAGCAAGAAGAAATGGAAATGGATTAGATATTTTTGATGAGGTTTTCGCTGACCCATTCTTTGGAGAAAAAGAAAACAAAATAATGAAAACAGACTTAAAAGAAAAAGATGGAAAATATATGTTAGAGATTGATGTTCCAGGATATGACAAAGAAGACATCAAAATTGAATTAAATGAAGGATATTTAACAGTATCTGCAGAAAAAAATGAAGAAAAAGAAGATAAAGATAAACATGCTAAATATCTAAAGAGAGAAAGATTTACTGGAATGTGTTCAAGAAACTATTATGTTGGAGAAGGCTTAAAAGAAGAAGACATAAAAGCAAGTTTCAAGAACGGAATTTTGTCAATAGAATTTCCTAAAGAAGTAGAGAAAAAAGTCGAAGAAAAAAAATATATTCCAATTGGAGAATAAAATGAATGGGCTCACAAATGAAATGTGAGTCTTTTTTGTATAGTAGGAAAGTTCTCCTTGTAGGAGGACTTTCTGTACTAGATAAATATGGCGAGTCTTAGATTTTCTTAAAATTTTCATTTGATAGAAAATCTTAGACTCGCTTTTTTGTAAAGAATCAGTAAAGAAGAGCAAGATTTGCACTCTTTTTTTCTGTTTTTGTATGGTTAATATTTGACAGGATTAAATTAGAAGTGTATAATGATATAGCAATTCTACTTTGGAATTGATGTTCGACAATTTGCAAAACAACAAAAACTGGAGGAAAATTATGATTAAGACAGCATTGGTAATTGGCATAATCGCTACGGTAATTGATGTTTTTATTTTATCAATAATTTGTTTTGTAGTTAATCATTCTAAAATTAGTGTAGAACAAAAGAAAAGTTTTAATGATAAATTATTTGGAAATGGACCAAAATATAGAATAAAGTTTATAATATTTATAGTACTTGCTAACTTATTAGTAGAATTTTTTGTTGCTGATATGGTACTATCAGAAGGGCCAGATGCTTGGAAAGAGTACAAATTAGAAAGTACTAAGATTTATTATTCTGGAGAAATATTTGAAATGTCACCTATTATTAAACTTGTTTTTGATGATGATATAAGATCAGAAGAAAAAGAATATATTATAGTTAAATATGAAGAAATAGTTAAGGCTACTGATAAGGCTCCATTTGGGATATTATTTAAAGCGTTACATATTGAAAGAAAGACAGGAAGAGTCGAATATCATATAACATCTGTATATTGAAGATGAAAAAAATAGGAAGAAAAATTTTATAATAAAAATTTTCTTCCTGTTTTTATATAAAGGAGTGAAAATATTAATATGGTAGATAAATTTTATTTAGATAAAGAAAAAGATATTATTGTTAACTTAAAAAAAACAGATACTGATGAAATTACATATATATTAGAAACACCGAATCACAATACAGGAAATCTAATAACAAATTTAGCAAAAATTTGTGGACTTCAAATACAAAAAAATAATAAAGATATGAAAATAATAATAGGAAAGATATCTGCAAGTATAAATAGTAACAATGAAGAAGTATATATATTTAGATTAGGTGGAATAAAGATTGCAAATATATATGAAGACAGAATAGAAATAAAAGCAAAGATACCAGCAATAACCAAAACATTTATGTCACAAACAAAAAATTATAATTTGCCAATAGAAAAAACAATCGTAAAAACATATATATTAAAAAAATCAAAATTCAGAACAGATTTGCATACACATATGAATGCAAATTTATTCCCTGATTGTTTAATAGCCTTAGGAATAGTACATCAAATAAGATATCCATTGTATTATATAAAAAAATTAAATTTGAAACTTAGCAAAGATCAAGAAGAAAAGATTTATAAACAAAGAGAAGAAGTTGAAAAACAATTTATAGATAGTTCATTACAGGGAAAATATAAAATAAGAAAAATGGATGATAATACATTTATAAATTTTGCGGATTTTATATTAAATAATTTAGAGAATGCTGAATATAATATTGAAAAAATAAGAAATAGTTTAGCAATTATGAAAGATGGGCAAGCTGTGTTTACTAATTTAGAGAAATGTTATATTTATAGATATATTTTTGCGAAAGGAATTGAATCTCATGAAAAAATAAATTTAAAAGAAGAATTATTAGATAAAATTCCAGAAATAGATATAAAAAGATATGTACATGAAATGTTAAAAGATAAAGAAACAAATTGCATATATAAAAATAATACATTAAGACAAGATAAATTGTTATGGATAGCTAGAGAGTATCAAAAGCAAGGAATAAAATATGTAGAAATAACAGATACTGATTTAGCAAAAAATGGAGAACCAGCAATAAAAATGTTAGAAGAAATACATTCAATAATGCCTTTAATAGAAAAAGAAACAGGAGTACAAATTAGATTTTTAATAGGAATCAGAAGAATTCCATTAACAATTATTAAAGATCAAAAAACTAGTAATACCTATTTAAGAGAAAATATTAATGTATTAAGAGCTGTTGCAAAAAGTCCATATGTCGTAGGAAGTGATTTCATCGGAGAAGAAATAAATGATATATCAGACTTACAACCAGCAATAAAAGAAATTGTAAGATATATTAATGAAGAAGATAAAGATTTTACAATAAGAATACATGCAGGGGAAAATGATAGTTTAAGAAATAATGTTAGAAAATCTATAATGTGTGTGAAAGAATCATTAGAAAAAGAACAAGAAATGCCAAGATGCAGAATTGGTCATGGATTATATTCGGAAGATTTGAATACAGAATCTGGAAAAGAACTTTTAAAGTTAATGAAAGATACAGGAGTTGTAATAGAATTTCAATTAACATCAAATGTAAGACTTAATAATTTAAGTAATTTAAAAAATCATCCTATAAAAACATTTTTGAAAAATGGTATAAAATGTGTTCAAGGAACTGATGGTGGGGGAATGTATGGCTCAGATACATTTGATGAACAAATAGCTCTTCAAAATTTATTAGAACTATCAGATAATGAATTTGCTCAAATGAGAAAAGTTGAAGATGAAATAATAGCTAAGAATAATATATATTTTGTGCAAAAAAGTGAAAAATTTGATAATTTTCTTTCTGGTAGAACAATAAAAGAAGCAATACTTGAAGAAGAAAATAAATATATGAAAGAGACGGAAAATCAAGATGAATTAAGAATTAATATAAATTTAGATTCCGAAAAAGAATTAGCAACAAAAATTAAGAATCTTCCAATAGATAAAGTACCTATTATAATTGCAGGAGGAAGTTTTAACACAAAAGGAAGAGAAACAAAAGCAACAGAAGAAGGAATTAAAACATTAAAGAAATTTGTAGAAAATGTAAATAGTAATAATGTATATTTTGTTATTGGACATAAAATGCAGGGATATGAAAAAGCATTAGTAGATATATCAAAAGAATTAAATAAGAAGATAGAAATAAATGCAATAGTTCCAAAAAATGTAACAGAAAAAGTAAAAAATAGATTATTAGATGCAAATGTATCTGGAATATGTATTTCTCCTGAAACTGAAGAACTTGGAATATATAAAAGCTTTAATTATGAAATTTTTGAAAGAAGAAAGTCAATAGTTATAGCATTTGACGGAAATTCGCCAGTATCAAATTTAGTTCAAGAAGCAAAAAATGGAAAAGGAAAAGCAAAAATATATGTTAATTCAGATGTTGATGTTTTAAAACAAAAAGCAGAATCTTTACAAGGATATGTTACAATGTTTAATGACAAAAATGATATTGTTGATGATATATTTAAAGACAATCCTGAAATCAAGTAAGATAAATTATTATATAATAAACCTTTTGGGCTGATAAACTTGCATTAGCTTAAAAAGGTTTTTTATATAGTAGGAAAGTTCTCCTTGTAGGAGAACTTTCTGTACTAGATAAATATGGCGAGTCTTAGATTTTCTTAAAATTTTCATTTGATAGAAAAACTTAGACTCGCTTTTTTATATATAGTTCTAGACAAAATAATTTTAATAATATATAATAAACACATACCAAAGGAAAGGAAATGATAAAATGGTAGAAATATCAACATCAATATTGTCAGTAGAAAAAGGCAATGAAGCAGAAACATTTATGTTATTAGAAAAATCTAAAACAGATTATTTTCATATAGATGTAATGGACGGAAAATTTGTAAGTCAAGATACATATCACAAAATGATAGAATATAGTAATTATATAAAAAGAATATCAAATTTACCATTAGACATACACTTAATGGTAGAAGATGTAGAAACAGGAATAGAAGTATTTTCAGCAGATGAGCCTAATATTATAACATTTCACTTAGAAGCTTGTAAAAACAAAGAAGAAGTAATGAAAAATATTAATTTAATAAAAGAAAAAGGTTCAAGAGTTGGAATTGCAATAAAACCAGAAACGCCAATAGAAAAGGTATATGAATATTTACCATATATACATATGTGTTTAATAATGACTGTTGAGCCAGGAAAAGGTGGACAAACATTAATAACAGATATGATTGCAAAAATAGATGAATTAAAAACATATGCAGAAAAGAATAGCCTAGAAATAGATATAGAAGCAGATGGAGGAATTAATCTAAAAACAGCAGAAAGAGTAAAAAATGCAGGAGCAAATATATTAGTTGCAGGAACAGCAATATTAAAAGCTGCAGATTATAAAGTAATCATAGATGAATTAAAACAAGAATAATTTACTAATAAAATAAATAAAAATCAAAAGAAGGAAGGAATAGATATGTTGAATTTAAAACTAAATTTAAAATATTCAGGAATAGAACAGAAGTCTATAATGCAGTATAAAGAAAAAGTAGAGCAAATACATCAAGACTTACATTCAAGAGCAAATGATCAAAAAGACTTTGTAGGTTGGTTGAATTTGCCAACAAATTATGATAAAGAAGAATTTGAAAGAATAAAAAAATCAGCACAAAAGATTCAAAAAGATTCAGAAGTTTTAATTGTAATAGGAATTGGTGGATCATATTTAGGAGCAAGAGCAGTTATTGAAAGTTTAACAAATACATTTTATAATATGTTACCAGAAAAACAAAGAAAATTTCCACAAATATTATATGTTGGAAATAATTTGAGTCCAAACTATGTAAATGACTTAATTGAAGTATTAGGAACAAAAGATTTTTCAATAAATGTAATTTCAAAATCTGGAACAACAACAGAATCTGCTATTGCTTTTAGAATTTTTAGAGAAATTCTTGAAAACAGATATGGAATAGATGAAGCAAGAAGTAGAATATATGTAACAACAGATAAAGAAAGAGGAGCATTAAAAACATTAGCAGATGAAGAAGGATATGAAAAATTTGTAATTCCAGATAATGTTGGAGGAAGATATTCTGTATTAACAGCAGTAGGGTTATTACCAATAGCTGTTGCAGGAATAGATATAGACAGATTAATGGACGGAGCACGTACAGCACAATTAAAATATGAAGATTCAAATTTAAAATATAATGCATGCTATCAATATGCTGTTGTTAGAAATATTTTATATAAACTATATAAAAATACAGAAATATTGGTAAATTATGAACCTAAAATGCACTATTTTACAGAATGGTGGAAACAATTATTTGGAGAAAGTGAAGGAAAAGACCAATTAGGAATATTCCCTGCAGGTGTTGACTTTACAACAGATTTGCACTCTATGGGACAATATATTCAAGAAGGTAGAAGAAATCTATTTGAAACAGTAATAAGAATTGAAAAATCAGAATCAGATATAGACTTAAAAGAAGAAGAAGATAATTTAGATGGATTAAATTATTTAGCAGGAAAAACATTAGACTATGTAAATAAAAAAGCAATGGAAGGAACGATAGAAGCACATACAGCAGGAGATGTTCCAAATATAGTATTAGAATTACCAAGATTATCAGAAGAAACAATAGGGCATTTGATATACTTTTTTGAAAAAGCATGTGCAATGTCTGGAATGTTATTAGGGGTAAACCCATTTAATCAACCAGGTGTTGAAAAATACAAGAAAAATATGTTTAGACTTTTAGAAAAGCCAGGATATTAAAATATGCCATGAAAAGGTGCTTAAATAGCACCTTTTTATAAGAAAGAAGGAGCAAGATGATAGTAGAAAGAGAATATTACGTTAAATTATCAGAAATAGGAAAAGAAAATAAAATAACAAATAAAGCATTATTAGGCATTTTAGAGGATATTGGAGGAGTACATTCTAATATTGCTGGATATGGAATTCCAACAATGGATAAAACACATTTAACATGGATTTTGTTAGATTGGAAAGTACAAGTTATAAGAAGACCTAATTATGCAGAAAAAATATTGGCAAGAACATGGTCAAAAGAGGGGCTAAAATATTATGCATATCGTGATTTTGAAGTTGTTGATGAACAGGGAAATGTAATAGTAAAGGCAATCTCAAGGTGGGTTTTAGTTAATATTGAAACAGGAAAAATGGAGAGAATTACTGATGAAATATTGTCAAAATATCAACCAGAGTCTAATAAATGTGTATTTGAAGATGAAACATTTGATAAAATTAAAGAATTAGATAATTATGAACGAGAATCAAAATATACTGTAAAAAGAGGAGATATTGATGTAAATCATCATATGCACAATATAAACTATCTAGACTTGGCAAATGAAGCCTTACCAGATGAGGTATATGATAATGAAAAAGAGTTTAATAATTTTAAAATTTCTTATAAGAAAGAAATTAAATTAGGTGAAACAGTAAAATGTAAATATTCTTTTATAAATAATACACATGTTATTTGTGTAAAAAGTGAAGATGACACAAAATTACATTCTGTTATAGAATTTTTACAAGAATAAATAAAATTAAACACAAATACTTATAAAAAACATAAAATATAGTGAAGAGAACTAAAACTCTTCACTATATTATGTTATAAGGAGAAATGCTAGTAATTAGCAAAATAAAATGAAAGATATAAAAAGAGGAGATAGTGTAACAAGAAACTCATATAATAATGACATAATATTTAAGGTTGATAAAATAATAACATCAAATAATACAAAGGTAGCAATATTAAAAGGGATAGATGTCAGGATAATAGCAGATTCTGAAATTGGAGATTTAAAATTAGTAAGTAGGCAAGAAAAACAAAATTCTGAAGCGGAGTTAAAAAAAAGGGTAAAAAATAGTATTAAAAATAATGATGATGAGAGAATTAAAGGAATAATTAAAACAGGAAAAATACTACATTTAGATGGAGATAAAAAATATGCAGGAAAATCTGTAATGTATTATAAAAAAATGGGACTAAATGCAGTAGTTAAAAATATAGTAGAAAATAAGCAACCAAAAGTAATTAGACAATTATTAATGTTATACAATCCTGATATATTAATTATTACAGGACATGATGGAATGTTAAAAAATAATGCTACAAATGATATATTTAATTATAGAAATTCAAGACATTTTATAGAAACAGTAAAACAAGCAAGAGAATTTGAAAGGGTAAGTAAAAAGAATTTAGTAATATTTGCAGGGGCTTGCCAAAGTTATTTTGAAGCATTAATATCTGCAGGGGCGAATTTTGCATCATCACCATCAAGAATTTTGATAGATTTTTTAGATCCATTAATTGTTGCCAAAAATGTTGCAGAAACAGATAATAGAAAATATATAACAATAGATGATTTTGCAAATGAATTAAGAGATGGGAAAAATGGAGTAGATGGAATTGGGGCAATGGGCAAAAAAAGTATAATAATTATATAAAATATACAATTGTAATATAATTGTAATATAAAAGTAATATTAATGTAATAAAACGTGAATGTGTTGATAGTCTAAGGAAATATTTTGATGACATAAATTTACAGTCTTTGACAAATGATCTTTCAGATGATATACTTGGCATATCTTAAGCAAAGTAGGTGAATCTAATGATTTGTAGAACTGATATTTCAAGTTTAAAAACAGACATTACAGACAAAATTGGTCAAAAGATTATTGTGAAAGGCTCATTGGGCAGAAGCAGGGAATTTGAAAAAGAAGGAACAATAGAAAAAGTATATAGCAACCTTTTTGTTGTTAAATATGAGGAAAACAATAGAACCGCATCATATACATATACTGACCTACTAACAAGAACAATAGAGTTAGATGTATTTGATGGCGAAGGATTTAATCCAATAATACCACCAGAGGTGTTTCAATCAAAAAAAAGAAAATATGTAAGGGAGCAACTTTAATTAGTTGTTTCCTTTTTTGGGTTTTATAACAATAAAAATGTAAAAAAATCCTTAAAACACTTGACAAATTAGCAAAAAAGGTGTAAAGTATATTAGCATTACACCTTATTTAACATTATAAGGTATCACTTTAGAAAAATAGGAGTGGTAGAAAATGGATAAAAAAATAGAAATAAGTATGTTATGGCAAATATATGGAGAACTATTAACAGAAAAGCAAAAAGAATACATAGACTACTACTACAATGAAGACTTGTCATTAGCAGAAATAGCACAAAATGATGGAATAACAAGGCAAGGAGTAAGAGATATCATAAAAAAGGGGGAAAAGAAACTTTTCGAATATGAAGAAAAGCTATTGTTTATGAAGAAGACAATGAATCAAGAAAAACAAATTGAGAATATATTAGCACAACTTAATAAAATACATGAAGATTCATCAGATGAAAAAGTTAATAATATATTAGAAGAAGTTAAAAAAGAATTAAATTGTTTAGTATAAACAAAAGAATTAGGAGGCAAATATGGCATTTGAAGGACTATCATCAAGATTTCAGGAAATAACAAGAAAACTAAGAGGAAAAGCCAGAATAACAGAATCTGACTTAAAAGAAATGCTAAGAGAAGTAAAATTAGCATTATTAGAAGCTGATGTAAACTATAAAATAGTAAAAGAATTTATAGCAAATATTCAAGAAAAAGCTTTAGGACAAGATGTTATGAAATCATTAACACCAGGTCAACAAGTAATAAAAATTGTTAAAGATGAAATGATAGAACTATTAGGTGGAACAGAAAGTAAAATCAATTTTACACCAAACCCACCAACAATAATAATGCTAGTTGGACTTCAAGGTTCTGGTAAAACAACTACAGCAGGAAAGTTAGCAAATCTATTAAGAAAACAAGGTAAGAAACCATTGCTAGTTGCATGTGATATTTATAGACCAGCAGCTATAAAACAATTACAAGTTGTTGGAGCACAATTAAATATACCAGTATATGCAAATGAACAATCAAAAGATGTTGTACATATTGCAAAACAAGCAATGAGTGTTGCAATGTCAAAACTAAATGATGTAGTCATATTAGATACAGCTGGACGTCTACATATAGATGAAGAGTTAATGCAAGAATTAAAAAATCTAAAAACAAATATAAAACCACACGAAATATTATTAGTAGTTGACTCAATGACAGGTCAAGATGCAGTAAACATTGCACAAACATTTAATGAAAATGTTGGAATTGATGGAGTTGTATTAACAAAACTAGATGGAGATACACGTGGTGGTGCAGCACTTTCAGTAAAAAAAGTAACAGGAAAGCCAATAAAATTTGCAGCAACAGGTGAAAAATTAAATGATATAGAAGTATTTAATCCAGAAAGAATGACATCAAGAATTTTAGGAATGGGAGATGTACTTTCAATAATTGAAAAAGCAGAAGAAGCTATATCAGAAGAAGATGCTGAAAAATTAGAAAAGCAATTACGTAAAAATGAATTAGATTTAGATGACTATTTAGCACAAATACGTCAAGTAAAGAAAATGGGCTCATTCTCATCAATATTAAAAATGATACCAGGAATGAACAAAATAAAAGATTTAAACATTGACGATAAAGAATTTGATAAAGTTGAAGCAATAATATGTTCAATGACAAAACAAGAAAAAAGAAATGTAAAAATCTTAAATGGAAGTAGAAGATTACGTATTGCAAAAGGAAGTGGAACACAAGTACAAGATGTAAACAAATTCATAAATTCATTTGAAATGACACAAAAAATGATGAAAAAATTAAAAAATGATAAAGGCAGTATGAGAAAAATGATGAAAAGTATGAATATGGACGATATGAAAGAGTTCAAAGACTTCAAATTTTAAATAAGTTATTAATTTTATATTTTATATATAAAAATCTAAAATTTCTAAATACAGAAATTTTAATTCAGAAAGAGGTGAAATTAAAAATGGTAAAAATAAGATTACAAAGAGAAGGAAAGAAAAAAGCTCCATTCTATCATATAGTAGTAGCTGATTCTAGATCTCCAAGAGATGGAAAAATAATTGAACAAATTGGAACATATGATCCAATGACAGAACCATCTACAATAGTATTAAATAAAGAAAAATTAGAACAATGGATGAAAAATGGTGCACAACCAACAGAAACAGTAAAAGCATTAATCAAAAACGCATAATTTTTTTGAAAAAAATATTATGTTGGAGGAAAGATTATGAAAGAAGTTTTAGAAGTTATAATCAAAAACTTAGTAAACAATAAAGATGCTGTTGAAATAAAAGAAGTTGAAAATGAAAAATCAATAGTTTTCGAAGTAAAAGTAGCTGATGAAGACTTTGGAAAAGTAATTGGAAAACAAGGAAAAATAGCTCAATCTATCAGAACAGTAATGAAAGCAGTTGCTGGAAAAAAAGACAAAAAAGTAAATGTTGAATTTATTGGATAGATAAATTTACCATGAAAGGAATGGTAAACAATGCAAAAAAAGCTAGAAATAGGTCAAATTGTTAATACACATGGTATAAAAGGAGAAATTAAAGTAACACCTTTTACAAATGATATAACAAGATTTGACGATTTAGAAGAAGTATATGTTAAATCTAAAAAAGAATCAAAACTTTATAAAGTAGAAAGAGTAAGATATCATAAAAATATGGTATTGATAAAGCTTGAAGGTATAAATACACCAGAACAAGCAGATTTACTAAAAAATGCTTATCTTGAAGTAGATAGAGAACATGCTGTTCCACTTGAAGAGGGAACATATTATATAGTAGATTTAATTGGATTGGAAGTTTATACAGAAGAAGGAAAACTACTAGGAAAAGTTGATGATATCTATAATACAGGAGCAAATGACATATATGTAATAAAAGATGAATTAGGAAAACAAGTTTTACTACCAGGAATAAAAGATGTTATAAAAAATGTCGATTTAGAAGGTAGAAAAATTACAGTTCATCTAATACCAGGATTGATTTAGAAAGTTGAGGAATGTATGAAATTTGATGTGCTTACACTATTTCCTGAAATGTTTGAGCCTGTTAAGCAAAGCATTCTAGGAAGAGCAGAAGAAAATAAACTAATAGAAGTTAATTTAATAAATATTAGAGACTTTTCAGAAAATAAGCACAAAAAAGTTGATGACACACCATATGGTGGTGGTGCAGGTATGGTAATGCAAGCAGATGTTATATATAATGCATATAAATCTATAAAAAAAACAAATGCTAAAGTTATATATATGTCACCACAAGGACAAGTTTTAAATCAAAAAAAGGTAGAAGAATTAAGTAAAGAAGAACATCTTATCATACTTTGTGGACATTATGAAGGAGTAGACCAGAGAGTATTAGATAAAATTGTAGATGAGGAAATATCTATAGGAAATTATGTACTAACAGGAGGGGAACTTCCAGCAATGGTATTAATAGATTCTGTAAGTAGATATGTAGAAGGAGTTTTAAGTGATGATTCAACATCTGAAGAATCATTTTCGCAAGGAATTCTTGAATATCCACAATATACTAGACCAGAAACCTTTGAAGGTGTAAAGGTACCAGAAATTTTACAATCAGGTCATCATGAAAATATAAACAAATGGAGAAGATATCAAGCTTTAAAAAATACATATTATAAAAGACCAGAACTTTTAGAAAATGTAGAATTATCTGAACAAGATAAAAAATATTTAGATGAAATAAAATCTAAAAAAGATATAAAATAATTATGTGCAAAGTGCAAAACAATTCCAGTGCACCGCTTGTACGAAGAAAGAAGGAGGTAAATACGATGGATATCATAAAATCAATAGAACATGAACAATTAAAAAATACTATTCCAGATTTAAAAGTTGGAAATACAGTAAGAGTACATGTTAAAATCAAAGAAGGAAACAAAGAAAGAATCCAAGTATTTGAAGGAATTATAATTAAAAAACAAGGTGGAGGAGTTAACGCTACATTTACAGTAAGAAAAATCTCTTACGGTGTAGGAGTTGAAAAAACATTCTTAATCCATTCACCATTAGTTGAAAAAGTAGAAGTAGTTAGAGTTGGTAAAGCTAGAAGAGCTAAATTATACTACTTAAGAGAGAGAACAGGAAAAGCTTCTAAGACAAAAGAAATGGTTGGAGCTAGAATTGAAAACAAAGAAATTGTTGTTAAAGAAGATTTAGCAGAAGAACCAGTTGCAGAAGCTACAGAAACTGTTGCTGAAACATCAGAAAAAGCTGAATAATTTATATTGAAGAATACATCTCATAATGGAGGTGTATTTTTTATATACTAGGAAAGTTCTCTGAACTTCCTAATTTATTAATTAAAATTATGATATTTCCATTGACTTTATGATTTTTTATTGCTCAAATTAATTTGAAGAAGATCTTTAAATTATATATTTAAAGAAAAAATTATTATATATAATAGGAGGAGAAAAACAAATGGAAGGACATGGAGAAGAAATAGAATTAAGTGATGTAATAGAAAAATTAGAAAAAAACTTTTCAAAAATTATTTTTATATCAAAAGGCATAGATTGCATTTTATGTAATCTATGCCTTTTAAATTTTGGAGAATTAAATATGGTAAGAATAACTCATAAAATTCAAACTTATGAATAAAATATATAAAAAAGAAAGGAGAAACTGATATAGAGAAGAAAAATATCAGGTAAATAAAAAATGATGGCATCAATTTCAAATGTTATAAAAGGAACAATAATATCATTTATGACAACAATAATATTTTTATTAATATTCTCAGTAATTTTCACATATACAAACATAAGTGAAAGTTTTATAACACCAACAATAATAGTAATAACAGCAATAAGCATATTTATAGGTAGCACAATATCAAATTCCAAAATGCAAAAAAATGGCTTATTAAATGGAGCTATAATAGGCGGAATATATCTAATAGGAATATATGTAATTTCAAGTATAATAAATCAAAAATTTGCATTATCAATGCAATCAATCGCAATGATTATCTCAGGAATGATATGTGGTATGTTTGGTGGAATATTAGGAGTAAATAAATCTAGATAAATTTTCATATTTTTAAACCAAATTTAAAAGTATTAATTCCATATATAAAACTATTGCTAAATAAAAAGTAAAGATATATAATAATAAAATACACAAATTCAAAATAAGGGAGAAACATTATGAAAGAAAACAAGAATGTGAATAGATTTGAAATAACTAAAAGAGTAGGATTATTTGGAATAATAGGAAACATATTTTTACTTTCAATAAAAGCAATTGTTGGATTTTCAACAAAAAGTCAAGCTATGATAGCAGATAGTATAAATAGTGCAGGAGATATATTTGCATCTATAATGACATCAATAGGAAATAAAATTGCAAGTGTACCACGTGATGATGACCATAATTTTGGACATGGAAAAGCAGAATATATATTTTCACTTTTTATATCAATATCAATGATATTTGTATCTATAAAAACGATAATAGATGCATTCAAAAGTTTAATAAATGGAAGCGAATTAACATTTTCATGGTGGCTTGTAGTAGTATGTATTGTAACAATTATAACTAAATTGTGTTTATATATTTATGTAAAGATATCTTATGAAAAATGTAAAAATATTTTATTACAAGCGAGTATGGAAGACCATAGAAATGACTGTATAATAACAACATTTACATTAATTTCTGTACTATTATCTTTAAAAGGTATACAATGGTTTGATGGAGTTGTAGGAATAGGAATATCTGCTTGGATATGCAAAACAGGTGTAGAAATTTTTATAGAAAGTTATAATATATTAATGGATAGATCAATTGATGAAAAAACAAAAGATACTATATTAAATGTTTTACATACATATAAAGAAATAAAATCCATAAATGATATTTCATCAGCACCTGTTGGATATCAATATATTGTATTCTTAACGATAGCTGTTGACGGAAATATGACAACATTCCAAAGTCATAAATTAGCAGATAAACTTGAGAAAGATATGACAAAATTAGATAATGTGTATAAAGCTATTATTCATATAGAACCATATTTAAAATAAAAGACCTCATTTTAATATTGAGGTCTTTTATTAATTTATTATTTTTTATCATCTTTTAAAATTTCTTTTACAGCACCTAAACTACTTAAAACACTTGTTGCTTCAAAAGGAATAAATACCTTATTTGCATCACCTTTTGCAATTTCTTCAAGAGCTTCAAGAGATTTAATTTGAACAAGTTTTTCATCTGGATCAGCAGATTTTATTGCATCATAAACCATAGCAATTTCTTTAGCTTTAGCTTCTGCAACTTCTTTAATAGCTTGTGCTTCACCGGCAGCTCTACGAATTCTAGATTCTCTGTCAGCTTCAGCTTCAAGAATGGCAGCTTGTTTTTTACCTTCTGCAATAGTAACAGCAGATTGTTTTTGAGCTTCTGCTTCAAGAATTAATGCTCTTTTATTTCTTTCTGCATTCATTTGTTTTTCCATTGCATCTCTAATATCTGCAGGAGGTGTAATATCTTTGATTTCAACTCTATCAATTTTACATCCCCATCTATCTGTTGCATCATCAAGTATTGTTCTTAATTGAGAGTTTATACCATCTCTAGAACTAAATGTTTCATCTAAGTCCATTTTACCAACAATATCACGTATTGTAGTAATTGCAAGATATTCAATACCTTTCTTTAAACTTTGAATTTCATAAACAGCTTTTGCTGGGTCTGTTATTTGATAAAATACAACAGTATCTATTGTTATTGTAACATTATCCTTAGTAATAACTCCTTGAGGTGGAACATCCATTGTTTGTTGCTTTAAACTTACAACACTTCTAACATGGTCAAAAAATGGAATTATTATTGTAAGACCAGCATCAGCAACTTTGTGAAACTTTCCTAATCTTTCAATAATATAAACCTCAGATTGTCTAACAACTTTAATTGATTTGAATGCTATAACTAATATTATAACAAGTAGCACAATTAAAAACCACATAATTTCCTCCTTTTTGGCAATTATATATTGCCTACATATAATATTTTAATATTTTATAAATTTTTTCTTAGGTAATATATATAATAATATTAAAAACAATTTAATACTAAGCTTTTATATTAGAATTTATTTTTAATGGTTTAACAAATGCTTTTACACCTTCTATTGAAACAATTTCAACTTCACTGCCTGTTGGAATGTTTACTTGTTCTTTACTTTTAGCAGACCAAATTTCACCTTCAAATTTAATTTGACCTTTTCCTGTTACCCAATCTATATCTTCAATAACAATTGCTTTTTTTCCAATTAAAGAATAAACATTAGTTGGAACAACATCTTTTCTATTTATTTTATTAACTAATGGTCTTGTTGCAAAAATTAATAAGCCAGAAGATATTACAAATACAGACATTTGAACAATAATATTTGATGTAAAAAAACTAACAAGCATTGCAACTAAAGCACCAACACCTAACCAAAAAACTAAGAAGCCTACAGTAATTATTTCACATATAAAAAATATTCCAGAAGCAATTAACCATATTTGCCACATAGAACCCTCCAATTCTAGCCCAAAAGCTTTTTATCAATTTTTAATTTTTATTGAATTAAAACACTACAATTATATTATACTACATATTTGAGAAAAAACAAAGAGATTTCTTAAAAAATCTTGTAAAAATAGGAAAAAAATGATAATATAACAACAAAGATTTATAAAAAAAGAATTACAAATTTGTTAATACTTTAAGAAAGGAATGTGGAAAAATATGCAAATGAAAAAAAATGAAAAAGGTATAACATTAATAGCATTAGCTGTAATGATGATTGTTATGGTAATAATTCTATCAATTACTACTTATTCAGGAATAAGTTCAGTTAATGAATCTAGTAGAAAAAAATTAACATCAGAACTTGAGATTGTACAACATGCAGTATTAGAAGTATATACAAAATATCAAATCTTTAATGATATATCTTATTTAGTTGGAGACAAAATACAAAGCATAAATGATATTCCAACAGAATATAGAGATTCATTAAAAGTAAAAAATATAGCTTTTTCATCAAATAACAGAACAGAAAGCAGTTATTATAAATTAGATGAAAATAAATTAAAAGATATAGGAATAGAAGAATCAAATTATCAATATATAGTTTGTTATAAAACAGGTGAAGTTATGAATATAACAGTAAAGAAAACTTCAAATGGAGAATTATTATATGCATCATTTGAATAATATTTTGAAAGGAATTAATTTATGAATATAAATGAGATAGAAAAAATAATTCCAAAAGAGAAAATTTTGCAAAATGTACAAATGAAAAAATACACATCATTTAAAATTGGTGGAGAAGCAGAAATTTTATTAAAAATTTCAACAGTAGAAGAATTAACAAATATAATAAAATATATAAAACGAAACAATATTCCAACTTTTATTTTGGGAAATGGAAGTAATTTACTAGTTAGTGATGGAGGAATAAAAGGAATAGTATTAAAAATAGAAATAAAAAAAGTAGAGATAGAAGAAGTAGATAATAAATTTAAAATAACAGTAGGAGCTGGTGTAAAACTAGGCGAATTAGCACAAAAACTAGCCAATAAAGAGATTTCAGGATTTGAGTTCGCAAGTGGAATACCAGGAACAATTGGTGGAGCTATTAGAATGAATGCAGGAGCACATGGCTCTGAAATGAAAGATATAGTAAAAACAGTAACATATATTGATGGAAATGGCGAGATACATAAGATAAATAATGAACAAGCAAAATTTGAATATAGAAATAGTCTATTTACTAACAATGAATATATTATAGTAGAAACAGAATTAGAATTAAACAAAGGAAATAAAGAAGAAATACAGGAAAAGATGCAAGAATATGCGAACTTTAGAAAAGAAAAGCAACCTATAGAATATCCAAGTGCAGGAAGTACATTTAAAAGAGGAACAGATTTTATAACAGCAAAATTAATTGATGAATGTGGACTAAAAGGATATCAAATAGGGGGAGCACAAGTATCTGAAAAACATGCAGGATTCATAATAAACACAGGAAATGCAACATCAAAAGATGTTGAAGAATTGATTAAATATATAAAGCAAGAAGTTTATGAAAAATTTGGAAAAGAAATCGAAACAGAGATAGAAATAATACATTAAAAGGAAGGTATAAAAATGAAGGGAATAATGCATTGGTTAAAATCAAGTTCGAAAATGAAAAGATGGATGTTTTTAATATTAATAGGAATAATACTTACATGTTATGGAATATCTGATATATTAGTACAAAAAGAAATGCAATTTTCAGAAGCTGGAAAAGTAGTTGTAATATTTGCAATTGGATTTGTTTGTATAGTTATAGGACTTATAATGTTAAACAAGAGAAATATGGAATTGTTTATAGAAGCAACAGATGACAGAATGAAAAATAAAAAGAATGTAAATGTAAATTCATTAATTTTTGATAGAACAATATATGAAAAAGGACCAAAAGTAGTAGTAATTGGTGGAGGAGCAGGGCTAAATACAGTGCTTACAGGAATGAAAAGATATAC
Source organism: uncultured Clostridia bacterium (assembly GCA_934122085.1). Lineage (GTDB taxonomy): Bacteria > Bacillota > Clostridia > TANB77 > CAG-508 > CAG-269. The sequence continues at coordinate 6,642 of CAKOVS010000012.1, read as the reverse complement.
AAATAATATAACAGCGATTGTAGCAGTATCAGAATATGGAAAAGAGCCAACATTATCAAGAAAAAAATTACAAACAGTATTACCTTTAGAAGATATAAAAGATAGTATAGTAGCATTAGCACCAGAAAGAAAAGAAGACATCGGAAGATTAATGAACCATGAAATGATAAATCCAGAATTAAGAGGATTAAAATTTTCAGACATTTATTTTACAGCAATGAAAGAAGTTTTTAGAAGTGATGTAAGAGCAATAGAAAAAAGTGATTCAATATTTAATATCACAGGAAAGATTCTTCCAGTAACAAATACAGAAATGAATATATGTGCAGAGTTAGAAAATGGATATGTTGTTGAAAATAAAGAAATGATACCACAAGTTGTATCTGATAATATGACAAAAATAAATAGAGTATATATTCAACCATCAAATTGTAAACCAGCAGAAGGAGTATTAGAAGCGATAAGAGAAGCTGATAGTATAATAATTGGTCCAGGAAGTTTATATACAAATATAATACCAAATTTATTAGTAAATGGTGTTGCAAAGGCAATAAAAGAAAGCAAAGCAATAAAAATATATATAAATAACATTATGACAGAATTTGGTCAAACAGACAACTATTCTGTTGCGGACCATATAAAAGCTATAATAGACCATTGTGGAGAAGGATTAATAGATTATTGTATTTATGATACAGGAGAAGTTATTCCAGAATATATAAAGAAATATAATAAAGAAGGAGCAGATTTAGTTGAACAAAATCTAAATGATCCTAAAATTAAAAAGATTAAATTTATTAAGAAAAATATTTCTACAATAATTGATGGAAAAGTTAGACATGATCCATATATGGTTGCAGAATCAGCAATAAAATTAATATGTAATGATTTAAAATATGAAGATAGAGAAGATGATCCAGAATATGTAATGCTAAATGCAAAATTAAAATCAGATAAACGTATTAACAAAATAAAGAAATTGCAAGCAAAAATGGAGAAAAAAGATCAGAAGAAACCACAAAATAAAAAGAAAAAACCAGTTAGAAAAAGTAAATTTAATTCAAAATATAGTGATAGAATCCAATCAATTAGAGAATCTGATGAAAAGTTTAGAAAAAGTCATGAAAATGAATAATTATATGTGAAAATAAAACTAAAGGAGGAAAGTAGTTGAAATTTGTGCGAATTAGAAAAATAAACGCACAAATTTTAATTGCTAATAAATAAATGAAATTTGCAAAAGAAAACTTAAATTTAGAAAAAGGCTTAAACAAAGAATGGGTAATAACAAATGGACTTGGAGGATTTGCATCATCAACAATAATAGGAGCAAATACAAGAAGATATCATGGTCTATTAATAGCCCCACTTATGCCACCAGCAAGAAGAACATTAATATTATCAAAATTAGATGAAAGTATAGAAATAAATGGAAACAAAACAGATTTATATACAAATATAGGCAAAAATTTTATAACACATGGATATAAATATCAAGAATGTTTTATAAAAGAATATATGCCTATATTTGCATATAAAGTTGGTGATGTGGAAATAACTAAAGCAATTTGTATGCAACATTTTAAAAATACAGTTGCTATTTTTTATAAAGTAAAAAATGGAAGCGAAAAAGCAAAATTAATATTAACACCTGTAATGGATTTTAGAAATGCACATGGAATGAATAAAGATCATGTTTTTGATTTGAAACAAAAAATTAATAAAACAAAACTTGAAATTAAAATAGATAATGGTGTTCCAATATATATGATGTTGTCAGAAGGAAAGTATATAGAACATTATAATGATACATTCAAAAATATGTTTTATATAGAAGAAGAAAAAAGAGGATTTGAAGCAGAAGAAAATCATGTAATACCAGGAAGATTTGAAATAGAAATAGGACCAAATGAAGAAAAAGAAATTTCAGTAATTTGTTCATTAGAAGAAAATATTGAAGAATTAGATGCTAGAGCAATTATTACAAATGAAATTGTAAGACAAAATCAAGAATTTGCAAAATCAAAATTAATTGATATTTCAAAAGAAGATAAAACAGAAGAAGAGGAACAAAAAGATAAATTAATAAAACAATTTTTAATAGCAATAGATAATTTTATTATAATAAGACCATTTTTTAATACATATTCAATGATTGCAGGATATCCATGGTTTTTAGATTGGATGAGAGATACATTGATTTCATTTGAAGGATGTTTATTAGTTACTAAAAAATATGAAATAGCAAAAAAAGTTTTAAGAGGTTGTGTAAGAGATATGAAATATGGTTTAGTACCAAATTCATATAGTGAAGACGATTATAGACCATTATATAATAGTGTTGACTCATCATTATTGCTATTTGAACAAGTAAAAAAATATATAGAATATACTAAAGATTATGATTTTATTATGAATGAAATATATCCAAGTTTGGAACATATCATAAAAAATTATTCAATAGGAATAGATATAGATGATAATAATATTTATTTAGATACAGATGGGCTTATAGTATCAGGAACACCATATACACAAAATACATGGATGGATGTAAAATATGATGGGATTCCAGCAACACCAAGAAACGGTAAGCCAGTTGAAATAAATGCAATGTGGTATAATGCATTAAAAATTATGACTGAATTAGTTGAATATCAAAAAGATGATAGCAGACAAGAAAAATATGAAAGAATGGCAAATAAATGTAAAAAGTCCTTTAGAGAAAAATTTTATAATAAATCAAAAAAATGTTTATATGATGTACTTGAAGATGGAAAAGTTAGGCCAAATCAATTATTTGCATTAAGTTTGTCATATCCAGTGTTAGACATAAATTCAAAAGAAGCAAAAGAAATGTTTGAAACAGTAACAAAAAAATTGTTAAATAAATATGGACTAAAAACATTGGCAAAAGGAGAAGAAAATTATATAGATGTATATGAAGGAGATAGTTTTAAAAGAGATTTTAGCTATCATCAAGGAATTACATGGACATGGTTGTTAGGTCTATATTATAATTGTTTAAAAAGATTTGCAACAGAGAGTAAAACTGGTAAGAAAAAATATAATGAGCAATTAGAGGAATTTATACAAAGTGTTACAGAAACATTTTCAAAAGAAATTAATGAAAGAGGTTGCATTGGAAGCATTGCTGAAATATATGATTCTAAAAGACCATTTGAACCTAAAGGTGCTGTGGCGCAAGCATGGAGTGTTGCAGAAGTATTTAGAATTATTACTAGAAGTTAAAAAATATTGAAATAGGAGCATATTTTAAATATGTTCTTATTTTTTGTGTATAAAGTTGCAAAAATCATATATAAATTGTATAATTTAAGTGATTTGGATAGAGATAAGGAGAATAGAGATGCTAAAAGTAGAAGAACTTGAAAAACAAATAAATAGTGGAGTTGCAGAAGGAATATATTTATTTTATGGGGCAGAAACTTTTTTATTAGAACAACAAGTAAAAAAAATGAAAAAAGTTTTTGGTGAACTAGTAAAAGGAATAAATTATATAATAATTGATGAAAATAGTATCCAGGAGTTAATTGCAGACATAGAAACTCCTGCTTTTGGCTATCCTAAAAAATTAATAATTGCTAAAAATACAGGGATATTTAAAAGAGAAGGAAAAGGAAAAACAGGTGGAGCAAGTAAAGAATTAAAAGATAGAATAAATGAATATTTAAAAGACAATGTAGAAATGATAAAAGAATCAGTTTTGCTAATATTTATTGAAGATGAAGCGGAAAAAAACTCTATTTTTAATACAATTGAAAAAATAGGAATAATATGTGAATTTGAAGAACAAAAACCTGCCCAAATAATAAAAAGATTAAAAGCAATATGTAATGCATATAAAGTCCAATTTGATGAGAAAGATCTACAATATTTAATAGAATGTTGTGGCACAAATATGCAAGACTTAATAAATGAAACCAGAAAATTAATTGAATATGCAGGTGAAGGTGGAAAAGTACAAAAACTAGATATAGATGCATTATGTACAAAAAAAGTAGAAAGTGTGATATTTGATTTAACAGACAATTTAGGACAGAAAAAGACAAAAGAGGCAATTGATGTATTACATAATTTAATTGCCTCAAAAGAACCAATTCAAAAGATTTTAATAACATTATATAATCATTTGAAAAAATTATATTTTGTAAAAATAGCTATTGCAAATAATAAAGATGTTGCTACAAGTTTAAATTTAAAGCCAAATCAGATGTTTTTAGTAAATAAATATAAAATGCAAACTCAAAAATTTAGTGAACAAGAGTTAAGAAAAATAATTCAACAATTGGAAGATTTAGATTATCAATATAAAATTGGATTGATTGATTTGAATGTTGGATTAGACGCAATAATTTGTGCGATTTAATGGAGGAAAAAAGATGATAAATAGGATGCAGTTTGAAGAAATATGTAATAAATATGGATTAGATAGTAAGAAATTAATAAAAAATAATGAAAATGTATTGGAAAAAGCAGATTATAATAGCATTTGTTATGTACTTGATTTTTTAAGAGATACTTTGAAAGTAATACCAAATAATATAGAAAAATGTCCAAGTATATTATATTTAAAAATTGAAGCAATAAAAGAAAATTGGAAATTTTTAAATGAAAAGAAAATAAATACAAGAGATGTAGAAACATGTTTACATATTTTAAGTACAGACCCAGAGCAATTAAAGAAAACATATGAATATGTATCAGATGAAAATAGATACGGAAAAAAGTACATAGAACAAATAACTTCAATTTTAAGAGTACCAGTAGAAAGAATACAAGAGATAGAAGAAAAATGCCCAGAATTAACAAAAGAAAATATATTAAGTGCAGCAATTTCTAAAAAAGATGTTGATAAAATAAAGCAAGTAGAGCAAGTATGTCAAGAAAACGGAATAGAAATAACAGGAAGTGCGTTTAGGAGAAAAGCAGCCGAAATAAAAGAAATAGTGGAAGTGTGTGAAGAAAACGGAATAGAAGCAACAGGAAATGTGTTTAGGAGAAAAGCAGCTGAAATAAAAGAAATAGTGGAAGTGTGTGAAGAAAACGGAATAGAAGTAACAGGAAGTGTGTTTAAGAGAACAGTAGCCGAAATAAAAGAAATAGTAGAAGTATGTAAAAAAAATGGAATGGAAGCAACAGGAAATGTGTTTATGAGAACAGCAGCCGAAATAAAAGAAATAGTGGAAGTGTGTAAAGAAAACGGAATAGAAGTAACAGGAAGTGTGTTTTTGAGAACAGCAGCCGAAATAAAAGAAATAGTGAAAGTGTGCGAGGATAACGGAATAGAAGTCAAATCAACTATGTTTAATAGAACAGCAGCTGAAATAAAAGAAATAGTAGAAGTATGTAAAGAAAACGGAATAGAAGTAACAGGAAACATATTTTATAGAACAGCAGCTGAAATAAAAGAAATAGTGAAAGTATGCCAAGAAAATAGAATAGAAGTAACAGGAAGCATATTTTTAAGAACAGCAGAAGAAATAAAGAAAATAGTGAAGGTATGCCAAGAAAATAGAATAGAAGTAACAGGAAGTGTGTTTAAGAGCACAGCAGCTGAAATAAAAGAAATAGTGAAAGTGTGCAGAGAAAATGGAATAGGAGTAACAGGAAGCGTGTTTTTAAGAACAGCAGCTGAAATAAAAGAAATAGTGGAAGTTTGTGAAGAAAACAGAATAGAAGCAAAAGGAAATGTGTTTTTGAAAACAACAGCCGAAATAAAAGAAATAGTTGAAATATGTAAAGAAAACGGAATAGAAATAACAGGAAGTGTGTTTATGAAAAATTCAAAACAATTAAAGGAAAATATTGAATATATAAAACAAAATTACGGAGAAGAATATTTAACACCTTTAATAGTATCAAAAAATTTAAAGCAACTTCAAAAAACTTTACTATATTTACAAAGTATAGGAGTATTAGAAACAATAAAAACAAGTGCATCAATTTTGTCGTGGACATTAGAAGAAATAAAAGAAAGACAAGCATTTATAGAAAGTATAGGTGGATCAATAGTAAAAGGAAATAAATTTAATTCTATATTTGGACTATCAAGAAGAAATTATCAAAAAAAGGTAAAAGAATATGAAGAAAAGAAAAAGTTAATAGGAGAAATAAAAGGAGCAATACAAGACGGACAAAAAATAGATGAACAAATAAATAGTAAAAAACAATCACAAAAGTAGAAAACAAAGAAAGGAGTTTGTATAATATTTGCATATTTATTATACGAGAAAAAATAATGAATAGTAATTTACCAGTAAAACAAAGAAATGGAATTTTTTATAAGATTTTTCAAAAAATAAAGCAAATTTTTAGAAAAAACAAATATAAAGCAGAAAAAATAGAAAGTAATGAAATTATATTTAATTCTAATAATCAATTTAAAAATAATATGAAAATAGATATTGAAAAAATAGAATTTAATAATGAATATCAAAAGCAACAATTTATGGAACAATTAAAAAATAATCAAGAATTATTAGAGAAATTTTCAAATGACAGATTAAAAGTTATATTACAATATTACTTAGATGAAAATAATAAGAAAAGAGAAATATTGAAAAAGATAAGTAATTAAATTACGAAAGAGAGGATAAATAAAATGAAATTAAATATAGA
>CAKOVS010000011.1 GCA_934122085.1 uncultured Clostridia bacterium | reverse complement strand
TCTTATAAAATCTCTTAAAAGTGCTTGAATTAAGGTATCTTCTTAATACTAAAATGATTAAGTTATATACTTAATGACAAAAATATTGTTATACAGGTTGCGTAACTTTAAGATATACGTTATAATTAAAACAAGATGCGCAATATGCTTAATAAAAACGTTTATAAAAAGTACAAAAGAGGAGGAGGGGAGAAAATAAAGTCAAAAAGACTATAAAATAAAAAATAAGAAACACAAAGATAAAGGAGGATAAAAACAAATGAACAATAGAAAAAAGGAAAAAGGAATAACATTAATAGCATTAGCAGTAACAATAATAGTAATGTTAATATTAGCAGGAGTAACAATAGCAGCATTAACAAGTGAAAATGGAATAATAAACCAAGCAAATATAGTAAAAGAAACAAACAAAGTAGCGAAGACAGAAGAAGAAGCAAGATTGGAATATTCAAATTTAATATTAGAAAAACAAATGGAAGGACATGGAGAAGAAACAGAATTAAGTGATGTAATAGGAAAACTAGAAGAAAATGGATATGAAACAGCTGAAAAAGATGGAAAAAATTATATAAAAATAGGAGAATACTATTACGAAATAAAATTAGAAAATGAGCAAGTAAGTATAGCTAGAGAGAAAACAGAAGGAATAACAGGAGGAGCTGGAGGAGGTACTGGTATAGCAGGAAATAAATATGATAAAGATACAAAAGTAACAATAGGAGGAAAAGAAGTATTAATTCCAGCAGGAGCAACAGTATCAAAAATATCAGGAGAATATGAAAATGTAGATAATGGAATAGTAATCTATATAATAAATGATGATAAAGCAAATTGGGATAATGTAGAAGATATGCAGAAAAAATATGATCAGTTTGTATGGGTACCAGTAGATAAAAATAATGTAGTATTAGATTTAAGTACTACTTATGCAACATTAGATGAGGCAGGAATAAGAGCAAAAGTACAAGAACAAATAACTGAAGGAAAATATCCAATGGCGATAAAAACAGGAACACAAACAGATAGTAAAGATGATTATATAGGAGTATTATATCAATTCACAGAAAAAAATAATGTAGTAGAAGTAGCACCAAATTCAAACTGGATGCCAAAATCAACAAATTATAGAGAACCATCAATATTAAATAACTCAAATTATGACAATAATACAAGTAATTTATCACAAATAAATGGAATATTAGGAACAACATATACAGATGTATCTAGTTTTGGAAAAGAATTACAAAATCAATATAATGTAATGGTAAAAAAAGTAAAAAATGCAGGAGGATTTTGGGTAGGAAGATATGAAACAACTAATATGAATACTAACCAAGTTGCAAGTAAAAAAGGAACAATGAGTGGAATAAATAATGTTACATGGTATAGAATGTATGCAAGACAGAGTTTATATTCAAACAATGTATTAAAAAATGTAGATCCTAAAGCAACAAAAACAAGTAGTATGATATGGGGAAGCCAGTATGACCAAATAATGATATGGATGAAGAATGTAGAAAATGACCAAGAAAAAACAAGAGGAAAATATTATGTAACAAATGGAGCTGGAAAAGGAAATTATGGAACAATAAGCGGAGTAACCAATGATAATTATTCAGAGGTAGCACCAACAGGAAGCATAGATGAATATAGAGTAAAAAATATATATGATTTGGCAGGAAATGTCTATGAATGGAGCCTGGAATCCGGCGACACCAACGGTCGAGTTAGACGTGGGGGCATTTACGTCAATACAAATGCTGACGATACTCGACCAGACTCTCGTAACAACTACTTTCCTACCGTTAACAGTTCCGGCAATGGTTCCCGCCTTACACTGTATTAGTAAAACTGAGTGCTAAAGTCGTGAATTAGAAAGAGGAAAAAAGGGTCTTGTCAATACCAGTGTGTAAATTTTTTTATATTTTTTATTAGTAGTATAGCAGATATGAAAAATGCTATACTACTTTTTTAATAAAAAATTAATAAAACACATATTCCGAATTTAGTCAAACCATGTTATAATAATATCGAAAAAATAAATGAAAAGGAAGAAATATTATGTATAACATATTAGTAGTAGATGATGACAAAGAAATAGTAAAAGCAATAGAAATATATTTAGGAAAAGAAAATTATTCAATATATAAAGCCTATGATGGAGAAGAAGCTTTAAAACAAATAAATGAAAATAAAATCAACTTAATAATAATGGACATAATGATGCCAAAAAAAGATGGAATAGAAACATTAGAAGAAATAAGAAAAAGCAAAGACATACCAGTAATATTATTATCAGCAAAATCAGAAGATATAGACAAAATAAATGGATTAAATATAGGAGCAGATGATTATATAACAAAACCATTTAATCCAGCAGAACTAATAGCAAGAGTAAATGCAATAATAAGAAGATGTTCAAGAAATAACATTTCTTCAGAAAAAGAAAATTTAATAAAAACAGGAGATCTAACAATTGATGATGAATTAAAAAAAATAATTGTAGAAGGAAGAGAAGTGAAACTTACACCAACAGAATATAATATTTTAAAATTTTTAACTCAAAACAAAGGAAAAGTATATTCAATAGATGAAATATATACAAATATATGGGAAGAAGAAAGCTTTGCTGCTGAAAATATAATAGCAGTACATATAAGACATATAAGAGAAAAAATAGAAATAAACCCTAAAGAACCTAAATATTTAAAAGTAATTTGGGGTGTAGGGTATAAAGTAGAAGACATTTAATTTTATGAGGAGAAAATTTTAAAAATGAGAAAAAGTAGAATATTAAAATTATTAAGTTATATATTTTTACCAATTTTTATAGGAATATTAATAATTTCAACATTTTATATTCAAGTAAAAGATGCCACATATTATGACGAAGAAAAATATTTTGAATCAGAATCATTTATGTCATTATATATGACAAGATTATCAGATATATCACGAAAATTAATATACAAAAATCCAGAATATAAAAATATTGAAGATGGAGATTCATATATTTTTTATTCGGCTAATGGTGAATTTAGTTATGATGCGCCCAAAATGTATTTTTTAGTGATGTATAATAATAAGGCATTAACAAATGTTGAGCTAACATCTGAAGTAAGTACAATAGAGTCAATAAAAGATTATATAGCAAATGTAGACGGAAACAAAACCTTTAATATTGTTAATGGTAAGGTTGAAACAGATTCAGCAATATTAAGAAAAAGGGCTAAGCAATATCAAGAATCATTTACATACAAATATTTTACAAGAAATAATATAGAAGTAGGGGCAACTGAAGAACTTCAAATTGAAACAGAAGATGGAGTTATTGTAGGAAAATCAGCTACAAATGATATTGAATATGTAACAGCACATATAGAAGATTTCCAAATTTATACATCATACACTCCAAAATTTACAGAGAATTCTAATCAAGCATTGTCAAATGAATTTATTGAGATTTTAAAACCATATCAAACAGTTATTTATGTATTAGTTCCAATATCAACAATGATGACAATTTTAATTTTATTATATTTAAGTATATCAATAGGGCATAAAAATGGTGTAGAAGGAATTTCAACAACAGATTTTGATAAAATACCATTAGAAATTATATTAGGAATTAGTGTTGCAATTTTCACAATAATAATGCTTATGACATTTGGAGGTATAACTCCTTCTGATATATCTTTAGAAGTTTCTTTAGTAGTAACTGCATATTTTTCAATATATATTGTAATAGCAATAATATTTGATACAACAGTAAGAAGATTAAAGGCAAAAATGTTTTGGAAAACTACAATAATAGGAAAATTCTTTAAAATTTTTGGAAAAATGTTTACAAAGTTAGAAAACTTTTTTAAAGAACTTAGAGGAACATCAAAATTTTTTGACAAAACAACTAAAAAGTTTATATTAGATTGTATAATAGCAATTGTTTTTGCAATTATCGTTTTATTAATATTTCATCAAAATCTCATATTTACAACATTACTTGAAACAGGAATAGTGATAATATTTGTTTTTAGAATATTAAAAGCAATTGCAGATTATGATAAAATAGAAGAAAAATTAAAAGAAATGTATGACGGAAATAATAATGAAACATTAGATAAAAATGAATTTTTACCAGAATTTTACCAATCAGTTGATTATATAAATGATATATCAAATGGTTTTGAAAGAGCAATACAAGACAGAATAAAAAGTGAAAGATTAAAAACAGAGTTAATAACAAATGTATCACATGATATAAAAACACCATTAACATCAATAATAAATTATGTTGATTTATTAAAAAAAGAAGAAATAAAAAACGTAAAAGCTAATGAATATATAGAAATATTAGATTCAAAATCACAAAGGCTAAAGAAACTAATTGAGGATTTAGTAGAAGCTTCAAAAGTCTCAACAGGAAATGTAAAACTAAAATTAGAAAAAATAAATATTGTAGAGCTATTAAATCAAGCAATTGGTGAATTTGAAGATAAATTCGAGGCGAAAAAATTAGAAATATTATTAGAATCAAAAGAAAGTGAAATATATATTTTAGCAGATAGTAGATATATGTATAGAATTATTGAAAATTTATTTAGTAATATTGCCAAATATGCTTTGGAAAACTCAAGAGTATATATTGATATAATAAAAAAATCAAATGAAGTATATATAGAAATGAAAAATATATCAAAAGAAAAACTTAATATATCTGCAGAAGAATTAATGCAAAGATTTGTTAGAGGTGATAAATCAAGAACAACTGAAGGAAGTGGACTTGGAATATCAATAGCACAGAATTTAACAGAAATTCAAAAAGGTGTATTTAATTTGAAATTAGATGGTGATTTATTCAGAGTTGAATTAATTTTTAATATTTTGTAAATGAAATAGTGACAATTATAGTCTATTGTGTTACAATTAAAAAGATGTAATAAAAAGTAACAAGATAAAATAGTATTATAAGAGGTGAATAAACTAACAAATGAAAAGCAATAAGATATATATTATACAGATGCATACACATACAATGCCATCAAGACTCATAAAACTTTTTACACATTATAAATATAGTCATATAGCAATATCATTAACTCCAGAATGTGATAAAATATATAGCTTTGGTAGAAAAGAATTAAATTCAATAATAAATAGTGGATTTGTTATTGAAAACAGAAATGGCGATTTTTTTAATAAATTTAATGAAACAACTTGTAGAATATTCGAAATAGAAGTTACCAAAAAACAATATAGAAATTTGAAAAAAATAATTAAGTATATGAAAATTCATTCTGATTTATATAAATATGATTTTATTGGTATTGTATTAAGATTTTTTAAAATTCCAGTTCGTTTCAAAAATAGATATGTTTGTAGTTTCTTTGTGGCAGATGTATTAGAAAAGGCACATATTTGTAAATTTAATAAAAAAAGCAGATTTGTAGAACCTAAAGATTTTGAAAAAATAGATGGTGTAAAACAAGTTTATGAGGGTAAATATTTGTTGATGAATGAAAATACATAGTTTTAAGAAGCAGTATTAAATACCGCTTCTTTTCTTTTTCTGGCTAAGAATCAATATGAAAATTCTAAAAGGCTGTTTAAGTTTTAATTATAAAATAATAGGCTGAATTTGTTCATTATCTAAAGCATATTCAATTGTTTTAGACAAATAACTTGGATCAAAAACAAGAGAACGAGGTTTAGTAATAGGATTATCTTGCCTAAATGGAACAAAGTAGTAATGTTTTCTATTCAATAATTTGCCAATATTTTCACAAGCTCCAGAAAGACCATTATTAGTGGAAATCCCTATTACAACAGGTCTTTCACGACGTAAGTGAGACTTTACAGCCATAGTAGCAGTTCCATCAATTATATCATTTGCAAGTTTTGCCATTGTATTTCCACTTGCAGGAGCAACAACTAAAATATCAAGCATATCTTTTGGACCTAATGGTTCTACATCTTGAATTGTATGTAGAATTTTTTCATTTGTAATATCTTCTATTTCATTTATAAAATCAATAGCATTTCCAAATTTTGTATCCATTGTATAACTATGTTCAGACATAATAGGAATTACCGTTGCTTTTGATTTGACAATTTTTTTCAATTCTTCAATAGTTTTTCTAAATGTACAGAATGATCCTGTAAAAACGAAACCAATTCGCTTTCCTTCTAATTGCATAATAAAAAAACCCTCCTTTCACATTATTTATATATAATATGAATATAGGAAGATTTTTGTCGAAATATATAATTATTTTTCTTTATTATATTTAAACATACATTTTTTCTTTATGAATTCAGAAAAATCAGCAGATGTACCTATTTTAAAACCAGATTTACTTACAAGAAAAGCAGTATCATCATCTATATATAAATAGAAATAATCTTTAGTTTCAAAAACTTTATGTAATTTAAAATAATATATTCTTGTTTTATCTATTTCAAAGAAAAGTTTATAAAAATTAAATGTAAAATATGAAGATTTATTTTCATATTTATCTTTGGTTTTTGTGTAATTTCTTATTGGAATATAAATTCTTATAATAATGTACCCAATGAGCATTGCAATAAAAAGTAATGAAAGTAAGAATGTTTTTTGAACAATACTATAAAAGATACAATATATTATTAAAATAATCATAATAATTGTATAAGAATTATAAGATAAATTAAATTTATTACTATGAAAATTAACAAATTGTTGGTAACTTTTTTCTGTATATTTAGTTGTATTTTTAAATAATGGATTCATTTAAATAATTCCTTTCATATATTAAAAACTGTTTAGAGGATTTTTTTCGATAGCTTCTCGAACTTGTTCATTACTTACATGAGTATAGATTTCAGTAGTAACAATGCTTTCGTGACCAAGCAATTCTTGAAGAGCTCTAATATCAACATTTCCATATTGATACATTAATGTAGCAGCAGTATGTCTTAATTTATGAACTGATATTTTTTTAGTATCTAATCCTGCTGCTTCTAATTCTTTTGCTATAATTATTTGAACAGTTCTGTTACTTATACGCTTTTTTTGTTCACTCAAAAATAAAGCTTTTTCAGAGTTTTTTGAATCATGTTTTATAAGAGTAGGTGCAGGTCTTGATGATAAATAATCTTTAATCGCATTAATACAAGATTTATTTAGATAAATTACGCGTTCTTTATTTCCTTTTCCTATAACAGTCATTTTATTTTCATCAAAATCAATATCTCGAATATTAATTCCAACTAATTCAGACAATCTCATTCCACAATTCAAGAAAAGTGTTGTAATAGCAAAATCTCTTTTATAATTACGATTATCAGTATTATCAGCAACTTTTAAAAGTTTTTGACTTTGTTCTAATGATAGATATTTTGGCATTCTTTTTTCAAGTTTTGGGGTTTCAAGGTTTTGAGCAGGATTTACATCTAGCAATTTTTCTTTTACTGTAATATATTTAAAAAATATTCTTATTGTTGATATTTTTCTTGCTCTTGTTGTAGTTTTTGCTCTATTATCAATAGCTAAATGAGAAACATATGAATGGATGTCTTCAAGTGTTATTTTTTTTAGGTCATCTGTTGTAAATTGTGTTATATCAATTTTTTCAGGATCATCTTCATTAGTCATATTAAAACGAATCATAATAAATCTAAAAAAATTAGTTAAATCATAATTATACTCTTTTACGGAATTTGGTGATTTATTTAGAATTGTAATAGAATAATCTAAAAAAGAATTTAAGTAATCTGGATTTTTGTCTCTTGGTATCATAATTAATTCTCCTTAAGTATAAAAAATAGTTAGTTAATTTGCTAACTTTGAATTTATAATATCACTTTTAAATAAAAAAATAAAGACATTTCACAAAATTAATTAACATATTTTTATATAATATATTGTTGATAAATAATAAAAAATGTGATATAAATTATATTGAAATTTTTTAGAAAATAGAAGATTAGTTTGAAAAAACTTTCTTTATTATGATATGTGTTTTTAGTGTAACTGGGAAGGAATGAAATTTACAATGAAATTATTATTACATACATGTTGTGCACCTTGTAGTGTATATTGTATAAAAAGTTTAAGAAATGAAGGAATTGAATCTACTGTTTATTGGTTTAATCCTAATATACATCCATATATGGAATATAAAGCAAGAAGAGACACATTAAAAGAATATACAAAAAGTATAGGAGTAAATGCTATTTTTGATGAAAATTATGGATTAAGAGAATTTTGTAAAAATGTTGTTGATGATTTAGATAATAGGTGTGTAAAATATTGTTATAGAATACGTCTTGAACAAACTGCTAAATATGCAAAAGAAAATGGGTATGATACTTTTTCGACCACTTTACTTATAAGTCCATATCAAAATCATGAAGCTTTGAAGAAAATTGGTGAGGAGATGGCTGAAAAATATGGATTAATATTTTTATATAGAGACTTTAGAATAGGATTTAGAGAAGGTCAGGCTGAAGCTCGTGAACTTGGTCTTTATATGCAAAAATATTGTGGATGTGTTTTTTCAGAGTGCATTCCAAAAGATGACCACAATAAAGTAGAACTAAAATTACCAGAGAATTTTGAATTCTTACCTGTTGAACGAAGCATTGTTATAAAAAAAGAAAGAGAAAATAAAGAGCAATATATGAAATTACTACTTGAGGCAGACCCAAGTGAAAAGTTGATTAGACAGTATTTAGTAAATGGTGATTTATTTGTTTTAACTTATAAAAATGAAGTCGCCTGTGTTGCCGTTGTAACTAAAGTAGATGATGATACGTGTGAAGTAAAAAATATTGTGACAGAAGAAAAATACAGAGGCAAAGGTTATGCTAAAAAGATGTTAAAATATTTAGCAGACAATTATAAAACAAGATACAGAAAGATGACAGTTGGAACAACAGAAAATAATATTCCATTCTATGTAAAACAAGGTTTTGATAAATACGAAAAAACAATAAAAAATTTCTTTATTGATAATTATGAAGAAGAAATAAAGGATGGAGAATTAGTTTGTACTGATATGATATATTATTCAAAGAATCTAAAAAAGAGATAGGCAAATTTAACAATAAAAGGAGAAGATTATATGAATTTTGGAGAAATTATAAAAAATATTGCACCATATGTTGTGTCTATAGTAGGAAGTTTTTGGGCATATATGCAAGCCAAAAAGAAGATGAATCAAGAATTAGAAATAGTAAAAACAAATAATGAACATGAAATTAATAGATTGATAGAAGAACATAAAATTAATATAGAGGATTTAGAGAAAAAACATAATTTAGAAATGGAAGCGAAAGAAAAAGAGTATGAACATGAAAAAGAAATATTAGAACTAAAAAGTAGAACCACAATTAATGAGAAAAACCAAGAACTTATGAACGCAGCGATGTCTGATGTTGTAGGAGATGTCTTTTCTGGTATTTTATCTGGAAAAATAGATATAGATAAGATAAATGAACTTTCAAAAAAATTTCCCCAAAATAATAAAGAATAAGATGTATCTATATGGAAGATTCGACACTAATAAGTTGGATAAGGAATTAGAATGAAAAAATTAGAATTAGAAGGAAAATAAAATGAAAAAACTATAAAACAAAATTATGTTAGAATAGAAAACAAACCCAAAAGAAAAAGTTACATATAGATTATTTTGAAAAAGTGACTTATAAAAATAATAAGCGCTGACAAATGAGTAGGTAAAAAGATGAAAATAAAGAATAAATACACTAAACAAAAAATTGATAAGAAAGAACAGCTAATAAATAGATGGATAAATGCTAAAAAGTATATAAGGTTAAAAACGCAAAAATTTATAAAATTAAGTAAAAGAGAAGAATGGTTATATAATCCCAAATTAATATGTAAAAATGATATTTCTAAAATAGAAGATGATAAATATATACATTTAAAGAATATTATGATGATTAATTATATAAAGAAAAATAATTGTAATAAACTATATAAGGGAATTATTAATTTATATGGAAATAATCCTTTAAAAGGTTTTGAAGGCATAGGGGTTAATCCAAAAGAATTAAAAAAGGCTATAGATGATTTTTCTTATTCTAATAATTTAGAAAGATGGATGAAATTATGTGATATATCTCCAAAAGAAAAGATACTATATGAATATACTAATTATATAGAGATATCAATATTTGAAGCATCAAATGATATGATAGGAATAATATTTAATTTGCATTTAACAAATTTTGCACAAGATAAATTATTAGATGTTATGAATGAAGATGTTGTAGTAAAACCTATCTATTCAATATATAAATATAAAAAAAGAAGAAATATATCAATAACACAATTATTCCCAGAGAGTATTAGGAATGATAATTATGAAAATATGTTATTGGAAATAAAAGATAGATGTAATAAGCTATTTCATAAATATTTTCCTTTAGAACTAAAATATAACAATAATGCTCCAATTAGCTTAGATATTTATCAGACGAATTATGATATTAAAAATTTTGAAAGTAAATTTTTAAACTCTTTAGATTTTTACAGTACTAACATTCAAGAAAAAGATGAAATTAGTATATGTGTTAGAGAAAAAGATAAGAACGATGAGTCTATTAAAGCTAAAATGTATTATGAAATTTCATTAAAAAGAGGTAATATTAATAGAAGTAATAATATATTTTATTATATAGATAATAAGAAACTATCTATTATTCCAAGAGGTTCAGAATATGTTAATATGGCATTAATTACAATTGCTTTTTATGAATTAGAAGAAATGATTAAGGATATATCTTTGGAAAGAAATAGGTTATTTTCTACCAATCAAGGAAAGTTTAAAAGAACATATAGCCAATTTTGTATATTGAATAATAAAATTCATAGATATAGAATGATATATAATGGTATAAAAGGATATTATTTTGAATATTCAGATGACTATTTAAAAAGAGGTTTGGAAAATCTAAAGAGAAGATATAAAGAATATTATAGTCAATATAAAGAACTAGATAAAGAATATCAATTTAGGATGAATATAAATAATTCTAGAAGTAGTTATAATTTTTCTAAAGTATCAATAATAATAGCTATATTAGCGTTGTTATTAACTATCTATTTTGAATATAGAAAAAAGACAGAAGATATCTATATACAACAATATAATAGAGATGAAAATAAAAATATAGTAGAATCAATTAACGATAAAGAAATAGCAAATTAAAACAAATGGACAATATGATATGTTAACAACATAACTAATTGCATAATAAAATAGAAGGAGGTATGGATGGACAAGTTAGAATTAAACTTTAATGAAATTATAAATATGATTGAAACTAGAAGAAATAATGCTTATAAGAAGGTTAATGAGGAATTAATATCTTTATATTGGGATTTTGGAAAATATATAAGTGAAAAAGTAAATGATTCTAATTGGGGAGATAAAATTGTTGATAAATTAGTAGAATTTATGAAAAGAGAATATCCTACAATGAGAGGATTTAATAGAGCAGGAATATATAGAATGAAACAATTTTATGAAACATATAAAGATAATGAAATTGTCGCTCCACTGGTGAGACAAATTAGTTGGACTCATAATGTTATGATATTAGGTGCTACTAATTCAATAGAAGAAAAAGAATTTTATATAAAAATGTGCATAAAAAATAATTATTCCAAAAGAGAATTAGATAGACAAATTTCAAGTGGATATTTTCATAGATATATGTTATCAGATGGTAAGGCAAATCAAAGTCTATCAAAAACTGTGGGAGAAGAAGATTATCCAAATACTAAAATATTAGATACTTATAGTTTAGAATTTTTAGATTTACCCAACAATTATTCTGAAAAAGACTTGAAAAAGGCAATTATTTCTAATATGAAAGATTTTATATTGGAGATAGGAAAAGATTTTACTTATGTAGGTGAAGAATACAGAGTGCAAGTAGGTAACGAAGATTTTTATATTGATTTATTATTTTATAACCGAACATTAAGCTGTTTAGTTGCATTTGAACTTAAAATTGGAAAGTTTAAACCAGAATATATATCAAAAATGGATTTTTATTTGGAGGCATTAGACAGACAAGAAAAAAAGGAAAATGAAAATCCAAGTGTAGGAGTGATTCTATGTGCAAGTAAAGATGAACAAGTTGTTGAATATGCAATGAGTAGAAGCATGTCACCTACTATGGTGTCTCAATATACTTTAAAATTGATAGATAAAAAATTATTAGAAGAGAAATTAAAAGAGATTAATGATATTGTAGAAGAAAATAATAATAAGGAATAAAATTGTGGTCTTAAGTGGCTACTGCAGAGGAAGATAGATATAGTGAACAGATTATGAGAGACAAGGAAATTAAAAGAGATTAAGGATATTGTGCAAGAAAACAATAATAAGGAATAAAAAATAAAGTATAAATGAAAGGAAGAAAGAAAATGACATTAGTAGAAGATTTAAAATGGAGAGGGCTAATAAAAGATATATCAAGTCCAGAATTAGAAGAAAAATTAAATAAAGGAGGATTAACATTTTATATAGGAACAGATCCAACAGCAGATAGTTTACATGTTGGACATTTATCAAGTTTTTTAATATCAAAAAGATTAAAAGAAGCTGGACATCATCCAATATTACTAGTTGGTGGTGGAACAGGAATGATTGGAGATCCAAGACCAACAACAGAAAGAGCAATGATTAGTAAAGAACAAGTAAGACATAATTTTGAATGTCTAAAAAAACAAGTTAAAGACATATTTGGATTTGAAGTTGTAAATAATAATGATTGGTATCAAGATATCAATGTTATAGACTTCTTAAGAGATTATGGAAAATATTTTAATGTTAATTATATGTTAGATAAAGATATTATAAGAAGAAGACTAGATTCAGGAATTACATATACAGAATTTTCATATATGATATTACAAGCATTAGATTTCAAACATTTACATGAATGCAATGGAGTAGATTTACAATGTGCTGGATCTGACCAATGGGGAAATATTACAGCAGGAATTGATTTAATAAGAAAATCAACAGGTGATGAAGTATATGGATTTACAATGCCATTAGTCACAGATTCACAAGGGAAAAAATTTGGAAAAAGTGAAGGAAATGCTTTATGGCTAGATAAAACCAAAACATCAAGTTATAAATTATACCAATTCTTTGTAAATGTTGAAGATTCAATGGTAATAAATTATTTAAAAATATATACATTTCTTTCAAAAGAAGAAATTGAAGAATACGAAAGAAAAAATAATGAGCATCCAGAATTAAGAGAAGCACATAAAGCTTTAGCACGTGAAATAATAACATTTTTACATGGAAAAGAAGAATATGAAAGAGCAGAAAAACTAGCACAAAGTTTGTTTAATAATAAATTTGATGATTTAACTAAACAAGATATTTCAGATTTATTTGATGAACAAGATATGAAAGAAGTTCAAAGTGATATTAGCATTGTTGATATTGTAATATTAGTAGGAGCTGCATCAAGTAAAAGAGAAGCGAGAGAATTTGTAACAAGTGGTGCAGTATCTTTAAATGGAAATAAAATAACAGACATTAATCAGATAATATCTTTAGATATGTTTATAGACAATACATATGTTATTATAAAAAGAGGAAAGAAAAATTATTATGTAGGAAAGAAAAAATAGAAACTAGGTAAAAATAGCGATTTATTTTCAATTGCTATTTTTACATTTTATTCCAAAAAAGCACTTGAAAAATACGATATTATAGAGTATAATAAAAGTATGTCTAAAAATAGTAAGGAGTGTAAAAGTTACCATGACAAATCGGAGAAACAAGAAAAAGAACTTTGATGGTACGACATTAGTTTGTTGTGCTATTGGAGTGGTGGCTTCAATTAATTTGAGTAATTTGGTTAATAATCAAGTCTTGAATGTAAGAGAAACTGCTAAACGTGCTGAGACCAATATTCAAGAACAAATTTCTGAACAGACAACAGAAGAGTTGGAAAATTCAGAGATATTGAATGTTATTCGGCAAGAATTGTTAACCTCTAAGCGAGAAATTGCTCCTATTGGGATAAAAGAATCTGAAGATTCATATAATGCTGAATATGAGCAAAAAATTGCAGATGATTTTGCTAATGAAAATGAAGATTCAGTTAATGCTGAATTTGAAGCAAAATTGGCAGAACAACAGTCTCAAAACAATGAAAAATCCTCTACTGAAGTGGAAGAAAAAAAATCTGATGTTGAATTAGAGGAAAATTCAATTTTAACATCAAACATGAATGGTTATTCAGAATACGATTATGAACTACTTTGTGAGATTACTTATGCAGAGGCAGGCAATCAAACAGAGGAACAGCAAGTTGCAGCAGCAGCTACGATTCTTAATCGTGTGGAAAGCGATAGTTTTCCTAACACAATTAAAGAAGTGATTATGCAAAAGGGGCAATTTGCTTCTACAAGAAATGGTCATATTTATGCATGTGGAAAAACAGTTGATTTTTCCAAAGTGCCTGATATGACAAAAGAAGCAGCTCGGAGAGCTCTAAATGGAGAAGATCCCACAGAAAATTGGCTCAGAAAAGAAGCCAAGCGATTAGGACTTAATTCAGAGAATTATGCTTCTGGAGGAGCATTGTACTTCTATAGTCCTGAATTTACGGGTTCTTCTGAACTCGTAGCACGGAGTAATATCAAGTGCAAAGTTCAGAAAGGTGGCCACATTTTCTATAAAGTATGGGGCTAATGCTAATACACTCACCATAGTTCTAAAATAAGAGCTATGTACAAGAAAGGCGAGGATTGTGTAAAAACAATTTAAGCCTTTTTTATATAGTAGGAAAGTTCTCCTTGTAGGAGAACTTTCTGTACTAGATAAATATGGCGAGCCTTAGATTTTCTTAAAATTTTCATTTGATAGAAAATCTTAGGCTCGCTTTTTTATTTTAATAAAAAATTAATATAAATGTCATTGATTTGTCACATTAATATAGTAAAATAAAAATAAATAGATTTATGTCGAAAAATAATATATAATAAAAAGGGTGATGAAATGAAAGTAATAAAAAGAATATTAATAATTATACTATTAATCATAATATTTATAATAGCAGGATTTGTATATAAAGGACATGAATTATATAAACAAGCACTTGAACAAATTAGTATATCAGATAAAGTAGCAGAAATAAAATCAGATGAAAACTATACAAAACTTGAAGATATGTCTGAATTTTATAAAGATGCAGTAATTGCTGTGGAAGATAGGAGATTTTACGAACATGGTGCAATAGATCCAATTGCATTAGCAAGAGCTGTATATTCAAATATAAAAGCAAAAGAATTAAGAGAAGGTGGAAGTACAATAACACAACAACTTGCCAAAAATATATATTTCACACAAGAAAAATCAGCATTAAGAAAAATATCTGAAATATTTATGGCATATGACTTAGAAAAAAATTTAAATAAAGATACAATATTAGAATTATATTTAAATACAAGTTATTTTGGAGATGGATATTATTGTGTAGCAGAAGCATCAAGAGGATATTATAAAAAAGAACCAAAAGATATGAACAGAAACGAAGCAAGTATGTTGGCTGGAATTCCAAATGCTCCATCAGCATATTGTCCAACAAAACATTTAGATTTAGCCAAAAAAAGACAAAATCAAGTATTAGATAAAATGGTAAGATATGAATTCATTACAGCAGAAGAAAAAGAAGAAATATTAAATGAAAGTAATGCAGTAGAAGATAATAAAGATTAATATATTGCAAGAAACAACAAATTGTGGTAAAATATTTGGGAATTAATACTTATTATACAATAAAGAAGGTAATAACATGTTAGAACAAATCAATTCACCACAAGATTTAAAAAAATTAAATGAAAAAGAAAAGAAAAAATTAGCAGAAGAAATAAGAAAATATATATTAGATGTAGTTTCAGAAAATGGAGGACATCTAGCATCAAATTTAGGAGTGGTAGAGCTAACAATAGCACTACACTCCGTATTTAACGTTCCAGAAGATAAAATAGTATGGGATGTAGGACATCAAAGTTATGTACATAAAATTATAACTGGAAGAAGAGAAGAATTAAAAAATATAAGAAAACTAAATGGAATTGCAGGTTTTCCAAAAAGCAATGAATCAGATGCAGATTGCTTTAATACAGGACATAGCAGTACATCAATTTCAGCAGTATTAGGAATGGCTAGAGCAAGAGATTTACAGAAAAAAAAGAATTCTTGTATAGCAGTAATTGGTGATGGTGCATTAACAGGTGGAATGGCACTAGAAGCCTTAAATGATGCAGGATGTAGTAATTGTAATTTAACAGTTATATTAAATGATAATGAAATGAGTATTGCCAAAAATATAGGTGGAATAAATCAGTTTTTAAGTACACTAAGAACAAAAAAATTATATACTCGAACAAATAAATTAATAAAAAACAAATTAAATAAATTACCAGTTGTAGGAAATAAATTAGTAAAGATTATTCAAAGATTTAAAAGAGCATGTAAACAATTAGTAATAAGAGGAATGTATTTTGAAGATATAGGTTTTACATATTTAGGACCTGTTGATGGACATAATATTGAAAAATTAGAAAGTATATTAAAACTAAGTAAAGAAATAGAAGGACCAGTTTTAATACATGTATTAACTAAAAAAGGAAAAGGATATAAAATAGCGGAAAAAAATCCAGATAAATTTCATGCAACATCTCCATTTAATATAGAAACAGGAGAATTAAAAAAAGCGAAAAAAGCAGATTATTCTAAAATATTTGGAGAAAAATTGGTAAAACTAGCAAGAGAAAATGAAAAAATAGTTGCTGTTACAGCATCAATGAAAGATGGAACAGGACTTAGAGAATTCCAAAAAGAATTTCCAAAAAGATTTTTTGATGTAGGAATTGCAGAACAACATGCTATAACAATGTCTGCAGGAATGGCAAAAGAAGGAATGATACCTGTAATACCAATATATTCATCATTTTATCAAAGAGCATATGATCAAGTTATACATGATGTTGCAATGCAAAATTTGCCAGTAATTATGTGTGTAGATAGAGCTGGATGTGTTGGAGCAGATGGAGAAACACATCAAGGAACATTAGACATGGCATTTTTTAGACTTGTTCCTAATTTAACAATAATGGCACCAAAAGATTTTAAAGAATTAGAAAATATGTTAGAATTTGCAGTAAAATTAAATAAGCCAGTAATTATTAGATATCCTCGTGGAGGAGAAGATTCAAAAGTAAAATTTGAAAGACATGAAAATATCGAATTAGGAAAAGCAGAAGTTTTAAAGAAAATTATAAATGAAGAAAAATCAAGTAAAACAAAAATATTACAAAAGATTGGAGATAAAGTATTTAATACCAAAACACAAAGAGTAACTATAATAGCAATTGGAAAAATGGTTGCAAAAGCAATGGATATAGGACAAAAGCTACAAGAAAAAATGGATGTTGAAGTTATAAATGCAAGATTTTTGAAACCATTAGATAATAATACAATAATTGAAAGTATTAAGAAAACTAAAAATGTAATAACAATAGAAGATGGAACTATTATAAATGGGTTAGCCACAGCAGTAAAAGAACTAATTGTAAATAATAATTTACAAGGAGTAAAAATAAAAAGTTATGCATATCCTGATGAATTCATAAAACATGGAAGTGTTGATGAACTTGAAAAAATATATGGGTTAGATGAAGAAAATATAATAAATGGGGTGAATAAATCATGATTGAAGGAAATGAAAATAATGATTTAGAGAACTTAAAAGAGCTAGACGACATTACTGCTGTCGATCTAGCTTTAAAGCTATCTGAATATGATGATGACGAATTAGAAGAATTTTTAAAGAAACCAACAGAGGAAGAATTAGCTGGAATATTAGAAGAAGCTGAATTAGATACTCAGCTTAGAATATTGAAGTTTTTAGATAATAAGAAAATCTTAAAAGTATTTAGTTATATGTCAAAAGATGATATTGTAGATATTTTAGGAGAAATGAATGTTGGAAAATCTAAAGAATTAATTAATTTGATGAAAAGTGGAGATAGAGCTGTTATTAAAGAACTTTTAGGATATAAAGATGATTGTGCTGGTGGTATTATGACAACAGAATATATAGCTCTTAATGCTAATCTTCCAATAGAAGATGCAATAAAAAAGATAAAAGAAATAGCACCAAAAACAGAGTTAATTGACACAATCTTTGTTGTAAATAGAAAAAAAGAATTAATAGGAACAGCACAATTAAGAGATATATTAGTTGCCCCAGAAAATGAAAAATTAGAAGAAATAACAAATGAGCATTTTGTATATGTTGATCCAGAAACAGACCAAGAGGAAGTTGCTTTAATAGTTTCAAAATATGACTTGACAGCAATACCAGTTTTGAATAAGAAAAAAGCGATGCTTGGAATTATAACAATTGATGATATAGTTGATGTAATAGTAGAAGAACACACAGAAGATTTGTTAAAAATGGGTGGTGTTGCAAAAGAAGAGACATTAGATAGTACATTATTGGAATCTATAAAATTAAGACTTCCATGGTTACTTGTAAATTTGTTAACTGCATTTTTAGCATCTGCAACAATAAAAGTTTTTGAATCTACAATTGCACAAGTTGTAGCATTATCATCTATAATGTCAATTATTACAGGTATGGGTGGAAATGCAGGAACACAGACTATTTCTATTATAATTAGAAATATTGCAATGGGAAAGGTTAGTTTAAAAGATTCTTGGCATTTACTTGGAAAAGAAATATTGCTTGGAGTTATAGATGGGGCAGTTATAGGAATTGTAACAAGTGGAATTGTTTCAATAATGTATGGAAATTATTATTTGGGAATTATTGCTTTTTTAGCAATGGTCGCAAATTTGATAATTTCAGGTGTGTCTGGAATATTGATTCCATTAATTTTGCAAAAGTTAAAAATTGATCCAGCATTGTCTTCTTCAATATTTTTGACAACTGCTACTGATGTATTGGGATTTTTTATATTTTTGAGTTTAGCAAAAATATTTTTAGTACATTTGATGTAAAAAATTCTACAAAATTAGCACTCTACTATTGACATTGCTAAAAAGATGATGTATAATAATAAATGTAAATGAAAAGAAAGTAACAGCACTATCTAAAAAGAGGTGCTGTTAAAACATATATTCATATTATATGAAAGTTCTTTGAACTTACCTATAATATAAAAGGAGAGTGATATTTATGAATATACAAAAATTTACGCAAAAATCAATAGAAGCATTACAAAATGCACAAACATTAGCAAGCACAAATCAAAATGTACAAGTAGAACAAGAACACATATTACTTGCATTACTAGAGCAAGACAATAGCTTAATAAAAGAACTAATAAAGAAAATTACATCAAATGAAGAAAACTTCGAAAATGAAGTAAAAAGACTAGTTGATAACAAGCCAAGAATGACAGGTGGATCAAGACCAAATGATGGAATATATGTATCACAAGATACAGATTTAGTATTAGCAGATAGTGAAAATATAGCAAAAAAAATGAAAGATGAATATGTATCTGTTGAACATATAATGATTTCAATATTTGATCATGCAAATAGCCAATTAAAAGAATTATTTAGAACATTTAATATAACAAAAAACGCATTTTTAAAAGCATTATCAGAAGTTAGAGGAAACACAAGAGTAACAACAGATAATCCAGAAGAAACCTATGATGTTTTAAAGAAATATGGTCAAGACCTAGTACAAATGGCAAGAGACCAAAAACTTGATCCAGTAATAGGAAGAGATAATGAAATAAGAAATGTAATAAGAATTCTATCAAGAAAAACCAAAAATAATCCATGTTTAATTGGTGAACCAGGTGTTGGTAAAACAGCAATAGCAGAAGGATTAGCATTAAGAATTGTTAGAGGAGATGTGCCAGAAGGATTAAAAGACTGTACAATATTCTCACTTGATATGGGACTACTTGTAGCTGGTGCAAAATATAGAGGAGAATTTGAAGAAAGACTAAAAGCAGTATTACAAGAAGTAAAGAAAAGTGAAGGAAAAATAATCTTATTTATTGATGAAATTCACACAATTGTTGGAGCAGGAAAAACAGATGGTGCAATGGATGCTGGAAACTTATTAAAACCAATGTTAGCAAGAGGAGAATTACATTGTATTGGTGCAACTACATTAAATGAATATAGACAATATATAGAAAAAGACCAAGCACTAGAAAGACGTTTCCAACCAGTAATGGTAGATGAGCCAACAGTAGAAGATACAATATCAATATTAAGAGGATTAAAAGAAAGATATGAAGTATATCATGGAGTTAAAATATCAGACAATGCCTTAATTACTGCTGCAACATTATCACACAGATATATTTCAGACAGATTTTTACCAGATAAAGCAATAGACTTAATAGATGAAGCTTGTGCAATGATAAAAACAGAAATGCAATCAATGCCAACAGAACTTGATGAAGTATCAAGAAAAATAATGCAATTAGAAATTGAAGAAACAGCACTTTCAAAAGAAACAGACGAAATTTCTAAAAAGAGACTAGAAGACATCAAAAAAGAAAAAGCAGAATTAAAAACAAAATTTGATGGAATGAAAGCAAAATGGGAAAATGAAAAACAAGCAATTTCTAAAGTACAAAAATTACGTGAAGAAATAGAACAAGTAAATGCACAAATAGAACAAGCAGAAAGAGTATATGATTTAGGAAAAGTAGCAGAACTAAGATATGGTAAACTTCCAGAATTACAAAAAGAATTAAAAGCAGAAGAAGAATTATCTGAAAAAGGAAAAGAAGATGGTCTATTAAGAAATAAAGTAACAGAAGATGAAATAACAAAAATTATTTCAAGATGGACAGGAATACCAGTTACAAAATTAATGGAAAGTGAAAGAGAAAAAATACTACATTTACCAGAATTATTGCATAAGAGAGTAATTGGACAAGATGATGCAGTAGAAAAAGTATCTGAAGCAATAATGCGTTCAAGAGCAGGAATTGGAGATCCACGTAAACCAATAGGATCATTCATGTTCTTAGGTCCAACAGGTGTTGGTAAAACAGAACTTGCAAAAGCATTAGCAGAATGCTTATTTGATGATGAACATAATATGATAAGAATAGATATGAGTGAGTATATGGAAAAATACTCTGTATCTAGATTAATTGGTGCGCCTCCAGGATATGTTGGATATGAAGAAGGTGGACAATTAACAGAAGCAGTAAGAAGAAAACCATATTCAGTAGTATTATTTGATGAAATAGAAAAAGCTCATCCAGATGTATTTAATATTTTGTTACAAGTACTTGATGATGGTAGAATTACAGACTCACAAGGAAGAACAGTAGACTTTAAAAATACAATTATAATATTAACTTCAAACTTAGGCTCAAGTTATATATTAGACGGAATTCAAGAAAATGGAGAAATATCTGAAGAAGCAAAAGAAAATGTAAGAAAATTGTTAAAACAAAGCTTTAGACCAGAATTTTTGAACAGATTAGATGAAATAGTATTTTATAAACCATTACAGAAAACTGAAATAGGAAGAATATTAGATTTATTAATTAAAGATTTGGAAAGAAGACTTGATGATAAACATATTAGTTTAAATGTTACACAATCAGCAAAAGATTATTTAATTAATAATGGATATGATGAAGTTTATGGTGCAAGACCATTAAAGAGATTTGTCCAAAAGAAACTTGAAACATTAATTGCAAAAAATATTTTAGCAAATAAAATTTTACCAAATACAACAATTACAGTAGATTGCAAAGATGATGAACTATTTATTAAATAATTTTTGGTTCTATGTCAATAGTTGGGGTGGAAAACTTTTAAAGTTTTCCACCTCAGCTGTTTTTGTATATGCAAATATTTAATGAGTTCATAATTAATTCATAAAACTATGATATATAATAATCAAATAAATTTAGGAGGTATTATATATGGAAAAAGAAGAAAGAAAACAAAAAATTGAAGAATTAAGTCAAAAAATGAAAGAAGTTAACTCAAAAATAAAAGAAGGAACAGATACAGTTATAGTTGCTGGAATGGAAGCAAAAGATGTATTAGATGCAAAGATGAAAGATGCACAAAGTGGACTTGAAGCTGCAAAAGAACAATGTAGAATAGCAACAGAAAAAGGAAAAAGCAAAATATCAAGTGAATTATTAAAAGCTCAAATGAATTTTAAAGTTGCAAAAGAGAATATGCAAGAAAGAAAAGAAGCACGTGATAAAGAAAAATTATCAAAATATATTGATGATGAATTAGAATATGCAGATCAATCAATTGCATTAGCATTTCTTGCAGTAGAAGAAGCTAAAGTTGCATTTTTAAATGCAGTTGAAGCTCAACAAGAATATGATGAAAAATATGGGGATGATGAATAAAAATTTAACGTAAACTATAGATTTTTTTAAATATTAGTGATATAATTCAACATATCTGGTGTCAAGTACATTAGAAGAAGAATAAATTACGTTGATTCAATGTAAGGAGGTTTTGACAAGATGATGCAATTTAATGAACGGGTTGAAATTCAGGAATTGAAGGTCAATGAAGGCGATTTTAAAGAAATTTTATTTGACAAAATGCATGAATTGAATGGAGAAGTTGCATTTCTTTTTAAGTCAGAAGTAATGCATAAAATCTCTAAAAAAGGTTTCTGCCAAAACTATGCTCAGGGCTATACACATGATGATGGTACATGTATGTATACGACTAATGGTGTTATGCTTATGAATAGAGTAGCATATACTATTTATCCTTTTGACATTCTTAAATGTTATAATGGGATTGAGTCTATTATTACAGCTATTCATGATAATCGTGGTGTAGTAAAATATAGCCTTCCTTTGAATACAAAAAGTGTTAAGAGAATTTATTTACTGGAATATGTAAAGTAACTCTGTGGTTAGGTTAGTCATAAGTCAAAAATAAAAGAAAGACGAATGGGGATTTTATGTCCTTGTTCGTCTTTCTTTTAGGATTTCTTTAGGATTGGTTAAAAACACCACTACTGGCGTCGTTTTGTTCTAATTGACAAATATTGTATTTTAGAGTATAATATATTGGTTCGAAACATGCTTTTTTAATAAGGAGGTTTCATATATGAAACAAAAATAACGGTTTGATGTTGTAATCTTTGTGCATTAGATGGAGACATCAAAATTGAAGATGATTCGGTAAAAATTGCCAAATTGAAGACGGAATTCTTGTGAAAAAACATTTGATTTAAAAAGAAAAGGAAAAATACAATGAATAACGAAAAAAGATTTGAGTGTGATGTCATAGTTATGCCTGGTGCAGAACTTGACACTGATATTTGTATTACTGGTAATGTGTATATGGCAGAAGGCAGTAATGCAAATGGCTATGACATTGATGTTGGTGAAAGTTTTTTCGCCAATCATACAGATTTCTTTAATGTGTATGCTGGCGAAGATTTTTCAATTACTCGCTCTATCGGAAATGATGTTAGAGTAGAAGGAGATGTAATCCTTAAAGACATTTGTGTTTTAGGAGATGTTTTTGCTAACGGAAATGTTAGCATTTCTCCCAATTCCTCTGTTTGGGATGTCTCTGCTATGGGCACTGTTGAAGTTCAAGTAGATGTTCATGCTCAGAATGTCATGGCATTGGAGAAGATTTTTAAAGATGTCAAATCTGATGCTAAGAAACTTCAGAGTAAACAGGTTGAGTTCTATCTGTCTGTTGGTTAAACAATATTAAACAATAAAAACAAGTCAGTTAATCACAAATGTGATGACTGACTTGTTTTTTACTTTATAATAGAAAAAATGTAAAAAATAGATATTGACACATACCCCTGTGGGGTGTATAATGATTTGCAGATAAAATCAAAAAATAAAGGAAGTGAATATATGAAGTGTGAAAAATGTAGCAAATGTGAAAGTTGTGAAAAGTCAACACACAGAACAGAAGAAGAAAAAAAAGCTTTAACCAAAAGACTAAACATAATAGAAGGTCAAATAAGAGGAATAAAACAAATGCTTGAAGATGATAGATATTGTGCAGATATATTAATTCAATTATCAGCAATAAGTAAATCATTAGAAAGTGTAGAAAATTCAATATTAGAAAGTCATATAAAAAGTTGTGTATTAACAGAAATTCAATCTGGTAATACAGAAATTATTGATGAAGTGATGGAATTATTTAGGAGATTACGCTAATGAAAAAAATTTATATTAAAATTGATGGAATGATGTGTACACATTGTTATCAAACAGTAAGTAAAATAATTCAAAGTGATTTTAATGTAAAAAAGGTAAAAATAAACAGAAATATAGCAACAGTTTGGTATGAAAATGAAATAAATATAGAAAACATAATAGAAGAAATCAATAAAAAAGGATATATAACGAAAAAAGAATATGTATCAAAAGATAAAAGTAAAATTGATGATAATGTTGATTTTTTAGAATTTATATTAATAGCATGTAGTATTATTTTAGTTATATTGGTTTTAAATGAAATGTTTGGATTTAATATTTTTAACATGATTCCAACAATAGATACAAATATTCAATTAGGAATGTTATTTGTAACAGGATTATTTACAAGTATACATTGTATATCAATGTGTGGTGCAATAAATTTATATGCATCATCAAGTAAAGAAGAAGGAAAAATAAAAAAGTTTAAAAATCCATTATTATATAATATAGGTAGACTTTTATCTTATACGATACTTGGAGGAATAATAGGTGGAATTGGAAAAGTATTTAGTATTAACTATGTGGTACAAAACATAATTATTTTAATAGCTTCAATATTTATGCTAATAATGAGTTTATCAATGCTTGGAGTGATTACAATAAGTGGAAAACTAAAAAATTGTAAATGTTTTAATAAAGTAAAAATTAAAAATCCTTTTATAATAGGAATATTAAATGGATTCATGCCATGTGGGCCACTGCAAGCAATGCAAATATATGCATTAAGCACAGCATCTGTATTTTATGGAGCTATGTCAATGTTCTTGTTTTGCCTAGGAACATTACCACTTATGATGTTCTTTGGTAGTTTTATAAATTTATGCAAAGGAAAAGTAAAAGTAATAATAAATAAAGTTGCATCTGTATTAATACTTATTTTATCAATATTAATGCTAAATAGAGCATTAGTTGGATTTGGAATAGATATAAATAGTATTTTTTCAAAAAAAGATGATGCACAATATATAAAAGCTATTCAAGAAGATGGATATCAATATATTGAATTTGACTTAGATTATGGTGATTATAAAGATATAATAGTTCAAAAAGATATTCCTGTGAAAATTATAATAAATGTAGATAAAAAGTATTTAACAGGATGTAATAATGAAATAATAATAAAAGACTTTAAAATTGATAAAAAATTAGATGTTGGCACAAATGAAATAGAATTCACACCACAAGAAGAAGGAGAATATATTTATTCTTGTTGGATGAATATGATAAAAAATAAAATAAAGGTTATAGATAATAAAGATTATTTTAAGGAGGAAAATTAAATGAAAGAAGTAAAATTAAATATAGAAGGAATGCACTGTACAGGATGTTCTACAAGATTAGAAAAGGTATTAAATAATGTTGATGGAGTAGAAGGTGCAAAAGTGAGCTTAGAAGAGAAAAAGGCAGATATAAAATATGATGAAACACAAGTAAGTGAAAAAGATTTGATTGAGGCTGTTGAGGATGCAGGATTTAAAGCAAACTAAGAAAGGAAAAAGTATGAAGAAAGTATTATTAAAAATAGATGGAATGACATGTTCAGCATGTTCATCAGGTTTAGAAAAATACTTAAATAAACAAGATGGAATAAAAACAGCAACAGTAAATCTTGTTATGAATAATGCAAATATAGAATATGACGAAAAAAAATTAACATTAGAACAAGTAGAAAAATTTGTTGAAAAAGCAGGATTTACAAGTTTAGGAATAGACAATTTTGAAAAAGAAGAAAAGAAGAAATCAAATGAAAAATATAAATTAATAGGAATAAGTATAATATCAATATTAATATTATATATTTCAATGTCTCACATGGTAGGTTTACCAGTTATTCCATTTTTGAATATGATGACACATCCAATTAATTATGCAATATCATTATTAATATTAACAACAATTGTAATATTATTTGGAAAAGACATAATAAAAAATGGATATAAAAATTTAATTCATAAAACACCAAATATGGATACTCTAGTTATGATAGGAGTATTAGCAAGTTATGTATATAGTATATATGGAACAATACGAATTTTACAAGGACATACAATGTATGTTGAAAAATTGTATTATGAATCAGCTGCTATTGTAATATTTTTTATAAAAATAGGTAAATTTGTTGAAAGCAAAAATAAAGACAAAACAAAAGAAGCATTACAAGAATTAATGACAATAACTCCAAATAATGCAACAATAATAAGAGAAGGAAATGAAGTTATTGTTACACTAGATGAAATTCAAAAAGGAGATATTGTAATATGCAAACCAGGTGAGAAAATAGCTGTTGATGGTGAAATTATAGATGGTGTAACACATATTAATGAAGCATTTATAACTGGAGAAAGTAAGCCAGCAAAAAAAGAAATAGGATCAAAAGTTATAGCAGGAAGCATAAATTATGAAGGAACAATAAAATATAAGGCAGAAAAAATTGGTAAAGAGTCTACAGTTTCAGAAATAGTAAGATTAGTAGCAAATGCAACAGCTACGAAAGCACCTATTGCTAAAATAGCAGATAAGATAAGTGGATATTTTGTTCCAGTAGTATTAGTTATATCTATAATTGCATTTGTATTGTGGTTAATTATATCAAAAGATATAGCACTTGCAATAAATATATTTGTAAGTATATTAGTAGTTGCTTGCCCATGTAGTTTAGGACTAGCTACACCACTTGCAATAGTAATAGCTTCTGGAAATGCAAGTAGAAAAGGAATTTTAGTAAAAACAAGTGAAGCATTAGAGAATTTTCATAAAGCAAAGACAATATGTTTTGACAAAACAGGAACATTAACTAAAGGAACATTAAGTATTTCAAAAATATATAATTATAGCAATTTAGAAGAAAAAGAACTTTTGAAAAATATAGCAAGTATTGAGAATAAATCAGAACACCCAATAGCAAGAGCAATTGTTAATAAAGCAATAGAAGAAAAAATAGAATTTGAAGATTTAAAAGAATTTAAAGCAATTGCAGGTTTTGGTGTTGAAGCAATAATGCAAAATAATGATAAATATTTAATTGGAAATAGAAAATTAATGACTGAAAATGGAGTAATAATTCCAAATGAGCAAGATGAACAACAATTAGTTAATGATGGAAATAGCATATTATTTGTAAGTTTAAATAATAAATTAGTTGCATTAATAGGTGTAAAAGATATATTAAAAGATAATATTGAAAATATAATAAAAGAATTAAAAGATAAAAATATTAATGTAGTAATGTTAACAGGTGATAATGAGAAAACAGCAGAAATTGTTGCAAAACAAATTGGAATAGAAAAAGTAATTTCAAATGTTACACCAAAAGAAAAAGCAGAAAAGATAAAAGAATTAAAAAAAGATGGAATTGTAATAATGTGTGGTGATGGAATAAATGATAGTATAAGTTTAGTAACAGCAGATATAGGTGTTTCAATTTCATCAGGTACAGATATTGCAATGGATTCTGCAAGTGTAATATTAATGAATGATAATATAGAAAAAATAAATGAATTAATAGAAATTAGTTCAAAAACAATTAAAAATATAAAACAAAACTTATTTTGGGCATTTTTCTATAATATTTGTATGATTCCAATTGCATGTGGAATATTAGAACCTATTGGAATTGAAATGAATCCAATGGTTGCTGCATTTGCTATGACAATTAGTAGTTTAACTGTTGTTTTAAATGCTTTAAGACTAAAGAAATAATTATAGAGTTGGAAAATTATTTTTTCCAACTTAATCTTATAATAGGAAAGTTGTACTTTCCTATTATAAAATGCTATAATCGCTAGCCCTTTGAGATTTTCTCCTAATTGTCGAAAACTCAAATCGGGCGAAAACAAATCAAAGAAAAATTAAAAATTTTTCTTATTTGTTTTGTTATACGAAAGGAAGAAAATATATGAATAAAAAAAATATAATAATGATAATAGCAATTATTATCGTAGTTGGAATTATAGGAATAATATTATTTGGAAGAAATAATGATAATAAAACAAATTCAAATAATACTTTATCTACTCAAAAATCAAATACTAAGAGTACACAAAGTACAGAAAATAAAACTATAAATTTAGAAGCAGATGAGTCAGGAAATATAGTAATAGATACAACTAATATTGGAAGTAAAGCAACATTTTATAATTATAATGCTGATGGAACTACAATAAGATTATTTGCAGTAAAAGCATCAGATGGAACAATAAGAATGGCATTTAATACTTGTCAAGTTTGTAATCCATCACCAAAAGCATATTTTGTTCAAAACGGAAAAAACTTTATTTGTCAAAATTGTAAAAACTCATTTGCAACAGATAATATTGGAAAAGAAAGAGGAGGATGTAATCCTATTCCTATAACAACAAATGAAAGAATAGATGTAGAAAATACAATAACAATTACAAAACAATTTATAGAAAGTTATAAAGAAAATTTTTAAGCAAAAAGGTGAAATAAATGAGCTCATTAGAAAAATATGTTGAAAAGGTAAAAAAAGAAACAGAAGGATTTTCAAATATAGAAAAGTTAAGGTATATATATTGGGACTTAGGAAGTAAATTTGCATTTGATTTAGATTTTTCATTTGGAAATTCCAAAACAAGAAAACAGATATATGATCATAGTAGAAGTGAAGAGGATTTAAACAGATGTTTAGAAAATAATACTGCAATTTGTAAATCAATTGCTTACATATTTTCTTATGTTATGAAAGAACTTGGAGTAAATATAGAATCAGTAATAGATGAAGAAGATTTTAGAAAATGTCCACATATTTATAATGTTTTTATAACAGATGATGGAAGAAAATATAGATTTGATTTACAAGAAGATATGAGAAATATAAAAGCACAATTGAGAACACAATATTTTGGAATTCCTATTGAAGATGAAGAACAAGAATTAATAAGTAGAGCCGAACTAGATCAAATTGATAAAAAGCAAGGACATATATCAGAAAAATCATATTATACAGATGAATATCTAGAACTAATAAAGATGCATTTACCAATGTTTGAAGATTTTGGACAAAAGGTTCAATTTGTTTTAGAAAATTCAGAAGCATATACAAATCCAGAAATGGGATATGCTGACAGAAAGTGGAGAATGGAAGATTTAATTGGAAATGAAAATAAAGATGGATTATTATTTTCTAAAGAAGAAAAGTACAAAATTAATATGATTGATTGTTATAGAGAGATTGATGGCAAGAAACATTATGAATTATGTATTGTTGTAAATGTAAAAAGAGGAAAAGATATCTATTTATTTTCAGATGAAACAAATTCTTTTAGAAAAATGACTTTAGAAGAATTTGCAGAACAAATAGAAAATGGATTGGTAAATCTTCAAGGAATACAAGGATTAAAACAAGTTTTAAAAAGTAGAAAACAACAGCCAGATGAAAGATAAAATTAAGTAAAGGAATTTAAAAATGGAAAAAGAATATATATATTTAGATTATGCTGCAAATACACCAGTAGACAAGCAGGTATTAGATGTTTTTAATGAAACAACATTAAAATATTTTGCAAATCCAAATTCTACACATAGTCTAGGAAAAGAAGCAAATAAAAAGATAGAAGAAACAACAAATGATATAATAGATTTATTAAAGAAAGAAACAAATCTAGATGAAGATACAGAAATAATATATACATCTGGTTCAAGTGAATCGAATAACCTAGCAATAAAAGGTATAGCACAAACATATAAAGAAAATGGAAAACATATTATTTCAACATTTTTAGAACATTCATCTGTAAGTAGTCCATTAACATATCTAAAAGAGCAAGGATATGAAATTGATATTGTAAATATAAAAAATGATGGAACTATTGATTTGGAACATTTAAAAAGTTTATTAAGAGATGATACAATTTTGCTTTCTGTTTGTTATGTAGATAGTGAAGTTGGTACAGTACAACCTATTAGAGAAATTGTAGAAATATTAAAAGATTATCCTAATTGTAATTTACATGTTGATAGTACACAAGCAATAGGGAAAATTAATGTTGATTTTTCAGGAGTTGATTTAATATCATTTGCGCCACATAAATTTAATGGATTAAATGGCTTTGGAGCACTGATTAAAAAGAAAGATATTGTATTAGAACCATTAATAAATGGAGGTGCAAGTACTAGTTTATATAGAAGCGGTACACCTGTAATAGGACAAATTTGTGCTTTTGAAAAGGCTCTAGAATTGACTTTTGATAATTTTAAAACAAGATATGAATATGTATCTAAATTGAATAAAAAATTGAGAGATAGTTTATCAAAATATGATGAGGTAAAAATAAATACAATTTCTAATGAAAATCTCTTTATATTAAATATAAGTGTTAATGGAATTAAAGCAACAGAATTTAAAAATAAATTAGAAGAATATGGTATTTGTATTTCAATAAAATCAGCATGTACTGTAACTATAACTCCATCAAGAATCGTAATGTCTATGACACATGACAAAAAAAGAGCATTTGCATCATGGAGAATTAGCTTGAGTCATCTTATAAAAGAAGAGGAAATTGACAAGTTCTTAGAAATATTTGATGAATGTTATAAATATTTTAAAGATAATAAATAGTTATACAGATTTATGAATTAAGAAAGGAATAACAGAAATGGAAAGATATGAAGAAATAGAAAAAAGCATAATAACAACATATCGTAAAAAAATATGGTGCCAATTTATTAAAGGTGTAAAAGAATTTGACATGGTACAAGAAGGTGATAAAATAGCTGTTTGCATATCTGGTGGTAAAGACTCAATGTTACTTGCAAAATGTATGCAAGAATTAAAGAAACATAGAAAAGTAAATTTTGAGTTAGTTTTTCTTGTAATGGATCCAGGATATAATCCAATAAATAGACAAAAAATAATAAATAATGCTAAATTATTAAATATACCTATTACAATGTTTGAAAGTAATATTTTTGAAGTTGTAGATAAAATTGATGATCATCCTTGTTATATTTGTGCAAGAATGAGAAGAGGATATTTGTATAAAAAAGCACAAGAATTAGGCTGTAATAAGATTGCATTAGGACATCATTTTGATGATGTTATTGAAACAATTTTAATGGGAATGTTATATGGTGCTCAAATGCAAACTATGATGCCTAAATTACATAGTACATATCATGAAGGAATGGAGTTGATAAGACCATTATATTATGTTAAAGAAGCGGATATTATAAAATGGAGAGAAAGAAATGATTTGCATTTTATTCAATGTGCTTGCAGATTTACAGAACATTGCACTATGTGTGATAATGGTGGTGGAGGTTCTAAAAGAGAAGAAATGAAGAAACTTCTAAAGCAATTGAGAAGTGTTTATGATAAAGTTGATATGAATATTTATAATAGTACTAAAAATGTTAATTTAAACACTCTTATTTCTTATGTTAAAGATGGAGAAGTACATCATTTTATGGATGATTATGATAAAAAGAAAGAGAAAAATAGCCCAAGGGAATAAATATCCTTTGAGCTATTTTTATATAGTGGGAAAGTTCTACGAACTTCCTAGTATATAAAAGCTACAATCGCTAGCCCTTTGAGATTTTCTCCTTTTAGTCGAAAACTCAAATCGGGCGAGAACAAAGGGCGACTGCGTCGCTTTGTTCTTAAGTAATTGATATATAAGGGGTAGATGTTGATGAATTGAATTTTATAAAAAAGTTTTAATATTTACTTGTTTTTTCAGAGGGATATTGTTATACTTTATTATGAATGGGAAAGTATAAAAGCTAAGGGGGTGAAAGATGATGAAAAATAATGATAATGAAATGAAAGATAAGCAAAATAAATTGAAAAAAGATGAAGAAAGTAGAACAAAAATTGAAGAAAAAAACGGCAGAAAAAGCTTTAAAATAAAGTTTGATGTAGTATTAGCAATTTTTTTAATTATTGCAGTTATTGTATGTATTATATGTAGTAATATTAAAGAAAAGAAAAAAGAAAATAATACATGTAAAAATGAAAAAATTAATGTTAATGGAAAGTGGATTGAAATTCCATCAGTTCCATCAATGGATAAACCAATAATCTACTTATATCCAACAGAAGAAACACAAGTAAATGTACAATTAGGAAATAAAGAACAAATAACATGTTCATATCCCAAATATACAACAGGCTGGAATGTAATAGCACAACCAAATGGGGATTTAAAAGATATAGATACAAATAAAAATCTATATTCATTGTATTACGAAAGCAATAATGTGGTTAAATTTAAAGTAGAAAAAGATGGATTTATAGTAAAGGGTGAAGATTCTGCAGAATTCTTAGAAGAAAAACTAAAGATACTAGGACTTACAGATAGAGAAGCAGAAGAATTTATAATATATTGGTTACCGAAATTAGAGGCAAATAAATATAATTACATAAGATTTGCAACAAGAGAAGAAATAGATGCAAATATGCCATTAACAATAACACCAGAGCCAGATACAACAATAAGGGTGTTAATGGAATATAAAGGATTAGAAAATCCAATAGAAGTAGAAGAACAAAAATTAGAAAAAATAGAAAGAAAAGGATTTATAGCAGTAGAATGGGGCGGAACAGAGATAAAATAAGAATTGTGAAAAAAGAAAGGTGGATAAAGTTATGGAAGAAAAGAAAGTAAAATTATCAACAGTGATAATATTTTTATTATTAATTGTTATTATAGCAGGAGGAGTATATATATACAAACTACAAGCAAAAGAGACAAGAATTTCAAATAAACCAAGTGAAAGTCAAAATACAAATGTAGCAGAAGATATACAAAATAAGCCTGCTGAAGCAGAAAATCACAGCACAGGAACAGCAGAAAAAGTAGAATTATCAGACCAAGAAAAATTTGATAAATATATGCAAACATATAAAGAATCTATGAAAGAAATACTTGAAAAGAGATTCCAAGGTGATGATGTAATTGAAGTTGATAGTAATATAATACATTCTTATTATTTAGATACATATAATTCAAGTAAAAATGCTTGGATTGAATTAGATAAAGATGGAAATGTAAGTATGAACACAAACAAATCATCTAAATTATATTCTAAATAT
Source organism: uncultured Clostridia bacterium (assembly GCA_934122085.1). GTDB lineage: Bacteria > Bacillota > Clostridia > TANB77 > CAG-508 > CAG-269. The sequence goes on along the minus strand of CAKOVS010000011.1, from coordinate 12,115 downwards.
GGAAGCAAATATAAGATTGCTGAAAATATTGCTAGTATATATATGTGTCAAGTTGGACAAGATGATAATTTTGATTTAGTTATGCTTGGATTTGATGGAAGTGCAAAAAGCTTATTTATGTTAGAAGAGGAATTATTAAAAGATATTAATGTCAAAGAAATCAATGTAAAATATGCTATAAATGTAGTTCCATATAATAATGGAGCAAGTACTTATGGAATAGTTGATATAAATGGAAATATAATAACACAATAAAAAACGGATTTAAGAATTTCTATGCAATGGAAATTGCTTAGAAATTCTAATAATCCCCATAATTATTCTGTATGGAAAAATCACCTACTAGGAGATTTTTCCTACATAATAAAAAAATATATAGAGAAACTTTCTAAAAAGACTGTTTCTCTATATATTTTTGTGGTATAATCAATATTGATAAATAAAAGATAAGGAGAAAAATGTGATAATAGATATAGAAGAAGCACAAAAAGCATTTAAAGAATATGCAAAAAAATATAATCCAGAAGATGAAAAAATAAAAATTAAAATTGCACATATTCAAAGAGTAGCACAAAACTCAAAAAGAATAGCACAAAATTTGAAATTAAGCCAAGAAGATATAGAATTAGCTGAATTGATAGGCTTATTACATGATATTGGAAGATTTGAACAAGTAAGACTATATCATACATTTGTAGACAAAGATAGTATAAATCATGGAGAATATGGTGCGAAAATATTATTTGAAGATGGATTAATTAGAAAATTTATAGATGATGATAGATTTGACAAAATAATAAAATTAGCAATTATAAATCATAATAGAGCAGATATTGAAGAAGGATTAACAGAAAGAGAAATATTACATGCAAAAATAATTAGAGATGCTGATAAAACAGACATATTTTCAGTATTAATATCAGGAGATAAAAAAGCAATATGGGAAAAAGCAGATTTATCTAATGATAAAATTTCAGATGAAATTTATAGAGAATTTGTAGAAGAAAAAAGAATAAATTATAAAGAAAGAAAAACAAGTGCAGATATTTTAGTAAGTCATTTTTGTTATGTATATGATTTGAATTTTCCTGAAACTAGAGAAATAATAAAGGAAAATAAATATATTGATAAATTATATAAGAGATTTATATTTAATGATATAGAAACAGCCAAAAGATTTGAGCTAATTTATAAATTAGCAAAAGAATATATTGAAGAAAATAAAAACAAGTAATTTAGGAAAATTGCTTGTTTTTATTTTTATAGATTGATATACTTATACAAGTAGATCTAATAAGAAATATTTCTTTTTGAAATTATATTAGATTTATGTAAAGGGGGAAAGTAAAGAATGTTAAAGAAATATTATGCATATGAATATGTTGAAAGTGTTTTTTCTATTGATTATAATAAACTTTATCAAAAAGGTTATAAAGGAATAATATTTGATTTAGATAATACCTTAGTTGGACATGGAAAACCATCTACTCCAGAGATTGATGAGTTATTTAAAAAACTTCATGAAATAGGTTTTAAAACATTTATATTATCAGATAATGGAAAGAATAGGATTGAAAAGTTTTTGGAAAATATTGAATGTCCATATATCGATAATGCCAATAAGCCTAATCCAACTAATTATTTAAAAGCACTAGAATTTATGAAACTTAGTAAAAATGAAGTAGTATATGTAGGAGATCAAGTATTTACTGATATTTTAGGTGCAAATAAAGCTGGAATTGCTAGTATATTGGTAAAATATATAGGATATTATGATAAACAGAAAATTGGAATAAAAAGAAGAATTGAAAAGATTATTTTAAGAATATATAAGAAAACTAAAAAATATCAACATAGACTTGGAAATATAGAAATAAAAGGGGATATAAAAATGGAAGAAAAAAAGAAAAAATTATTTTGTGAAAAAAATCAATTATTTTTTAAGATTTCTGTAGAAAAAAATATCATTCAAAGAAATATTAAAGATTTGTTAAGTGGAGAAAAATTTGCTAAATACAAAAAAGAAGAAAAATTACCTAATTTAGTAGCAAGCTATAATTCATATTTAATTAAAAAAGGTACAGAAATAGAATTACAAGAAAATAAAGTTGTGAATGTTAATATTGCATCTTCAAAAATAAATCATATAATTATTCATCCAGGGGAAGTATTTTCATATTGGAAAACTATTGGAACAGTTAATAAACGAAAAGGATATAAAGAAGGGAGAGTTCTTCGTAATAATAAATTACAACCAGGTATGGGAGGAGGTCTTTGCAATTTAGCTAATACAATTAACTTAGTTGTGTTGAATAGTCCTTTAAAAATTACTGAATTTCATACTCATTCAGATGCTTTGGCTCCAGATTATGGAAAAAGAGTTCCACTAGAAAATGGAACTTGTGTAGGATATAATTATATAGATTATAGATTTAAAAATACAACAGATCAAGATATTCAATTATTAGTTTGGGTAGAAAATAGAACTTTATATGCAGAATTAAGAAGTGAAAGAGAGTTTCCTTGGAGATATGAAATTTTTGAGGAAGACCATCATTTTCAGAAAGAAGGAGAAAATTATTATAGAGTTTCAAAAATTTACAGAAACACTATTGAGAAAGCAACTGACAATGTAATAGGAAAGGAACTTATATGGGATAATCATTCAAGAGTAATGTATGATTATAAGTTGATTCCTGAAGAATTGATAAAAGATTAAAAATATATTAAAACAGAATATAAGTATAAAATGTTGACTATATCCTAAATAAGGAGTATAATAATAAAGTTAACTTTTGGTAAGACTCGCAAACATAAATATGTAGGAGGAAAAAATATGCGAGAAGTTGTTTTTATCACTAGTATAGTATTATCAATTCTGGAAATTTGGTTATCAATTAAATTAATTTTGCGGAAGAAAAATAATTATGCCAAAACAAGCGAAATTTTATTATCATTTGTAGTACAATCTCTTTATTTAGAAGCATTGCATGTGAATTGGAGGAAAATTATTGTTTGTATCTTAGTGCAGTATATTGGAGTAAAGTTTTTTCTGTTAATTTTTATGATAATTATAAGAGAATGTAGTTTCTATATTATTAAAAGATTAGCAAAGGAAAAACGGAAAAGACAAAAAACTTGGTTTACAGAGATATTTGGAAACTCTAAAAGATTAAAAAAAGTCAAGGAAATTAATCAAATTAACTATTTTCCTAGATTAAAACTTGGACTTCCTGGTATGGCAAATCAAGTTCATGGAGTAACTAAAGTACATTTTGACAGTAAAGGTTTTCCAATCTTTAAATCGAAGTACAAAGTAAAACTAAAAATTACTGACTATCGGCAATCAAGAAGTTATCATTTTCTTATCTGCAATAAAAAACTGTATGAAGATGTTCGAACTAATACTCGACTAAGACAAAAACTCAATCTTTCAAAAAATGACATAAAAGCATTAGAAATTGGAGAAACTCCAAAAAATTATGTTTGGCATCATCATCAGAATCCTGGTGTTTTACAGTTAGTGGATAGAAAAACACACGAAAAAACATTCCACAAAGGTGGATTCTCAATTTGGGGAGGTAAGGACAACTAAATAGCAAAAACTCATGTTTTACAGAAATGTATTACATGAGTTTTTTTAGTCAAAAACAAAGGGTAACTATGCTATTTTGTTATAAATATTAATAAATTTTTAATTGTTTTACATATAAATAAGAGATATAATTTAGGCAAAAGGAGATGGTTGAATGAAAAAGAAAATGTTAATTTTAGTAATATTGGTGATTTTTATAATAATTTCTTTTGTATTTTTATATTTTTTTAATTTTATTCCTCATAGAAAGTATACAAATAAAGATTTTGGAATAGAAGATTATATAAGTAAAACAGATAAAGATAGAGATGGTATAGATGATCAAACAGATATATTAGAAAATGTAAGAAAATATATTGCAACAAAGCCTAAATATAAAAGTAAATATTATAATACAGGATATCCAAATGATGAATATGGAGTATGTACAGATGTAGTTGGTTTTGGACTATTGGGAGCAGGATATAATTTACAAGAACTTGTAAATGCAGATATTGTTGAACATCAATCACAATATAATATAGAAAAAATAGATAAAAACATTGATTTTAGGAGAGTTAGAAATTTGAAAGTATATTTTGACAATAATGCAATTTCATTAACAACAGATATAAAAGATTTTGGAGAATGGCAAGGTGGAGATATTATTGTATTTAAAAATCATATAGGAATTATATCTGATAAAAGAAATAAAAATGGAACACCATTTATTATACATCATGCTAGTCCAGTTCAAAGGGCATATGAGGAAGATATACTTGAAGTAAAAACAGATATTATTGGACATTATAGAATAAGTTAAGACAGAGTTAATTCTCTGTCTTATATATTTTCATTTAAAATATTAAAAATAATATTAATAACCTCAAACTTCATAACATCATAATCAATTTGAGAATGTTTATGATAAACAACCTCGTGGCATAAATTATCAACAATACCAATAATAATATGGACTTTTTCTCTCAAATGAGAAGGGTTAATATTATTACTTTTTAGTAAAGAAACAATTTTTTCAGACATTTCAAACTCATTATTTTTAAAAATTTCAGCAACATCTTCATCAAGATGAGATAAAGCAATAAGCTCTTCATGAGCTTTTTTAGACATTGTATGCTTATTAATAAAGCTGTCAATAACACTATTTAAAATATTTTTTAAATTTGGCATCTCAATTTTTTCAGTTTCTAAAATATTAATCATAGGAAACATAATACTATTAGAATATTGTTTAATACCTTCAATTAAAATATCTTTTTTATCTGTAAAATATTGATAAATAATACCAGTTGAAACCCCAGCAGACTCTGCAATTTCTGGAGTAGTAGTATTATAATAACCTTTTTCACAAATTAATTCAAAACCTTTTTCAATTATCTTGTTCCTTTTTTCAATAGACCTTTTTTGAGTAGGAATTCTTATTTCTGACACTAAAAATCACCTCTATAAAATCAATTATATATTGAAAAAAACAAAAAGTCAATTATTAATGTGAAAAATATTTCATATTATATTGACATTTATTTAATAAATTAATATAATGATGGTAAATGTGAAATAAGTTTCAGATTAGGCATATAAAGAAATACTATAAGATAGCAAATATAAATTATATGCCATAAAGAAAGTAAGGAGGATATATGAAAAAAATAGTAGAATTAAAAAATGTAAGTAAAACTTATAACACAGGAGATACAGAATTTAAAGCATTAGACAATATTGATTTGTCAATAAACAAAGGAGAATTTGTTGTTATATTAGGACCATCAGGAGCTGGTAAATCAACATTATTAAACTTAATTGGAGGAATGGATACACCAACAAGTGGAAGCATCAAAATAGATGGAGAAGAAATTTCAAAATATAATGAAAACCAATTAAGTGAATATAGAGCAGAAAATATAGGATTTATATTCCAGTTTTATAATATTTTACCAACACTAACAGTATTAGAAAATGTAGAACTAATAAAAGATGTTGTAAAAAACGGAAATGATAGTATAGAATCAATAAAAGCAGTAGGACTTGAAAAACATATAAATAAATTTCCAAACCAATTATCAGGAGGAGAACAACAAAGAGTATCTATTGCAAGAGCAATTGCCAAAAATCCAAAATTATTATTATGTGATGAACCAACAGGTGCATTAGATTCAAAAACAGGTGTAGAAGTATTAAAATTATTAAAAAAACAATGTGATGGAAACAATGGAGAAAATACAGTAATAATAGTAACACATAATAGTTTATTTGCAGATATTGCAGATACAGTGATAAGAGTAAAGAACGGAAAAATAGAAAGTGTAACAGCCAACCAAAATCCAAAGAAAATAGAGGAGGTAAGTTGGTAATGAGCAAATTAAATAAAAAAGTATTAAGAGATATAAAACAAAACAAAATGCAATTTTTTAATATTTTTATAATGGTATTTCTAGGAGTATTTGTATTTGCCGGAATACACGCATATATGGATGGAATGGATGTGAGTGCAAGTAAATACTATGAATCTAATAATTTTGAGGATTTATGGCTTACAGGAGAAAATTTTACAACTCAAGATTTAGAAGATGTAAAGAAAATAGAAAATGTAAAAAATGCTGAAAGACAATTAATAATCAATACAGAACTAGAAAATCATAAAGATGTAACATTAGAGACTGTTTTTATCGAATCAAATGAAATTGCCAAATTATATGTTGTAGAAGGAGAAGATTTTCAAAAAGATAAAAAAGGTGTATGGCTTGATAGTTATTTAGCAAAAAATCTAAATTTAAAAGTTGGAGATGAAATCAGTTTAAAATATAAAGACTACACAATTACAGAAAAAATATTAGGATTAGTTACATCACCAGATCATGTTTATTTTGTAAAAGATGATTCAGCAATATTTCCAACACATAAAGATTACGGATTTGTATATTTATCATCAAATGAATTTCCGATACAAGGATATGAAGTATTTAATCAGATAATAGTAGATGTTGATAATACAGATAAATTAGAAGAAACAAAAGCAAATATTGAAAATAATATAAAATCTGCAATAGCAGTAACAGATAGAGAATCATGTTTCTCCTATAAAGGATATAATTCAGAAATAGAAGAAGGAGGAACATATTCAAGTGTATTTACATTATTATTCTTATTTATAGCAATATTATCTGTTGTAACAACAATGAATAGATTTGTAAAAAAGCAAAGAACACAAATAGGAACATTAAAAGCATTAGGTTTTAAAAATGGCAAAATCATAAGACATTATGTAAGTTATGGATTTTACATAAGCTTAATAGCATCAATATTAGGAATTATTGCAGGAAGATTTATACTTGGAGAATTTTTCTTAAATATGGAAATGTCATATTTTGAAATACCAGTATATAGTACAATAATAATTCCAGAAGTTTACTATTTAGCAGTAATTGTAGTTGTTTTAATAACAGCTGTAACATATTTATCATGTAGAAGAATTTTAAAAGAGCCAGCAGTAGAATCATTAAGAGTTGAAGTACCAAAAGTAAAAAGTACAAAATTTGATTTAACAACAAAAGGAATATTTAAAAAATCATCTATTTCAACAAGATGGAATTTAAGAGATATAGGTAGAAATAAAAGTAGAAGTATAATGGCAATTGTCGGAATAATAGGTTGTACAATGCTTATAGTATGTGCATTTGGAATGTTAGACACAATGAATTCATATTTGAATTGGGAATTTGATATAATTAATAAATTTGAATATAAAATTTCATTGGCAAATAATTATACTGATGAAGAATTAAAATCATTAGAAGAAAAATATGGAAATGCAACTAGTCAATCATTAGGAATAGAATTAAAAGTAGATGATAAAAAAGAAACAAACTCAATAATAGTAAATGATGCAAAAGATTATTTAAAATATACAGATCATAATAAAAACTATATTGATTTAAAAGATGATGGTGTATATATTACAGAAAAATTAGCTGAAAAATATAATTTTAAAATTGGTGATAGCATAACTTGGCATATATTTGGGGATGATACATGGTATACTAGCAAAATAGTAGGATTAAATCGTGATCCACAAAGTCAAATTTTAAATATGACAAAAACATATTATGAAAGTTTAGGGATAAAATATAGAGCAGATTCAATTTATACAAATTCAGATTTAAGTGATGTAAAAACATTACCAGGTGTAGATACAATACAAAATATATCAAATTTAAGATCTGGAATGGAAAGTATGATGCAAACAGTAAAAACTATGGTTGTATTATTGATTGTTGTTTCAGCAATATTAGGATTTGTTATTATATATAATTTAGGAATATTGTCATTTACAGAAAAACAATATCAATTTGCAACATTAAAAGTTTTAGGATTTAAAAACAAACAAATAAAGAAAATTTTTATAAAACAAAATATATGGCTTTCAATAATAGGAATAATTTTAGGATTACCACTTGGATATTTTATGATAGATTACATATTTAAATCAGCACTTGGAGATAATTATGATTTCTCAGCAACAATTAAATGGATTTCATATTTATGTTCTACAATTGGAAGTTTAATAGTATCACTAGTTGTAAATAAAATTTTATCAAAAAAAGTAAATACAATTGATATGGTATCAAGCTTAAAAGGAAATGAATAGAAAAGAGATGAAAAAATGGAACTTGTAGTAGGATTAGCAATACCTTTTTTAGGAACAACATTAGGTTCTGCAATGGTATTTTTTATGAAAAATAAGATGAGTCAAAAAGTGGAAAAGATCTTACTTGGATTTGCTTCAGGTGTTATGATTGCAGCATCAATATGGTCTTTATTAATACCATCAATAGATATGGCAGAAAATCAAGGTGTAGTTCCATGGATTCCAGCAACAATAGGATTTTTAGCAGGAATGTTATTTTTATTAATTTTAGATAGTGTTATTCCACACTTACATTTAGAAAGTGATAAGCCAGAAGGAATAAAATCTAAATTAAAGAAAACAACAATGATGGTATTAGCAGTAACATTGCATAATATTCCTGAAGGAATGGCTGTTGGTGTAACATTTGCTGGTGCATTAATTGGAAATACTGGAATTGCAATGACAAGTGCTTATGCTTTAGCAATTGGAATAGCAATACAAAATTTTCCAGAAGGTGCAATTATATCAATGCCATTAAAAAGTGAAGGAGTAACAAAGCCAAAAGCATTTCTATATGGAATGCTTTCTGGAATTGTTGAACCAATTGGAGCAATTTTAACAATATTATTAACAAATATAATAGTTCCAATATTACCATATTTATTATCATTTGCAGCAGGTGCAATGATATATGTAGTTGTAGAAGAATTAATACCAGAATCACAAGCTGGAGAACATTCAAATATAGGAACTGTTGGGGTTGCGATTGGATTTGTAATTATGATGATTTTAGATGTTGCATTAGGATAATAATGTTGACATTACTTTTAGAAATAATTATAATATGATTGAAAAATGTAAGAAAGGAATGTGATTAAAAATGATTAAATTAGTATTAGTAAGACATGGTCAAAGTATGTGGAATTTAGAAAATAAATTCACAGGATGGACAGATGTTGAATTATCAGAAAAAGGAGTAGAAGAAGCAAAAGAGGCAGGAAAAGTATTAAAAGAACAAGGATTTCATTTTGATTTAGCATTTACATCTGTTTTAAAAAGAGCTGAAAATACACTTGACTACATTTTGAAAGAAATGGGAGAAGAGAATATAGAAATAAAAAGAAGTTGGAAATTAAATGAAAGACATTATGGTGCATTACAAGGACTAAATAAAGACGAAACAAAAGAAAAATATGGTGCAGAACAAGTTCTTTTATGGAGAAGAAGCACAAATGTTAGACCACCAGAATTAGAAGAAACAGATCCAAGATATCCAGGAAATGATCCAAAATATAAAGATTTAACAAAAGACGAATTACCAAAAACAGAAAATTTAATAGATACAATTAAAAGAGTTGTTGAATACTGGAACTCAGATATTAAACCAGAATTAGAAAAAGGTAAAAAGGTTATTATAGTAGCACATGGAAATAGTTTAAGAGGACTTATAAAATATCTAGACAACATGAGTGATGAAGATGTTATAAAGTTAGAATTACAAACAGGAAATCCAATTTGTTATGAATTAGATGATAATTTAAAACCAATTAGACATTATTATTTAAAAAAATAGTTGATAAGATTTTTCTGTTGTGATATAACTAAAATGTCAAATCTTATGAAAAGGTAGGTAATAAAAATGAATAATGAAATGTATGAAATTATGAAAGATAAAAGAGGATTTATTGCAGCATTAGATCAAAGTGGTGGAAGTAGCAGTAAAACATTAAAAGCTTATGGAATACCAGAAACAGCTTATAGTACTGAAGAAGAAATGTTTGATTTAATACACGAAATGAGAAAAAGAGTATTTACAAGTAAATCATTCACAAATGAACATATAATTGGAGCAATATTATTTGAAAAAACAATGCTTTCAAAAGTAAATGGAGAATTTACAGCAGATTACTTATGGAATGAAAAGAAAATAGTATCATTCTTAAAAGTTGATAAAGGATTAGCAGAACAAAACAATGGCGTTAAATTAATGAAACCAATTCCAGAACTTGAAACAGAATTAAAAGAAGCAGTTGAAAAACATGTATTTGGAACAAAAATGAGATCAGTAATTTATGAACCAAATGTAGAAGGAATAAAAGCAATAGTTGCACAACAATTTGAATTTGCAAAAACAATATGTGATGCTGGATTACTTCCAATTATTGAACCAGAAGTAGATATAAACGCTCCTGAAAAAGAAAAATGTGAAGAAATATTAAAAGCAGAAATAATTGAAAAATTAAAGACATGGAATAAAGAAGATAAAATTATGTTTAAATTCACAATTCCAACAATTGCAAATCATTATCTAGATTTATATGATTATGAATGTGTTGTAAGAATAGTAGCACTTTCAGGTGGATATGATATAGATAAAGCAGTTGAATTACTTGCTAAAAATAATAGAATGATTGCAAGTTTCTCAAGAGCATTATTACAAGATTTAAATGCAAATCAATCACAAGAAGAATTTGATCAAAAATTACATGATGTAATAGTTAAAATTTATGATGCTTCAATATCATAGAATATAAATAAAAACATTATGCCTACAATTTTATAAATTAGGCATAGTGTTTTTTATTTGACAACAAATCTACATAAAACATTTACGGAAAGTTGACAAATGCTCAAAAAAATGATAAAATAGGAAAGAAATATTTGGAAAAAGGAGAGTGTAAATTTGGAAGATATAAGAAATAAAATAATAACAATATCAGGAGAACCAGCAAGTGGAAAATCAACAGTGGTAAAAGAAATAAAAAGAAAATATGAAGAACAGGGTTTTTGTGTTCATATAATATCTGTCGGAGATGTTTTTAGAGAAATGATAAAAAAAGAATATCTAAAAAAATATCCTGATAGAACGAATTCAAGTTTAGCTGATATTCAAAATGATGAAGAATTTATGTCCAAAATACATTCAATAGATAGTTTAGTTGATGGTGAAGTTGCAAGAAAAGGAAAGGAAATTAATGAAAAAGAAAGACCTAATGATGTCTATATTATTGATTCAAGATTAGCATGGAGTAATGTTCCAAATTCATATGCAATTAGATTAACAGTCAATGATGCAATTGCTGGAAAGAGAGTATTTTATGATAAAACACGTGGTTCTGAAGATCAATATGAAACATTAGATGAAGCAATTCAAAAAACTAAAAAAAGAAAACTTGGAGAAATAGAACGATATAAGGAAAGATATGGTATTGATTTATTGGATGAAAACAATTATGATTTAGTTGTTGACACGTCATATACTAATACAAAGGAATTGGCTGATATTATTGTTACAGGAGAAGAAGCATATAGAACTGGAAAATCTTATCCTAAATATTGGGCAAATCCAACTTGTTTTATGCCATTGCAAATATCAAAAAATATTGAAGAAGTATCAGAATCTGGAGAAACCATACAAGGTTTAGCCAAAAAAATAAAAGAAAATGGATATAAAACTCCAGAGGGGATATTAGAAATAATAAAAAGAAATGGAATAAAATATTTAGTTAAAGGACTTCATAGAACTTTTGGAGCATTATCTGCAAGTAAAACACTTTTGCCTTATGAAATTAGTAAGAAGAAGATTTCGAGTAAACCAATTTTAAGTGAAGAAAATCTACGTAGTTATGCTGAAAAAATTAGATATTATAGTGGTGAAGTTGGAAATACTAAGCAATTGAAAAATTTTACTATTGAAAATTTACTAGAGATGAATAATATGACATTTACAGATTTATGCAATCCAACTGAAAGAGAGCATTAAAAAGATATTAATTTTTTAATATCTTTTTTGATATTGAAGTTGTCAAAGAAAATGATGTCAATCATTTTTGAAAATGTCTTAAAAAATTTTATTTATTAGCACTAAATTTTTTGAATTTAGTGCTAATATT
>CAKOVS010000010.1 GCA_934122085.1 uncultured Clostridia bacterium | reverse complement strand
ACAGCAAATGTCCAAACAGGAATAACATGGAAGAGTAATGATTCAAGTATAGCCACAGTAAAAGATGGATTAATAACAGGAGTAAAAAACGGAAGTACAACAATAACAGTAACAACAGACAATGGAAAGTCAGCATCTTGTACAATAACAGTACAAACAACACCAACAGGTGTAACATTAAATCAAACAAATGTAACATTAGATACAAGTACAAATAAAACAGTACAATTAACAGCAACAGTAAATCCAGGGACAGCAAATGTACAAACAGGAATAACATGGAGAAGTGATGATTCAAGTATAGCAACAGTAACTACAAATGGATTAGTAACAGGAGTAAAAAACGGAAGCACAACAATAACAGTAACAACAGACAATGGAAAGTCAGCATCATGCAAGGTAACAGTACAAACAAGTCCAACAAGTGTAAGATTAAATCAAACAAATGTAACACTAGACATGAGTGGAACAAAAACAGTACAATTAAAAGCAACAGTAAATCCAGGGACAGCAAATGTTCAAACAGGAATAACTTGGAGTAGTAATGATCCAAGTATAGCCACAGTAAAAGATGGATTAGTAACAGGAGTAAAAAATGGAACTACAACAATAACAGTAACAACAGACAATGGAAAGTCAGCATCATGTAAGATAATAGTACAAACAACACCAACAGGTGTAACATTAGATCAAACAAATGTAACATTAGATATAAGTACAAATAAAACAGTGCCATTAACAGCAACAATAAATCCAGGGACAGCAAATATAAATAAAGGAATAACTTGGAGAAGTAATGATTCAAGTATAGCAACAGTAGATAAAAATAGTGGATTAGTAACAGGAGTAAGAAATGGAACTACAACAATAACAGTAACAACAGGAAATGGAAAGACAGCATCATGTAAAGTAACAGTACAAACAAGTCCAACAAGTGTAACAATGAGCACAACAAGTGTAACATTGGACTTGAGTAGAACAACAACAACAACATTAACAGCAACAGTAAATCCAGGGACAGCAAATATAAATAAAGGAATAACTTGGAGTAGTAATGATTCAAGTATAGCAACAGTAGATAAAAATAGTGGATTAGTAACAGGAGTAAGTATTGGAACAACAGACATAATAGCTAGAACAGATAATGGAAAAACTTGTACTGCAAAAGTAACTGTAATAGCAACAATAAAGAATTTGGAAGTTAGTCCAAGTTCGAAAGATATTGATATTAATAAAGAAACTCAATTAACAGTAAAAACAACACCAGGACAAACGACAGAAAGAGTTGTATGGGAAACTTCAAATTCTGGTGTCGCAACAGTAGATCAAACTGGAAAAGTAAAAGGAATTTCTAAGGGAACAGCAATAATAAAAGCAAGAAATACAGATGGAACAATATTTAGTACAGCTACAATTTATGTTGCGAAAACACATTATGGTTGGTATGTAGAGAATTATACTGCTAAGACAGATAAAGATACAAAATGGAAAGTTTTTTATGAAGATAATAATAATACATATATAATAGCTGATAAATGGATAGATATGAATGGTCATATGCCAATTGTAAAAAACGGTGGTATTTTTCGGTTGGGGAGAAGTATGGCTAGAATGGGGAAATGAATGGGGAACCAATTCTGGAGACAAGCATTATTCAGTTTCACTAGCAAAGGCGACTAGCAGTTATTCGGGATTACAAAGTGATATAAATTCAACTGCAAAAAAATGGCTAAATATAACAATGGATAAAAACAATAGTAATTCAGGTTATACAGGTTATATGATGGATACAAGTAAATGGAATGGATATTATGGAAATGATACATATGCTGAATTTGCTATAGCAGGACCAACATTAGAAATGTATGTTGCAAGCTGGAATTCATTTGAAGAACATAATAAGTTGTATTATGGTACAAACTCATATGGATATTATATTGGCGAAAGTTATGGCTCCCAAACTACAACGGCAGTAGCCTCAACATCTAAAGATTCATTATATTACCCAGAAGCAAGTGATAAAGAAGATTATAATGGCTATTGGTTGGCTTCACCTTCTGCTGAAAGTGGTAAAAGTATGTTATATGTAGGATGTTTAAATACCAAAAACTGTAATAATGATAATTTCTTCGGATTTAGACCAGTGGTTTGTCTAAAAAGTACATATAAGTTACAACAAATAGCTGGAAAAGAAGCTTATAATATTGTTGCAAAATAGAGAGTGGGGTGATTTTTAATGAAAAGAAAAAATAAAATAATATTAATTAGTATTATAATAGCTTTAATAATAATATTAGTATTAATAGAAGGATTTAGAGTGAGAAAAAAGAACATTGAAACATTTGGAGGAGAAGAACAGAATTATATGTCTTGGACGTGTCCAAGCTGTAAGAGTTGGAGGACAGAAACACGTTTTGATGAAAATGATCACTGGGAGTATTGTAACAATTGCGGTAATGTTTTTGATAAGTCATCACATAATAAGAAAATTAAAGAATATCTTAGAAATAATTATGAGGTATGTTATTACGATGAATATTGTACTAGTTGTAATTGGAAAAAAGGAACTCATTCACATGAATGGTTAGGTGGTGGATATGAAGATCCTGTAACACATGAATGGATTAAAAATGGCGATGGGTATGAGATGGGATCAGAGCCAACATGTACACAAAGTGGATATCTTAGAAGAGAATGTAGAAATTGTCATTATGAAGATACTTCATCACTTGCAGCATTAGGGCATCAATATAGTAAAATTGAAGATATGCATGATGGAACACATAGATTAACTTGCTCAGTATGTGGCACTGAAACTATAGAAGCACATACACTTAAAGATGTAAATGAAACTCAAACATGTGTAACTCCAGAAGCCGCTGGAAAACAATGTACAAAGTGTAACTATAAAACTTTTTCAGAAACAAAGAAACCAACAGGACATAAATATGGAATAGGAACGCATAGTTATTAATTAATAAAAAACTCAAATTTTAGAATTATCTAAGATTTGAGTTCTTTTTATATAGTAGGAAAGTTCTCCTTGTAGGAGAACTTTCTGTACGTGTTCCATAATTTATAGTAAAAAAGTTGTCGAAACCTGAAGATGAAAATTTCTTGACAATAGCATAATATAATGTTAACATATTTATAGAGTTCAAATCTAAAAAATTTTAAAATCAATTATATTTTTTCGAAAAAATTAATTAATCAAATAATTTAATAAGAGGTGTAATAAGTGAAAGAAAAAAATAATAGAAATATTTGGAGTCAAATTTTATTCATAGTATTCATAATATTATTTATTTCTATTCAAGTTTTTATATATAAATTTCAAAAAAGATTAGAAACTAATACAGAAATTGGCATAGAAATGTTTAATACCAAATTGCCCAAAGTTGAAAATGATATAAATGAAACTATATATATGAAAAATGAAATATGGCAAATTCAAATTCCAAGTATAAATTTAACAGCCAACATACAAAATGGAACAGATAAAGAAACATTAAATAAATATGTAGGGCATTTTAAAGAAACACAATTAGAATATGGAAATATAGGATTAGCAGCACATAATAGAGGATATGAAGTAAATTATTTTTCAAAATTAAAAGAATTAAAAGAAGGAGATGAAATTATATATAAATATAATAAAACAGAAAGAATATATGAAGTTGTAAAAAACAAAATAATAAAAGACACAGATGTAGAAATATTAAAAAATACAGAAGAAAACATATTAACACTTATAACATGTGTAGAAAATGAGCCAGAATATAGAAGATGTGTACAAGCAAAAGAAAAAGATCTTAATTATAATTATTAGAAAATATTGAATAAAATACCTTTACTTGGAAAAAATTAGAATATATAGTAATTTCCAAAGAAAGGAGAGAATTCAATAAAGATAATGCACAATATAAAAAGATAGTGAATTATAATTATTGTGAAAAAAATTAATATGGAAACTAGCAAAATGAAAAACATGGTAGTTTTAAAAAACTTGCCATCAAATATGGTTGAAGAAGCCATAATTATATTTAAAGAAACTTCAAAAATAAAAACAAGAGAGGTTATAAACAAAACAAATAGTATAAATCAAATTCAAGAAAAAGGAAAATCTAAAGATATAATATTTAAAGAGGCAGAAATACTTATAAATGACTATGTAAAAAAAATAGAACAACAAAAAAATAAAAATTTATCTAATCAAAAAATAAATAATAAATTTTTGAAAAAATATAGTTTAGTAGTAACTATACTTTTTATAATCAGTTTAATAGTAAATTTCATATAATAACATAAAAATATTTAGACTAGCATAACATTAATTAAAAATAATGATATGTGAAAGGAAAATTGTTATGGAAAAAACTATATCTGTTGAAGAAAGAATAAGAAGAGCAGAAGAAAAATATTATAATACATTAAATAGAGATTATAATAATATAAAAAATGAAGATAATATTCAATCAAGTAAAAAGAATATAAAAGAAAGAACAAATAAGAAAAGAACACTAAAAAGAAAAGTATTAACACAAATATTAATATGCTTAATTATGTATGGAATATTTTATTTAATAAATAGTAATAACTCTTTATTTTCAAATGATATGAAACAAAAAACGAAAGAAATATTAAATACAGATATAAATTTTTCACAAATATATTCTAATTTAAAATGCAATATAGAAAAACTTTTTCAAAATATTCAAATTAACGGCAATGAACAAAATACTACAGAATCAACAGATAACACAGAAAATAAGGAAGAAACTTCAATAAATGATATTCAAAATAATGATGAAAATATAGGAGGAGCTATAGAAGACATTGATTTACAAATAGGAGAAACATCTGAAATAGAAGAAATTCAAAAACAAAATATTGTAGGCACAACAGAAGTAAAAAATACTGAACAAGAGAAGTCAGAAACTATTGAATTAAGTCAAATGGAACAAGATGCAAACTTTATAAAAGAAAATATTAATATAATAAAACCTATAAATGGAACAATAAGTTCAAGATATGGTCCAAGAAATCCAACGACAATTACAGTGCCTAAAAATCACACTGGAATTGACTTAGCAGCAACAACAGGTACTAAAATAATTTCTGCAACAGATGGAACAATTGTACTAAATTCATCTAAAGGTGACTATGGAAAACATCTAAAAATACAAAATGGTGATGCAATTTTTATATATGCACATTGTAGTAAACTATATGTAAATGAAGGAGATATAGTTCAGCAAGGGCAAGAAATAGCAGAAGTTGGAGCAACTGGAAATGCAACAGGACCACATTTGCATTTTGAAATAAGATATCAAAATAGATTAATAGATCCAGAATTGATTCTTGAATTTTAAAATAGGAATAATTCCAAATGAAATGAATAATATTAAATAAAATGTTACTTTGATTTGGAGGAAGATTATGAGAATAAGAATTGATTTGAAAATCCTTATTTTTTTAGTTTTGTTTTTCTTAACAAAACAAATTGATGTTTATATAACAATGTTAGTATTTTGTGCAATACATGAATTTGGACATATAGCTGTAGGGGTGATTCTAAAATTAAAACCAGAAAAACTAGAAATATTACCATATGGTTTATCAATTTCGTTTAATGTAAATCCTAATGATATAAATAAAAAAATAAAAAATGGCAGTTTACTTGAAATAAAGAAAATTCTTGTTGCATTAGCAGGACCAATGGTAAGCCTTATATTAGCTATAATTTTTTCATACATAAATCCTATATTTATAACTAAACAAGATGCAGTATATTCAAATATTTTAATATTATTATTTAATTTAATGCCAATATATCCACTTGATGGCGGAAGGATATTAAAATATATATTACACATAAAATATGGAAATAAAAAATCTAAAAAGTATATTAATGAAATATCAAATGTTTCTATGCTATTCTTAACTTTTGTTTGTAGCATTGCAATAGTCTACTTAAAAAATATAGCATATTTCTTAATTTGTATGACATTATGGATTATTACTACTATAGAAAACAAAAAATTTGAGAATGATATGAAAATGTATGAAATTGTACAAAAGCAAGAGAAAATAGAAGAGATACCTGTTTTAATGAATAAATGATGTTTAAATTGAAATACTAAAGATAAAATGCTTTTTGTAGGCATTAGAAAGGATAATTATGTATAATTTTAGAACAGATTTAGCCTTAGAAAGAAGAGATATCTATAAAAAAGTAAATAAACTTAATGAAATTGATGGTGTTGAAAGTACAGAAGAGGAAATAAATGAAAAGATTAAACTTTCCAAAGTAAAAATAACAAATGAAAATGGAGAAGAAGCAATTGGAAAGCCAATTGGAAATTATATAACAATAGATGTAAAAGGATTAAAAGTTGCAGATGATGATGAAATACAAAAAATTTCAGAAGTATTATCAAGAGAATTAAAAGAAATATTAAATATTCATGTGAATAATCAAGAAGATATATTAATAGTTGGACTTGGAAATATATATGTAACACCAGATGCACTTGGACCAAAGGTTATAAATGAAATAGATGTAACAAGACATCTTATAAAATATTTACCACAATATGTTGAAGAAGGAACAAGACCTGTTAGTGCAATTGCACCAGGAGTATTAGGAACAACAGGAATTGAAACAGTTGAAATATTAAAAGGTATTGTTGAAAATATTAAACCTAAACTATTGATAGTAATTGATGCACTTGCTTCAAGAAGTATAGATAGAATTAGTAGTACAATCCAAATTTCAGATACAGGAATAGTACCTGGCGCAGGTGTAGGGAATACTAGACAAGAAATTAGTGAAAAGACTTTAGGCATTCCTGTAATTTCAATAGGTATTCCTACTGTTGTAGAATTAGCAACACTTGTATCTGACGGGATAGATATTTTTATAGATAGACTTCAAGAAAAAGCAAAATCTAATGAATATCTTAATAAATTACAACAAGATGATAAATATGAAGAAGTAAAAGAAGCTTTAAATGTAGGAGAATACAATATGATAGTAACACCAAAAGAAATTGATGACTTAATTGAAAATATGAAAGATATTGTTGCTAGAGGAATAAACTTTGCAGTCTAAGTTATGAGAAAAAATAACAGCTTCTATTATGTTTTAGAAGTTGTTATTCTTTTACTATATAAATTACAAATATCACAATCTGTACAAATTTCAATTCTATTTTCAAAAACTAATTTTATAGTATTTATAAATTCAAAATTTTCAGGAGAATTATTAGCAAGATGCAAATATAATTTTCTAGGTAATAGGTTTAATAAAGTATTTAATACATAATCATTATCTGAAAAACTAATGTCTGATAAATATTTTGTATTTAGATTGTTTTTGTCTAATTCAATAATATTAAGATTTTCATCTAGCAATAATATTCCTAAATTTGAAGAAACTAAATGGATAATAGAAGTTATAGGTAATTGAGAATTAACATATAATTTTAATAATGAAATGAATTCTAAATATTCTTTTTCAATTATATATTCTTCAACAGAAAAATCAACTAACTCATTTAATAAGGTTCTATATGCTGTCAACCTAAAATTTATGAAACCAGTTAAAATAATAGTTTTATTTTGAGATATATAATCAAAAAAAGCATCAAATAATAACATTTCTCTACTTTGAAAAGAAAATTCATAATCATCACAAATATTTTCTTCACATAATTTTAAAATTTTTTCGATTTCATAATTATCAAAGTAAAAATAATTAGAAATTAAAATTGTTTTTATGATAGAATTTTCAAAATATTCAATTACAAGGTAACTTAGAATTGTTGCAAGTTTTGTGTAGAAAAGTTCAGTATCAGTTCCTTTATAATGAATTATTACATTTTTATAATTTTTGAATTCATTAGAAGAAAATGATACATTTAACATATTAAAATCTTTGAATTCGTTTTGTAGGTATTTTAAAATCTCATCATTATTAGTTTTTATACATAATGAACTCATCACACAATCCTTTCTCATTTTTTCTTTGTATAGTATTTACGAAAAAATAAAGTTTATACAATAACTAAGATATAATATTCAAAAAATAAAAAAATGAAACTTGGACTTTGTATAGTTAGTTGATAAAATTGAAAAATAGAGAATGGAAAAAACATAGAGTTAATACTCTATGTTTAAGAACTAATTTAATTTTGTATAAATATGGTAATCAATATCAGGGAATATACAATCTTTTTTCTCAATATCTTTTAAAAATATTTTGTCAATTTTATTATTTTTTATTTGATTATATAATTTTGTAAAACGTCCAATATGATCATTAATTCTTTTTTTGGCATAATCAACCATAGTACCATTTGTTATAATAAATAGCCAATCACTACTTTGAGCAAGTAATAATTCTCTAGCAGCTTGATTTAATGCGAATTTTTGAATTCCAGTAGCGTTAGGATATAAAGTTGCAAGTTCAACCATTCTATTTCCGGCTTTATGAAGATGACGATGTGCATAATCATTTGTAGGGTTAAGCCATACACCACTATATCCATTAGCACCCCAACTTGAACGACAAGGTGTACATACTTGTATGTTAGGATATTTATCAATATATTCAGATGGTGTAATTAATTCAAAATTACATTCATCATAATAAATCTTTTTAAATAAAATATATAACCAATATGGACCTTCATACCACCAATGACCATACAATTCTGCATCATAAGGACATAAAATAATAGGGGGAACATTCATATATTTTGATGCATTTTCAATTTGTTCTGTACGAGAATTTAAGAAATGACCTGCTTGTCTTTCAGCAGAATCTTTAGCCCATTGAATATCATAAATATCTTTTTGTTCAGTTTTTCCTGTAATTCTATAATAACGAATTCCTGTATGAACACGAACACCATTATGAGCAATATATGGTTTTATATAATCATAATCAGCTTCATAACCAATATCTCTATAAAATTCTCTATAATTGAAGTCACCAGGATATCCATCAATTGAACTCCATACTTGTTGAGATGATGTCATATCACGTCCAAAACAAGTTAATCCTCCTGGAGATGTTATAGGTGCACAAGTACCATAAACAGGTGTTGGATCAGCATATAAAATACCGTGTGATTCTACTATTGCATATTCAATTCCAAATTCTCTTAAATATTTGTCTGCTTCTGGAACATATCCACATTCAGGAAGCCAAATTCCACGAGGCTTTCTTCCAAAATATCTTTCGTATGTTTGAACACCAACTGCGATTTGAGCTCTAACAGTTTCTTCAGTAACATATAATATAGGAAAATAACCATGTGTTGCACCACATGTAATTATTTCTAGAACTCCAATATCTTGAAAATATTTAAATTTTTCAATTAAATTACAATTACATTCATCTTTGAAGAAATGTAAATCAGATGTGTATCTATCATAATAATAATGTGATAATCTATTAACTCTTTCATTTCCTTCAGTTCTTTTTATTTCTTTTTCAGATAATTCAATTAATTGCTCTAGATAATGAATATATTTTTTTTGAAGTAATTTATTATCAAGCATAGAAAGTAGAGGAGGGGTCATAGACATTGTGATTCTAAACTTAACTTTTTCATCAACTAATTTCTGAAAATTATGTAATAATGGTATATATGTTTCTGAGATTGCTTCATATAACCAAGATTCTTCTAAATAATCATCACTTTCTGGGTGATGTATAAATGGAAGATGTGCATGTAAAACGAAGCTTACATATCCTTTTTTTTGCATTTTTTTACTCCTTAATATTTATTTTGGTTTTTATTCAATAAATAAGTCGTAGGGAAGACCTACGACATTTTAACTATGTGGCATACTGCTTGAAGATGGATTACCAGAAGAAGGGTTATTAATATTTTCAAAGAATGATATATCTTCATTTTTGTAAATAGCAGAATATAAGCCTTCTAAAATTTCTTTGCTTACTAATGGTATTTCAGAACCTTCTGCAACTGGTAAATTTTTAATTATGTCATATAATGGTATATTTTGTTCTTGTTTTGTTTTTACATTTCTAAATTTAATAGAATTATTTTCATTTGTTTTAAATAAAACGTGATCATTAGGTAATTCTATTAAATTTGATGTTGATATATATATATAATTTGTATCAATTGTTTTTGGTGTTTCAATTTTTTCATCAGCTGGAGATTCATCAACATTTGAAACTTTTATTTGTGGTTGAGGAATATAATTTGGTTTTCTTCCAAGTTCAACTCTATAATTACATTTACTATCATTTACTCTTAAATACCAACTATTAGCAAAATCATTTATTGGAATTTCGAAACTATAATTATATGTATCATTATGGACTATTAGAATAGGGTGTGTAACTTCAAAAAAGTTTTCGCCATATTGCTCAATAAATTTTTTTCTATCTTTATCTGAAATGTCCCAATATACAAATAATGTATTAGGTGTTTGATAAAGAATTTTTACAATAGTTTCATTATATCTATATGGTAATTCATAATGTTCGATTATAGAGACTGGAGCTGTTTGTGTAATTTTTTTTGAAGACTTCCTTGTTCTTGAGGTTTTTGATTTGCTTTTTTCTATTTTTGATGATTTGCTAGAAATTTTTTTTGAATCACTTTCTAATTTTTTTATATTTTTTTCAGCAGTTTTTATTATTGTTTTTACACTTGCTGGTATTTTTTGTGTTTCAGATTTTTTTTGAATTTTTTTTGAATCAATTTTATTTTTTGAAGATTTATCAAAATCATTAGTTTTTCTTGTCATTTTTTCCTCCTAGGTATTTATTCTCAATATTTATCACTATAATATAACAAATATAAAATAAATTCAAGTGAAATAATGTAATTAATTAAAAAAAATTTATAGTAGAAATTAAAAAATTGTATTGTGTTGATAGTTTTTTCCATAGCAAAAAGCCCCTCCTTTCGAAGGGGCCTTCTGCATGAGTTGCTGATTAATTGTTTTCCTCCTTGAAATCATCCTTGAGATCATAGATCCACAATGCAATGCAATTCGAGTCGTTCTTGGTTTTGTCGATGATGACTCGGAATTCATCTCCCTCCAAAAATTCAATATCGTTGTGGAACCTAATGAACTGCCACAAGAATTTTTCGTGCTCCTGATAGCTGGAAATGGGGGCAATCTGGTGAACATAGACAACTTCTTTATCGTTAACGACCAACGAAGCAATACGCTTCAAGAGAGGCAATGCGATAGGGTCTTTGTAAAAGACCAAGTCGCACCGATCGTAATCGGGCTGCTTCTCGATAGGATTCCAATAAACAATCTTGGAACCGATCAGTTCCCACAGAACCTGCAAACCTTCGCCACAATTGTTCTCCTTCATCTTCTTGGAAATCTCTTCGTTCAGAAAACGCTTAACAGTTTCGTTACCCATAATTTTCCTCCTTGTGAATTAACACATTTCCTGGGGTGAATAAAGCGAATAGATGTCAAGAGTATAAACTATTTTCATCTAAATATATTATACTATTTTATCTGAATTATGTCAAGTATATGGCATATCTAGAAAAATTTTTAAAAATACTTGACAAATGGATGTTGAGAGTTGTATAATAATTATTGTTACAAGAAGAAGTTTCCACTTCTCACCTTAACTAGTAAGGAAAAGGTTAGAAATTTAGATTTATTATTATATTGAAAAATATATCTATATTTATGTGGAATTGACTTGTATCAAAGTCAATTTTTTTATTATATAAAGAAATTGCAAAACATTAGGAGGTGTTTTATATAAAACAAGAATTACCAATAAATGGTCAGATAAAAGCCAAAGAAGTTCAATTAATTAGTGATGATGGAGAAAAATTAGGAATGCTACCAATTGCAAGAGCATTAGAGATAGCAGAAGAAAAGAAACTAGATTTAGTATTAGTTTCACCAAATGCACAAGTTCCAGTATGTAAAATAATGAATTATGGAAAATACAAATTTGAACAAGCTAAAAAGGAAAAAGAGGCAAAGAAAAAACAAAAAATTCAAGAAACAAAGGAACTAAGAATAACTCCAAATATTGAAGAACATGACTTTGGATTTAAAGCAAAAAATGCAAAGAAATTTATTGAAGATGGAAACAAAGTAAAAATTACTGTTAGATTTAGAGGAAGAGAACTAAATAATGTAAAAATGGGAGAAAACGTATTAAACGATTTTGCCAAAGAACTTGAAGATGTAGCAGTAGTTGAAAAAGCCCCAAAATTAGAGGGAAAAAATATGTTTATTATACTTGCTAAAAAAGCTAATTAAAGCTTATAATATAAAAACAATTGAAAGGAGCAATTACAATGCCAAAATTAAAAACAAACAAAGCTGCAAAGAAAAGATATTCTTTAACAGCAACAGGTAAAGTAAAAAGAACAACAGCTAATAGAAGACACTTATTAGCAAACAAAACAAAAAGACAAAAATTATCAAGCAGACGCCCAGGTGCTTATGCAGATAAAACATGTGAAAATACAATTAAAAAATTATTACCATATGGTAACTAAAATAGGGAGGGAATAATAAATGGCAAGAGTAAAATCAGCAATGACAACAAGAGCTAGACATAAAAAAGTATTAAAACAAGCAAAAGGATATTATGGTGCAAAACACTATAGATTTAGAAATGCAAATCAAGCAGTATTAAAATCATTATCATATGCATACGTTGGAAGAAAAGACAAAAAGAGTGATTTCAGAAAACTATGGATAGCAAGAATAAATGCTGCTGCAAGAATGAATGGAACAACATATAGCAAATTAATAGCTGGATTAAAGAAAGCTAATGTAACAGTAAATAGAAAAATGTTATCAGAAATTGCTATAAATGATCCAAAAGCATTTACAGAAATTGCTACAATAGCAAAAAATGCTTAATTAAGAAAAGTAAAAGGGGCTTTATCTTGAAATATGAGATATTAAGCGCCTTTTTTATATACTAGGAAGTTCGGAGAACTTTACTAGTATATAAAAATAATTATTAAATACTGAAAAATAATGAGGAGTTACATATGAATATAGGGGTAGATATAGACGGTGTTTTAACAGACCTAGAAAGAATGGCATTAGATTTTGGAACAAAAA
The DNA here is from genome assembly GCA_934122085.1 of uncultured Clostridia bacterium. Taxonomy (GTDB): domain Bacteria; phylum Bacillota; class Clostridia; order TANB77; family CAG-508; genus CAG-269. Next base: position 38,853 of record CAKOVS010000010.1, on the reverse strand, counting down.
TGTGTGTTGAAGAGAATATACCAATAGAATTAAATTTAAGCAAATATTGGGAAATAGAAAAATATAATTGGACAAAAGAGCAAGAAGAACTATTCTGGAATAAAAATCTTGTACCATATGTAGTAGAAAGTAATCCAAGAAAATTTGCACCACAGATTTTAGAAAAACTTCAAGAAGAAGGAAATAAAATTTTTATAATTACAGCAAGAAATGAAAGTGGAATGCCAATAGAATATGAAGGGAAAATGCAAGAATTAACTAAAAAGTGGTTGCTAGATAATAATATAAAATATGAAAAAATAATATTTACTGATGATACAAATAAATTAAAAAATTGTATTGAAAATAATATTGATGTTATGGTAGAAGATAGTCCCATAAATATAAAAAATATATCACAAAAAATAAAAGTTATAAAATTTGACTGCCAATATAATAAAGATATAGATGGAAAAAATATACTAACAGCATATAGTTGGTATCACATATATGATATAATAAGAAGGCTTAATACAAAATAGTATTAAGCTATTCTTTTTTTATTTTTGGTTTTGATATTAAAGAAGCAATATATCCAAAAAAAACAGCAGCTGATATTCCACCAGCAGAGGCAGTAACTCCGCCAGTAAAAGCACCAATCAAACCATATTCTTTAACACCTTTAATAGCACCCTTAGCTAGATTGTATCCGAAACCTGTAAGAGGAACAGTAGCACCAGCACCTGCGAAATCAACTAAATGTTGGTAAATGCCAAGACCTCCTAAAATACAACCAATAGTTACAAAAGATACTAAAATACGAGCTGGTGTAAGTTTTGTTTTATCAATTAATATTTGTCCAATAACACAAATAATTCCACCAGTACAAAAACATCTTAATAATTGTAACCAATCTATATTCTGTAACCATTCCATAAAATCACGATCCTTTCTTTTTATATTTCAATACTAATAGCATGTGCAATTCCAGGAATAGATTCGCCTTGTTGAGAAGAAGTTGAATTTGTCAAAGCACCAGTAGCAATTAATAATAGTTTTTTTATTTTTTGTTCTTTTAATTGTTTATAAAAATAACCAGAAAATACACTTGCACAACAGCCACAACCACTTCCGCCAGAATGAGTATCTTGAGTTTCTTTATCAAAAATCATTACACCGCAATCATTGTAATTATTTTTTATGTTATAACCTTTATCAGCAGATAATTCTAATAAAATATCTTTTCCAATGTGACCTAAATCACCTGTAATAATTGCATCATAATAATTTGGTGAACGCCCAGTATCATTAAAATGACATATTAATGTATCTAATGCTGCAGGTGCCATAGCAGATCCCATATTGTTAGCATCTTTAATTCCCATATCAACAATTTTTCCACTTGTAATATGAGTTATATATGGACCATTTCCTGTTTTTGATAATATTGCTGAACCTGCACCTGTAACTGTCCATTGAGAAGTGGGTGGCCTTTGGTTTCCTAATTCGAGTGGAAATCTAAATTGTTTTTCAGCACTACAGAAATGGCTTGAAGCAGCACAAATTACATTTTTTGCACAGCTTTCAGTGAAAACAGCTCCAAGACTTAAACCTTCAACAAAAGTTGAACAAGCACCAAAAATTCCTATAAATGGAATATTTAATTCTCTTAGTCCAAAGCTAGAAGAAATACATTGATTAAGCAAGTCGCCAGCAAAACAATATTCAATATCTGATGAAGCAATTCCGGATTTTGAAATAGCCATATTTACAGTTTCTTTTATAATCTTACTTTCAGACTTTTCCCAAGTTTTTTCTCCCCAAAATTCATCATCTAAGCATTGATCAAAATATTGAGCTAAAGGACCATTTGCTTCTTTTGGACCAACGATTGAAGCGACACTAACAATAGAAGGGGGAATGTCAAATTTTATGGTTTGTTTTCCTAATTTTTTCATATATAATCAAATCCTTTCTTAAAAATTAAACGAGAGTAATAGCTTGTGTATTAAAAATCAAATATACAATTCCTACTATAATAGATGTAGAAATACCAAAAACTAATACTGGACCTGCAACGGTAAACATTTTTCCACCAACACCCATAACATAGCCTTCAGATTTATACTCCATTGCAGGTGAAACAATTGAATTAGCAAAACCAGTAATTGGAATTAAAGAACCAGCACCTGCAAATTTTCCTATTTTATTAAAAATATTTAAACCAGTAAAAAATGCACTAATGCCAATTAAAATAATAGAAACAATTGTGCCAGAAATTTCTTGGGAAAGCCCACGAGATTTGCAAATATTTAGTATAATTTGTCCTATTGAACAAATCAATCCACCAACCCAAAAAGCATTAAAACAATTTTTTATTATAGGGGAATTAGGTGATTTTTTATTAACATAGTTTTGATATTCTTTTTTTGAATCTAATGGTTTCATAAATACCTCCGAAATATAAAAAATCTAATATTAATATTGCCCATTTGCTTAATATATATTCATTAGAAATATGACAAATATTACGAAAATATTACAAAAAAATTACAAATAAGACAACTATATTACAGTTTATCGAAATATATTGACTTTTATCATAAAAAGGGTAAAATAAATGTAAGTGTTAGAATGTAAGAAGGAGGAAAAAATGGCTAGTTGCTTAGGCTTATATATTGAAGATAAGTTAATTAAATATGCGAAAGTTTCTAAAAACAAAGAAGATTATAAAATAGAAAATTTCGGAATAAAATTTTATACAAATATAGATGATGCAATAGAGCAAATTATAGAAGAAACTAATAGCAAAAAAACACCTATAAGTGTTAATTTAGTAAATGAAAATTATCAATATTTTAGTATGTTTGCACAACTAAATAAAAAAGATTTAGACAAAGCAATACGTATGGAGTTTGAATCATACTGTACAGAAAAAGGGTATAATGCAAATTCTATGGAAACTAGATATGCTTGCGTTGATGATACAAATATGCTTGAAAGAATAAAGGTAATAAATATAAGTGAAAATATAATTGATTTGAATAAAATAAAGGGAGCTCTTGAAGGACAAAAAATAGATGCGATTTTACCATTACCAATGACATTGCCAAGTATAATAGAAACAAATGGAAAAGAAAACATAATGATTGTTAACTTAGAACAAAAAACAACTTTAACAACTATTCGAGGAAAATATATTTTTGATGTTAGAGTAATTGAAGATGGAAGTGGAAATGTCTTAAAAAGTATAGATAAAAAAGAAAATTCATATTCAAAGGCATATGAAACATTAAAAAATACAACAATATATACAAGTCAACCAGAAAGTGAAAATGGAATTGAAAACAATGAACAACTAAAATATTTAGAAGATATTTTGCCAACTTTATATCAAGTTATCTCAGAAATTCAACAAACGATGGATTCAAATATTGAAAAAATCGAAAAAATATATCTTACAGGAACACTTGCAAACATTAATAATATAGATTTATATTTTCAAGAATATTTAGGAGATACGAGATGTGAAATCTTAAAACCATCAATCGTAAAAAATGGATATAAAAATGAAAATATAAAAGAATATATTGAAGTAAATTCAGCAATTTCATTAGCTATGTATGGGCTTCAACAAGGAATAAAAGGAATAAACTTTAAACAAGATATATTACAAATGGATTTAAAAGATATGTTTAAAGTAAGAAACTTTAAAATGCCTAAAAAATCAAAAAAAGATAAAAAAGAATTTTATAATTTTAAAGGCGAATTAGCAACAAGTGAAAAATGGGTTATAAGATTATCAATGGCAACTGTAATTTTTATATTTGCATATATAATATTTTCAAATGTTTTAGTAGAACAAATAGAAAAAAAACAGAAAGAAGTAGAAAATATAACAGCATCTATAAAAAGTGAAATATCAAAAATTGAAGCAGATACTAAAAATTTAAACAATAAAGCAACACAGTATTCTACTTTAATAGAACAATTAAATTCTATAAATCAAAAGATAAGTGAAGTTACTGAAAACAAGTATTTAATACCAAATTTGTTAACACAAATTGCAAGAGCTATAGATAATTCTGTTCAAATAACTTCAATATCAAATCCATATGACAAACATATAATTATCGAAGCACAATCAAATGCATATCCTGGATTAGGATATTTTAAAACAAAATTAGATAAAAGTAATATATTAAAAAATGTTGTTGCAGGTGGAGGAATAAAACAAGGAGATTTAATTACAGTAACGATAGAAGGTGATTTACCATGAGAAAAATAATATTATACATACTTCTTATAAGTTTGGTTATATTTTCAGTTTTTATTGTATATAAAGGAATACCAGAAATAAAAATAGAAAGTTATTCTTCAATTTCACAAGAAAATAAAAAATTAAATAATTTAATAACAGAAGCCAATAATCAGAAAGAAGTAGAATATAAGAAAAAAAGTGACGCATTAAATACAGCACATAAACTTTTAGAATCTAATAAGGAAAGTTATCAAGAATTATTAGAAATCGGAGTAGATTCAAATGGAATACCATTAAGCAAAATTCAAGAATATGAAATTGAAAAAATTTGGATAACAATAGGAAATTATGCCAAAAAAGAAGGAGTTGATGTTAAAATGGAAATAACATCAAATAATTCTGTAGCTGGTACATATGATTTGAATTTTACTGCTAGTGGAAGTTATACAAGTATAGAAGATTTCTTACGTGATTTACAAGGAGATAATACACTTGTATTTAAGATAGAAAACTTTAAATTAGTTGCAGGTGGAACTAGAAGTAGTTCAAATAATACTGCTGGAAATACTACTGAAAATACTGCTAGTGATGAAAGTGCAGGTATTTTAACTGCAACATTTGTATGTGAAGATATAAAACTTAATATTGTTGAAAATTCTACAAATGTTGAAAATGATTCATCAACAGGAAGTCATACAACTACAAGTACTAGTGAAGCTACAAATACAACAACAAGCACAAATAACAGTTCTTCAACTGCAAGTACATCTACAAAGACTTCTACAACACAAAATTAAAGAAAGGAATGATTATAATGAATTTTATTAAAGAAGTAATAATTTCGTTATTAGTTTGTTTATTGGTATTAGTTGGACTAAGTTTTGCATTTTATAATTTTATTCCAACCAATAAAGTTATTCCAGAAAAAATTGAATATAAAGCAAGTGAAGAAATAAAACAAGAACTTGGAACAGAGGTTAATAATAACTCTGATAATATTATAAAAACATATGAAATAACAGCTAATGATTTAGACCAATATCAAAAAAATAAAGATTATAATCCTGGAAAGAAAAATCCTTTTGCAGCTATTTCACAAGGAAGTAGCGATAATACTGCAGATGGTAGTACAAGTACAGACAATACTTTAGAAAATAATAAAGGTGGATCATTATTTGAGCCTGCTGGAACTAAATAGTTATTAAAATTTTTATATAAATTCAAAAGAAAAATGAGAAAGGAGGGGGAGTTTTGAAGAAGAAAACAATTGGGATTTCAGCAACAAAACTAATATTAATAATTGTTGCAATTATTATTGTAGCATTGCTTGTCCCACAATTTTTTAAGAAATCAAATAAAAACAGCTTAGGAAATAACAAAAATGCTACAGAAAATTCTACAAAAGAAGATGAAATAATACAAAGTATTAGAAAGGCATTTGATACAGCAAGAGAAGAATTTGTTATAAATAATGCTACTATTGAAGGATATCAACCAATTGAAACACACACCCAAGAAGACGGTGTTGAAGTAGGAACAGCTTTTGATTTAAAAAATACAGTAATTTCTAGTTTTGGAGATGTTACTGTAACAGATGAATCAAAAGATGAAGTATCAGAATTAAGTTTAGACATGTTTATAAAAGATGAGGGACAAATTGTTGAACTTAGTGATGGATATCATGTATATTTAAGTAATGGAAATGAAGAAAATGAAAAGTTTATAACAATTGTTTATAAAGATTCAACATTTAGTCATGGAATGGCACATTATGACACTGAAAACAATTTAGTTATAGATAGTACAAATGGCTCATATCCAATACTTGTTGCTCAAATAAGATTGTCAGATACAGATGTGGCATATTATTTAGAGCCGGTAAAAAGTGTAAAATAAAATTTAAAAATTGAAAGGAAGAAAAAAATTATGAAAAAAAATCAAAACGGTGTAACACTAATCGCTTTAGCTGTTACAATTATAGTAATGTTAATATTAGCAGGAGTAACAATGGCTACTCTAACAGGAGATAATGGAATAATAACACAATCAAGAAGAACAGCAGCTGCAAATACAGAAGGTACAGTAAAAGAAAAAATGCAAACAGCTTTTAACTCTGTAATTATTCAAGTAAATATGGATAGAGCTGGAACAGAAGCATATATTGCTCAAGATCATATTAATGATTATGTTGCAGTAATAAAAGATTCAATTGGATCAGGTGAAACAAAAACATTTTCTACATCAGTTTCAACTGAAAAAGCAGTAGCAGATTTAACAACAAAAAAATATAATGTATATGTAGTTGGTAATAATAAAATAAAAATTGATTATACAGATACAACATTTAACTTAGCAAAAAGTGATAGTGTTAATGAGAAAAAGAGTTTATATCCATTCTTAAGTGCAACAATCACATTTGATGTTAATGAAGTAACTTATGAAGCTCCAGTAACACATGCTTTAAAATAATAAATAACAAATAATTAAAACATCAGGCATATACATTGTATATGCCTGAACTAATATAAAACAAAAGTAAAACAAACAGAAAGGAGCAAGTTAGCTCAAAGCTAGCAAAAAGAGAAATGAACATATTTTTATATGCAATAATTTTCATTTGTGGAACAATGTTTGGAAGTTTCTATACATTAGCAGTATATAGAATACCAAAAAATATAGATATAGTAAAAAAACATTCATATTGTCCAAATTGTGGCCATAAATTAGGAATTTTAGATTTATTTCCAATACTTAGTTACATATTTTTAGGTGGAAAATGTAGATATTGTAAGCAAAAAATAAGACCAAGATATTTAATATTAGAAATATTAAGTGGAACAGCATTTGTATTGTTAGCATATGCATTAAAAATAAATGTATATACATTAACATTGAAATCAGTAATGCCATTTATATTTATGGTATTATATTTTACTGCAATTATATTGATATCTGCAATTGATAAGGAATATAGAACTATTAATAAAAAAGTTCTTGCATATGGAATTATTATATCTCTTGCATATATGATATATCTATATGTAATAGAACCAATTAGTATATATAGATATGCTATATATCTAGCAATATATATAGTATTATTAATTATAAATACATTTATATTAAGAAGATTTGCAAAAGATGAGTATTTTATTGATTTATTATTATATTTTATGATAATTATAATGTTTATGGAGGGAATAATATCAATTATAACATTAGCAATATTTTTATTAGAAATAATATTATATGTAATTATTAAAAATATAACGAAAAATAAAAATGGAAATGTTCCAATAAAAATCGAAAAAATTCCATTTGGATATTTTTTAGGAGCAAGTAATCTAATTACAATATTTACAATATGTATATTAAACATAATTTAAAAGTAGGAGGAAATAATGAAATCTGAAAAAGGTGTATCACTAGTATCATTAATTATATATTTAATTGCAATGACTACAGTTGTAGCTATTGTTGCAAGAGTTTCAACTTACTTTTATAAAAATGTAAACTCTGTAGAAACTAATATAGAACAAAATGAGCAATATGTAAAATTTAATGCATATATCACTAAAGAAATATCAACACCAAATAACAAAATTAATAAAATTGGTAATGATGGAAAATATGTAATATTTAGTGGAACATCTAACCAATATACTTTTTCGAACAATGATGGTGCAATATATATGAATCAAGTAAAGATTTGCTCTAATATTAGTAATTGTAAATTTGAAGCTATAGGAAATAATAAAGATAAAATAAAAATAACTTTAAATATAGATGGTGGAAAGACATATACAAATGTATATACAATAAATTAAAAAAATTTTAGAAAGGATAAAAAGTTAGAGAACTAACTGGTACAAAAGTAAAATGGCATTTGGAAAACGTCAACCAATAGGTGTTGAACTTGTAAGAAAAGGTATAATTACAGAAGATGATGTTCAAAGAGCGTTATTAGAACAAAAGAGTAATCCTACTAAAAAACTTGGTGAAATAATTAGAGAAATGAATATATGTGATTCTCGTGTATTAATACAAGCAATAGGAGATATTTTAGGGGTAAAAGGTGTAATTTTAACTGAAGACTCTATTCAAATTAATATATTAGATTATATATCATTAGAAATGGCCAAAAGATATCATGTTGTTCCATTTGGAATAGAAAATGGTAAAATTAAAGTGTGTTTTTCAGATACTACAAATAAAAGAAATTATGAATCAATTAAAATGTTGATGCTAAATAGAGGTCTAGTTGTTGAGCCATATGTGACATATATTTCAATAATAGATGATATATTAAGTGGAATTGGTGGAGACACAAATGAAAATATGGAAGAAATAGGACAAGAAGAAAACATAACAGAATTGGTAGATTCCATAATAAAAACAGGAATGAAAAAAAGGGCAAGTGATATACACATAGAGCCTCAAATTGATGAAATTAGAGTAAGATATAGAATTGATGGTGAACTTTTTATAGCAACAAGAATCTCAAGAGATAAGCTTCCACAAATAGTAGGAAGATTAAAAGCAATATCTAATATGCATCAAGAAAAACAAGAATCACAAGATGGTAGAATTTTATTATATGATGATTATAATATACGTGTATCTTCACAGAGAAATGTATATGGTGAAAAATTTGTATTAAGATTATTAAAAAAGAATAATTCAATTCAAAGTATATTTGATTTAGGATATCCTGGAACTGAAGAAGATTTAGATAAAAGTATTAATAAAAGAAATAGTATTACAGTAATAGCAGCACCAACAGGTGAAGGAAAAACAACATCATTATATAGTATGTTAGATTATTTAAATAAACCAAATATAAATGTAACAACAATTGAAGACCCAGTAGAAATTCGTATACCAGGATTAAATCAAATTGAAGTTGACGCAAAATCAACATTCTCAGACAATTTAAGAACAATATTAAGACAAGATCCTGATATTATACTTGTTGGAGAAATTAGAGATAAAGAAACAGCTGAAATAGCAATGCAAGCAGGTCAAACAGGACATTATGTATTATCAACAATACATACAATTGATGCTGTTGAAGTTATAACTAGATTAAGAAAAATTGGAATATCAGATTATGATATAGCAAGTACATTAGCAACAGCAATTTCGCAAAGATTAGTAAGAAGAGTATGTCCACATTGTAGAAAAGAAAGAGATTTTACAGAAAAAGAAAAAGAAATCATAAAATCTGTTGGAGATAAATATAATGTGAACTTTGATGTAGAAAATGCAAAAACTTATGATGCTGTTGGCTGTTCAAAGTGTAATCATTCAGGATATGTAGGAAGAATAGCTGTTTTTGAAATATTAAATTTAGATGATGAAATAAAAGAACTTGTAATGAATGGAGCATCAAGTATTGAGATAAGAAAAAATGCGCTACAAAGAAGTTATAGACCACTTATAGTGGATGGAATTAGAAAGGTTGTTAATGGTATAACAACATTAGAAGAATTAGATAGAAAACTTAAAGTTTTCTAAATTTTATGAATAGGGAGAATGAAAATGATAGATGTAGATAAAATTATTAGGGCAGCTATAAAAAAACAAGCATCAGATATACATTTAGTATGTGAGCAACATCCTATATTTAGAATATCAAAAGCTCTTATTGAATATGAAGAGGTTCCAGAGTTAAAAGAAGAAGATATGTTTGAAATCTCTGATTTTATGATAAATGGAAATGTTGATAAGGCAAAAATGTATGAAGAAACAAGAAAATTAGATACATCATATGTATGTGATGGAATTCGTTTGAGAGTAAATGCATCATATGCTAATGAAATTCCAGTATTTACAATGAGAATTATAAAAAATGAATTACCACCATTTGAAGCTTTAGGAGTACCAGATGTAGTAAGAAGAATGACATATCAACCTCAAGGGCTAATATTAGTAACTGGTAAAACAAACTCTGGTAAATCAACAACACTTAGTGCTTTAATTGCACATATAAATGAAACACAAAATAAAAAAATATTAACACTAGAAAGCCCAATAGAATATATGCACAAATCTAAAAACTCATTAATAATTCAAAAAGAAGTTGGAAGTGGTAGAGACTGTTTAACATATCATGATGGTGTAAAAAATGCACTAAGAGAGGATTGCGATATATTAGTAATAGGAGAAATTAGAGACAAAATAACAATGGAAGCAGCAATAGAAATGGCAGAATCAGGACATTTAGTAATAGGAACATTACATACAAAATCTTGTGCCGAAACTATAGACAGAATGATAAATTTTTATGAAGTAAGAGATCAAGCACAAATCAAATATTTATTATCATCATTATTAAAATTAGTAGTATCTCAAAGATTATTACAAGGTAAAAATGAAAAAATGGTATTGATTCCCGAAGTAATGGTTGTAGATAACGTTGTATCAGGAGTTATAAGAAGAGATAAGATAAGTGTTTCAGAAATAGAAGATGCTATCCAAAGTGGGGCTGAAAAAGGAAGTGTTAGTTTGATAACATCTCTTTCTCAATTATTTATAGATGATAAACTTACTTTAGAACAAGCTAAAGGACAAATTGAAGAGAAAAACATTGAAGTTTTAAATAGAACAATTATGCAATTAAAAATAAAACAAGGAAAAAACGGAATGCACATGATGAATAATCTTTAGGAGGAGGAAAATATGCCAGTATATAGATATAGAGGGATTACAGAAAAAGGTCTAATTGTAAATAATATTATAGAAGCAGAAAGTAAGCAAAAAGTAATAACTCAATTAAGAGAAAATGGAATAACACCAATTGAAATATTACAAAGAGGACTTGCCTCAAAAAAGAAGAAACCTAGAAGAAATATGGCTCAAGCAAAGGAAATATTTAAAGAAGTAAGTGTTGCACAAATTAATACAAAAAATGAAACAACAAAAAATAAAACAGATTTTTCCGAAAGAATGAGTAGATATTTTGAAACAACTAAGAAAATAACAACTAGAGATATAGTAATTTTTACTCAAGATTTTTATTTGTTAAAAAAGGCAAATTTCAATAATATTCATGCTTTATCTACTATTATACAATCAACTGAAAATCCATCATTTAAGGCTATCTTGGAAGATATATTAGCTGGACTTGAAGCTGGTGATTATATGTATTCAACAATGGAATATTATTCAGATGTATTTCCATATATATATGTTAACATGATAAAAGTAGGAGAACTTTCAGGATCTTTGATGAACTCCTTAGAACAAGCTGTAAGATATTTGGAAGAATCGACAACATTAACGAAAAAAATCAAGAAAATTTTGATACCTAATATATTACAATTTGTTGGAATATTAGTTTTATTAGTTGTTGGAACATTAGTTGCAGTACCACAAATTCAAAATTTATTTGATGAAATGGGATCATCAGCAAAATTGCCAGCATTAACAATTTGGTTTAAGAACTTTTTGGATAAGGCATTAATATATTGGCCATTTCCAACTATTGCTATAGCAGCAATTGTTGGATTAGTGATGTTCTATATTAATACTCCGAAAGGAAGATATAATTTTCACTATTTTAAATATACTATGCCGATTTTTGGAAATTTAATATTTTTATTAGATTTTTCGAGATTAATACAAGCACTAGAATTAAATATATCAAATGGAATGAGAATTCAAGAAGCATTAGATGTTAGTAAAAATATTACCAATAATCAAGTAATGTTAGCAATTATAGAAACATCTATGAATAATATGTTAACAGGTAATTCATGGATACAACCTTTTGAAGATTCTGGACTATGTTCTGCAATGCATACAGAAATGTTAAAAATAGGTATGCAAACAGATTTACCAGAAATGTTGAGAAAACTTAATGAATATATGACAATGGATATAAAAAATGCAATAGATAAAATTACAGCAATATTGCCACAAGTTGTTTATTCAATAGTTGGTGTTGTTTTAATTTTCTTCGTATGTGTAGTATTAGTACCAGTTATTCAAGTATACATGGGTGGATTTATGTTTGAAGGTACAGGTGTATAAAAGAAAAATATAATATAAAATGGAGGGGATAATAAAATTAAAATACCCCTTCATTTATTTATATTTATATGAATGAATATGAAAAATGAAAAAACTCGGAAATAAAATTCCGAGTTTTGTATTTTCTATCTCTTTGAGAATTGAGGTGCTTTTCTTGCTTTTTTAAGACCATATTTCTTTCTTTCTTTCATACGAGAATCTCTTGTTAAGAATCCGTTTGATTTTAAAGCAGGTCTGTATTCAGCATTAGCTTCGTTTAAAGCTCTAGCGATACCATGTCTAACAGCACCAGCTTGACCAGTAACACCTCCACCATAAACTGAACAAACAACATCATATTTTGTTAATGTATTTGTAACTGTTAATGGTTGTCTAACAATAACTTTTAAAGTATCTAAATCGAAATATTCTTCGATATCTTTTCCGTTTATTGTTATTTTTCCAGTTCCTTCAACTAATCTAACTCTAGCTACTGAACTTTTTCTTCTACCTGTACCTAAGTATGTTATTTTATTTGACTTAGCCATTATTGTTCCTCCTTAAATTAAAAATTCCAAATTTCTGGTTTTTGTGCTTGAAGATTGTGTTCGCTTCCAGCAAATGTTCTTAATTTTGTTGCCATTTGTCTTCCTAAAGAAGTATGTGGTAACATTCCTTTAACAGCTAACATCATAGCTTTTTCTGGATTTTTTGCCATCATTACAGCAGCTGGAGTTTCTTTCATTCCTCCAATATATCCTGAATGATGTCTGTAAATTTTTGAATTAATTTTATTTCCTGTTAATTTTGCATCTTTGCAATTAATGATGATAACATTATCACCTGTATCAATATTTGGTGTGAAAGTTGGTTTATGTTTTCCTCTAAGTAATCTAGCAGCTTCAGTAGCAACTCTACCAAGTGGCTTGTCTGTAGCATCGATTATATACCATTTTCTTTCAACTTCTGATTTTTTTGCACTATATGTAACATTGTTCATGGTAGTACTAATCCTCCTATTTAAAATTTTAATTTTATTTATATGAAATTTAAATTTTAAACTACCGGGGAGAAGTTCAAATTTAAATCATATTTCAATATTCACTCAAATATTCTAATACAAAATGTCATTTTTGTCAATAAATTTTAGTAAAGTTATTGATATTTTTGGTTTTTATGTATATAATTTACAAGATTGAATTGATAGTTAGGAGGACAAAATGACTGAAGAAAAAACAAAAGTAAAAAAAGAAAGTTTTATGCAAGGTGTAATGACTATAATGTTTTCTCAAATTTTGATAAAAGTTTTGGGATTAATATATACATTATATTTAACAAATAGAGATGGTTTTGGAGATGCAGGAAATGCAATATATATTAGTGGATATCAAATATATGCACTATTACTTACAATTTCATCAATAGGTGTACCAAATGCAATATCCAAATTAGTTTCAGAAAGATTAGCATTAGGAGATAATAAAGGTGCAAACAGAATATTTAAAGTAGCATTAGCAACTTTTGGAATAATTGGTGCAATTGGAACAATGTTATTATTTTTTGGAGCACATACAATTGCATATAATTGGATTCAAATTCCAGAGGCAGAATTAACATTAATTGCATTATCACCAGCAATATTTTTTGTATCAATATCATCAGTATTTAGAGGATATTTTAATGGTAGAAGAACATTAAAAATTACAGCAAGAGCACAAACATTAGAACAAATATTTAAAACAGTATTAACTATAGTAATAGTAGAAATTGTTGCATATATAACATCAACTTCAACAGAAATGATGTCTGCAGGAGCAAATGTGGCAACAACAATAGCAACATTTTCAAGTTTTGCATATATGTTTATATATTATAGAACCAAAAGAAAAGAAATTGGAAATGAAATTGCTCAAACAGTAAATTATAAATATGAAGATGTAAAAACAATTGTAAAGAAAATTTTAATGGTATCAATTCCATTAACATTAAGTTCAATAATGACATCATTTAATAAAAATATAGATTCGTTTACAGTAAAAAGAATATTAAGTACATATCTTTCATCAGATGCTGCAAAAAAATTATATGGAATATTAGGAGGAAAAGTTGATACAATAACAAATTTACCACTTGCAATAAATGTAGCGTTTTCAACAGCATTAGTACCAGCAATATCAGCAGCTAAAGCAAAAAATGATCATGAAACAGCAACAAAAAGAGTATCATTTTCATTAATGACATCAATGTTAATTGGACTTCCATGTGTAGTAGGATTAGTTGTATTTGCACAACCAATTCTAAACCTATTATATCCAAGAGCAAATGAAGGAAAAGTATTGCTACAACTTGTTGCAATTGGTGTAATATTCTCAATATTAAACCAAACAATAAGTGGTGCATTACAAGGATTTGGAAAAGTAATGGTACCAGCATTTGCATTAGGAGCTGGTTGTGTAGTTAAATTAATTTTAAATTTAATTTTATTAAGAATACCAGCATTAAATGTATATGGAGCAGCAATTGCAACAATTGCATGTCATGCAACAGCATTTGCAATAGTATTTATAGTGTTACAGAAATATATAAAATTAGATTTACCATTTAAAAAATTTGTTATTAAACCAGGAATTGCAGTAGGAATAATGGGAGTATGTTCATATACAGTTTACAATTTACTAAGTAATACATTTTTACATGGAAATAAAGCAACAATAATTTCAATAGTATTTGCAGTTATAATATATTTAATGTCAGTAGTAGCATTAAAAATTTATAGTAAAGAAGATATAAAAATGCTTCCAAAAGGTGATAAAATCTTAAATATTTTAACAAAAATGAAAATTTATTAAAAAAAAAGAGGGATTTTATAATATTTTGGAGAATAAATAAACAGAAAAGTACAGATATTGCTTAAATACTGCAATATAAGTACATATTATTATTACAAAAATATATAGGAGGTAATTCACAATGAACAAAGCTGAATTAGTAGCAGCAATGTCTGCAAAAACAGGAGAATCAAAAAAAGTAACAGAAGAAACATTAAACGCATTTGTTGAAGTTGTTTCTGATGCATTAAAAGGAGGAGACAAAATTCAATTAGTTGGATTTGGATCATTCGAAGTTAGAAAAAGAGCTGCAAGAAAAGGTAGAAATCCTCAAACTAAAGAAGAGATAAAAATACCTGCATCAAAAGCTCCAGTATTTAAAGCTGGTAAAGCATTAAAAGAAACAGTAAATAAATAATTATATAATATAGTTTTTTATAATTTAGAAATAAAGATGAAAAGTTTTTTAAAATTTTCATCTTTATTTTTATATACTAGGGAAGTTATACTTTCCTAGCATATAAAAAGTTACAATCGCTAGCTCTTTGAGATTTCATTGCTTCACTCAGAAATTCAAATCGGGCGAGAACAAATAAGAAAAATTGAAAATTTTTCTAGTTGTTTTTTTGCGTTTTCTATTGATTTTATTAATGATTATTGATATATTATATATCAGTAATACAAATGATTGGAAAGGAAATGTAATAGGGTTACATGAAAAAATATATTTTAAGAAAAATTAAAGATAACAAAGGAATAACAGGGATTGATGCAACAATTGCTGTAATAATATTAATGATATTTATACCATTAGTGACAAGTTTATTTGCAAATATAGCAAATATATCAAAAAAGGTTGAAAGAAAAGCAATTGCAACTAATATAGCTATTCAAGCAATAGAAACTGCAAAACAAAAAGTTAATGCTAATAAAAATATTGCAATCGGTAATATTTCAAATGAAGAAATATTTGATGGTACAGATTCAAAGTACAAATATTCAAAAGGAAATGATAATACATTTCCAAAAGGATATGATGTTAGTGTTAATATAACAAAAGAGATAAAAGGAAAAGGAATTGAAGTAATTGTTAAATATTTAGAAAATGGTAATAATGAAGAATTAAAATTAAAGACAACAATACTTATTGGAAATTAAAAGGAGTATATAAAAATGGGAGAAAATAATTTTGAAAAATCAATGGAAAGCTTAGAAAATATAGTAACAGAATTAGAAAAAGGTGAATTAAACTTAGATGAATCTGTAAAAAAATTTGAAGAGGGAATGAAAATAGCAAAACAATGTAATAATATTTTGGAAAATGCTGAAAAGAAAATAACAATTTTATTAGAAAAAAATGGTGAATTAGAAGAAAAAAATTTTGAAAACAACAATGAATAATAGGAGAAATGCCTGATGAATGATTTACAAAAAATGATTACGAATAGATATTTATATATACCATTAATATTATGGTTTTGTATACAAACATTTAAAGTAATATATGAATTAATAAAAACAAAGAAATTTAACTTTAAAAGAATTGTAGGAGCTGGAGGAATGCCAAGTTCACATTCTGCGATAGCAATGTGTATTGCGACAATGATAGGAAAGGCAGAAGGATTTGATTCTAATATATTTGCACTTGCACTAATTTTTGCTTTAGTTGTTATGTATGATGCTGCTGGTGTAAGAAGAGCAGCAGGAAAACAAGCAAAATTATTAAATAGAATAATTGAAACACCAGGTCTTACTAATGTTCAAGTCCAAGAAAAACTTGTGGAAGTACTAGGACACACACCAATCCAAGTATTTGTAGGAGCTTTTCTTGGAATTATTGTTGGCTTATTTGCATAATATTAATGAGAAAGGATGAGAGAAAATGACAGATATAGAAATTGCAAAACAAGTAAATCTTGAAAATATATTAGACATAGCCAAAAAAACAAATATAGATGAAAATGATGTAGAATTGTATGGAAAATACAAGGCAAAAATATCAAATTTTGAAAAATATAATAAAAATACAAAAGGAAAATTAGTATTAGTAACTGCAATGAGTCCAACACCTTTAGGGGAAGGAAAAACAACAATATCAATAGCAATTGCAGATGGATTAAGAAAAATTGGAAAGAAATCAATATTAGCATTAAGAGAACCATCATTAGGACCAGTTTTTGGAATGAAAGGTGGGGCAACAGGTGGAGGACATGCACAAGTAGCTCCAATGGAAGATATAAACTTGCATTTTACAGGAGATATACATGCAATAACATCTGCAAACAATTTATTGTCAGCAATGATAGATAATCATATATATTATGGAAATAAATTGCAAATAGAAAAAGTAGTATGGAAAAGATGTGTAGACTTAAATGATAGGCAATTAAGAAAAATACAGACAGGACTATCTGGAGAAAGTAAAATAGTTCCAAGAGAAGATGGATTTGATATATCAGTTGCTTCAGAAATAATGGCAATAGTATGCTTATCTGAAAATATAGAAGAATTAAAGCAAAGACTTGGAAATATAATAATAGGATATAATAAAAAAGAAGAACCAATATTTTCTAAAGACTTAAAAGCAGAAGGTGCAATGACAGTATTATTGAAAGATGCAATAAAACCAAATCTAGTACAAACATTAGAACATACACCTGCAATTATACATGGAGGTCCATTTGCTAATATTGCACATGGTTGTAATTCTGTAATAGCAACAAAATTAGGAATGGAACTTGCAGAATATACAGTAACAGAAGCAGGATTTGGAGCAGATTTAGGTGCTGAAAAATTTATTGATATAAAATGTAGAAAAGCACAAATAAAACCAGATGTTGTAATATGTGTTGCTACAATAAAAGCATTAAAATATCATGGAGGAGTTCTAAAAGAAGAAATTTTAAATGAAAATATTGAAGCATTAAAAAAAGGAATGAAAAATTTATATAAACATATTAATAACTTAAAAAATATTTTTGGACAAAATGTAATAGTAGCAATAAATAAATTTAATACAGACACAGAAGTTGAACTAAATTATCTAAAAGAAGAATTAAGCAAAAGAAATATTGAAGTAAGTATTGTAGAAAGTTGGGCTAAAGGTGGAAACGGAGCAATAGATATTGCACAAAAGATAGTTAATATGCCAGAAAGTCAAACAATTAAATATTGTTATGACTTAAATGATTCTATAGTTGATAAAGTAAAAAAAGTAGCACAAAATGTTTATGGTGCAGAAAATGTAATATTTAGTGAGGAAGCGATGAAAAAAGTCGAAAAAATAAAAAAATTAGGATATGGAAATTTACCAATTTGTATAGCTAAAACACAATATTCATTTTCAGATAATGCCAAAAATATAGAATGTGCTGAAAAATTTAATATAAATATTAATGATGTAGAATTAAAAGCAGGAGCAGGTTTTATTGTTATATATACAGGAAAAATAATGACAATGCCAGGATTACCACAAACTCCTGCAGCAGAAAATATAGATATTTCAAATGATGGAGAAATAAGTGGAATTTTTTAGAGGGATATAGAGATGAATAAAGAATTAGAATGTTGTACAATATGTCCACACAATTGTAAAATTAATAGAACCAAAAATCCAGGAAGATGTAAATCAACAGATAAAATAAAAATAGCATTATATTCAATTCATAATTTTGAAGAACCATGTATAAGTGGAGAAAACGGATCTGGAACAATCTTTTTCTCAAATTGTAATATGAATTGTGTATTTTGCCAGAATTATGAAATAAGTCAGCTTGGAAGAGGAAAAGAAATAACAATAGAAGAACTTGCGAATGTAATGATAAAACAACAAGAAAGAAATGTCCAAAATATTAATTTAGTAACTCCAACATCATATGCACTACATATAGTAGAAGCAATAAAAATTGCAAGAAAAAAAGGTTTAAAAATTCCAATAGTATATAATACAAATGGCTATGAGAGTGTAGAAACATTAAAATTACTTGAAGGATATGTAGACATATATTTGCCAGATTTAAAATATTATTATGATGATTTAGCAAAAAAATATTCAAAAGTAGATAATTATTTTGAAATTGCAACAAAAGCAATTCAAGAAATGTATAGACAAGTTGGAACACCAGTACTTGATGAGAATGGAGTTATGAAAAAAGGATTAATGATAAGACATCTAATATTACCAAATGAAGTACAAAACAGTAAAAAAGTTTTGAAATGGATTAAAGAAAATATAGATTCAAATGTATATGTAAGTATAATGGCACAATATTTTCCAACATATAAGGCTAAAGAAATACCAGAAATTGCAAGAAAAATAACAAAAGAAGAATATGAAAAAGTAGAAAATTATTTATATGAATTAGATTTAGAAAATGGATATATACAAGAATTAGGAGAACACGAAGAAGAATATGTTCCAACATGGGAATATTAGTAAATGTTCTAATGATAATTAATGGAGGAAAAAATAATGTTAAGTATAATAGTAGCAAAAGCTAAAAACAATGTAATAGGAAAAAATGATGAATTAATAATGAAATTACCAGCAGAATCAAAAAAATTTAGAGAATTAACAGAAGGAAAAAATGTCATAATGGGAAGAAAAACATATGACATACTAGGAAAATATTTAAGAGAAAGAAATGTAATAGTATTTTCAAATAATCCTGATTTTAGAGTAAGTACACCAAATGCAAAAGTTGTACATTCAATGCTTGAAATTCAACAATATATAGAAGACAAAAATGAAAACTATGTAATTGGTGGAGCTATGATATATAGACTACTTATGCAATATGTAACAAAATTATATGTAACAGAAGTGGATAAAGATTTTGATGGTGATGCAGTATTCCCAAGAATTAATGAAGAAGTTTGGAAAGAAGTTTCAAGAGATGAAAATCAAAAGGATGAAGATAATAATTTAATATATGATTTTATAACATATGTAAAAAAATAATTATTAATGTAAAATATATAAAAATTTGTAAAAAATATAGACAAAAGCAAAAATTATGTATAAAATATACAAAGTATAATTGAAACAGAAGAAAACTGAACGTAAGAAAGGGGTAAAATCAATGAAAATATTGATGCTTACATGGGAATATCCACCAAGAGTAGTTGGTGGAATATCAAGAGTAGTATATGACCTATCACACAGATTAATAAAAGATGGTCATGAAGTAACTGTAGTAACATATAGAGATGGAGAAGTTCCATATTATGAGGATGATAAAGGAGTAAAAGTTTATAGAGTAGATAATTATATGATACAACCAAACAACTTTATAGATTGGATATTACAACTTAACTTTAATATGGTAGAAAGAGCAAGTCAAATAATTGCAGAACAAGGAAAATTTGATGTAATACATGCACATGATTGGTTAGTTGCCAATGCTGCAAAAACATTAAAACACTCATTTGATATCCCAATAGTAGCAACAATACATGCAACTGAAGCAGGAAGAAATAGTGGAATAAGAGAACCAAATCAAAAATACATAAATGATACAGAATGGATGCTTACATATGAAGCAAATGAAGTAATAGTAAATAGTAACTATATGAAGAGTGAAGTACAAAGATTATTTGGATTACCATTTGAAAAAATAAATGTTGTTCCAAATGGTGTTAACTTAAATAAATTCACAGGAATGGACAGAGACTATTCATTTAGAAGAAAATATGCAATGGATAATGAAAAAATAATATTATTCATTGGAAGATTAGTATATGAAAAAGGTGTACAAAATTTAATTGCAGCAATGCCAAAAGTATTAGATTCATATCATGATGCTAAATTAGTAATAGCAGGAAAAGGTGGAATGCTAGACGAATTAAAGGCACAAGCTGATTACTTAGGAATTTCAAATAAAGTATATTTTGCAGGATATATGAATGGAAAAGATGTAGAAAGAATGTATAAAGCAGCAGATATTTCAGTATTTCCGAGTACATATGAACCATTTGGAATTGTAGCACTTGAAGGAATGTTGGCAGAAAGACCAATAGTAGTATCAGATGCTGGAGGATTAGGAGAAATTGTAGAACATAGAGTAACAGGGATGAAAAGTTATTGTGGAAATCCAAATTCAATTGCAGATTCAATATTAGAACTATTATTTAATCCAGAATTATGTGATAATATTGTGAAAAATGCAAAAATAAAAGTAAAAGAAAATTATAATTGGCAAAAAATAGCACAAGATACACATTTTACATATCAAAAAGCAATATGTGAAACAATGGCAGAAAGACAGAAAAAGCAAATAGCACAAGAAAAAGCAAGAATCGAAAAGAAAAATTCAACAGGAGAGAAAGAAACAAATAATATATTACCATTTAAAAAAAGACAAATATTTGCGTAAAATATCATAAAAAATAGCAAGTTATCCTTGCTATTTTTTTTTTTTTATTATAGAATATAACCATGTTTATAGGTAGCAAAATAAACCTAAATAAATTTACATAAGGTAAGGAATAATATGGGAAACATAGTATTATTAGATGATTTAACAATAAATAAAATAGCAGCTGGAGAAGTAATAGAAAGACCAGCATCAGCAATAAAAGAAATGGTAGAAAACTCAATAGATGCAGGAGCAACAAATATAACTGTAGAAATAAAAAATGGTGGAATATCATATATACGTATAACAGACAATGGAAAAGGAATTGCAGAAGATGATTTAGAGATAGCATTTGAAAGACACGCAACAAGTAAAATAAGATCAGCTGAAGATTTAAACACAGTAAAATCTATGGGGTTCCGTGGAGAAGCATTGGCAAGCATTTCAGCAATTTCAAGGGTGGAATTAGTTTCAAAAACAGCCTCACAAGCAAATGGTCAAAGAATAGTTGTAGAAGGTGGAAATATAATAGAAAAATCTGAAACAGGAGCAGGTGTGGGAACAACAATAACTGTAACAAATCTATTTTATAATACACCAGTAAGATATAAATTTTTAAGAAAAGACTTTACAGAAGCAGGATATATAGAAGATGCAATATCAAGAATTGCATTAGCACATCCAGAAATATCTTTAAAGCTAATAAATACAGGAAGAACAGTAATTCAAACAAATGGAAATGGAGATTTAAAAACAGTAATATATAGTTTATATGGAAAAACAGTTGCAAATTCTATAATTGACGTGGACTATGAATTTGAAGATATACATATATATGGGGTTATAGGTAAGCCAGAAATAGCAAGATCAAATAGAGCAAATCAAATATTTTTTATAAATAAAAGATATGTAAAAGATAAGGTACTATCATCAGCAACAGAAAGAGCATATAAAGATTACATACCATCTGGAAAATTTGCATTTATAGTATTAAATATAGATATGAATCCAAGAAAAGTTGATGTAAATGTTCATCCTGCAAAATTAGAAGTAAGATTTGAAAATGAAAATACGATTTTTAAAGCAGTATATAATTCAATAAAAGAAAGAATATTAAATGATGACAATAGTAATAAAAAAGAAAAAAATGAATTTCAACCAAAAAAAGAAAGTATTGTAGAACAAATATATAACCAAAGAAAACTTCAAGAAATGGGATTGCTTGAAGAACTACCTAAAGAAAAGACTGAAAATATTAGTACACAAATAGTAGAAGATGAAGTTTCAAAAGAAGAGATAAAAGTAGAAGAACCACAAATAAAACAAAATGAAATTGTTGAAAATTCAAAATTTGTTGGAAATGAAGTATATGACAAAAATCAGGAAGTATTGAGAAAATTACAAGAATTAAAACAAAAAGTATTAAATGAAACATATAGAAGTAAAGATATTATAACAAATGTAGAAACAAAAAAAGATATAGAAGAAGTTGAAAAATTAGATAAAAATTCTCTAAAAGAAGTTAAAGAGATTAAATATGATATACCAGTACAAACAGTATCAAAACAACAAGTAAGTGAAAATTTGAATGAAGAAAAATATGCTTATGAAACAGTAAAAGGTGATAATCAAGAAGAAAAGGTAGAACAACAAATAGAAGAAATAAATCAATATGAAATTCCACCAAAAGAAGAAAAACAAACTAAACATGAATTTCTTCAAGAAGAAATGATTTCAAAGGAAAATATACCAGAAAAGAAAACAAGATTTTCGACTGAATTTGAAGAAATGTATATGAAAATGTTTGGAACAAAACCATTAGAAGAACAGAACAATATAAAAAATAAGGTGGAAGAAAATAATATTGATGATATAACAACAACAGTTGATAATATATCAATATTTGATAAATTTCCAGAAAACCAAAAAGTAAACTACAAATTTATTGGAATTGCATTTGAAAATTATGTGATATTGGAAATAAACCAAGATATGTACATATTAAATCAAAAAAAAGCAAAAGAAAGAATTTTATATGAAGCATTAAAAAATAATTATTATAATGAAAAACAAAATTCGTCACAACTATTATTATTACCAGATGTTATAACATTATCAAAAAAAGATATGGAAATAGCAAAAGATAATATAGAAATGTTGAGCAAAGCTGGATTTGTATTTGAACCATTTGGAGAAGATACAATAAAATTAACAGAAGTTCCAGAAATATGTGCTGAAATGGAAACAAAAGAGTTATTTATGGAGATTTTAAAAGAAATAAATTCTGTTGCAAGAACAGAAAAAAAAGAAATAGAAGAGAAATTTTTACAAACAATAGCAAAAGAAGTTGTAAAAAATGAAATAATTAGTAATACAAAAGAAGAAAATCAAAATACAATAGAAAAATTATTATCATTATCAGATCCATTTGAAAATTCAAAAGGAAATCCAATTGCAATAAAAATGTCAAAATATGATATTGAAAGAAAATTTTCTAGAAAATAATGAAAGGATTAATATAATGAATACATTAATTACTATAATATCGATAATATTATTTTTGGTGCTTAGTATAATTGTTTACAATGGATTAAATGGAATGGATAATAAAAAGAAAATTATAATATTTCTGATTGAAATTATTATGTGTTTTGTGTTTACAATGATATTATTTAATATTTCATCATTAGGAATAGAATATCCAAACAGTAAAAGTAAGGAAATAGCAATGAAAACAATGGTAGCAATATTTACACCTATAAATGGGATAATATTGTTACCTAGTGTTACAAGAACTTTAAATGAAAGTCAAAGTGGAGAAATTAAGAAAGAGGAATGTAAAAAAAGACTAAAGAAGTCATTAATTATATTTTTAGTATTATTAATAATAGAATTTATTTATTTGAAAAATGTTCAAAATGGTATTTTAAGTAATTATAATATGAAAAAATAAAAAAAGTTGAAGAATGGAGAAAAAATGAATAAACCTAAAGTAATTGTAATATGCGGACCAACAGCATCAGGAAAAACATCATTATCAATAGAATTGGCAAAAAAAATTAATGGTGAAATAATTTCATGTGATTCTATGCAAATATATAAAGATATGAATATAGGAACAGCTAAAGTTACTGAAGAAGAGATGCAAGGGATACAACATTATTTGATTGATTTTGTATCACCAGATGTAAGATATAGTGTAGCCAATTATAAAAATGATGCTGAAAAAGCAATAGAAACAATTATTGATAAAGGAAAAATACCTATAATTGTTGGTGGAACAGGATTATATTTAGATTCATTAATATATGGTATAGAATATCCAGAAATAAAGTTTGATGAAAAATATAGAGAAAAATTAGAAAATGAAATTGAAGAGAATGGATTAGAATATTTGTATAGTAAAGCAAAAGAAATTGATGAACAAGCTATGCAAAAAATTAGTCCAAATGATAAAAAAAGAATAATAAGAGTACTAGAAATATATCATGCCACAGGAAAAAACAAAACAGAACAAGAAATAGAATCAAGAAAAAAAGAAGTAAAATATGATTATAAAATATTTGCAATTAATATGGATAGAGAAAAACTATATGAAAGAATTAATATAAGAGTTGATAAGATGATAGAAAATGGTTTAATTGAAGAGGTTGAAGATTTGCAAAAAAAATATAATCATTTTCCAACAGCAATGCAAGGACTAGGATATAAAGAAGTTGTTGAATATTTACAAAATCAAATTACAAGAGATGAGATGATTGAAAAAATTAAGCAAGAAAGTAGAAGATATGCCAAAAGACAATTAACTTGGTTTAGAAAAAATAAACAAACGATATGGTTAGATGGACTTTCTGAAAAAGAAAATAATATTGAAATCATAGAAAAAGAAATAAACAGATAATATCTAAATGGATAGGAGATGAGAAAAACGAAGAAAATCAAGAAAATATTAGCAATAATAATTTGTATATGTTTAACTATATATTTTTTATATGCAGTAATTTTACTTATAATAAACCCAACAGATATATATGTTTTAACAAAAGGCGAAATTATAGAAGAAGATGAAACAGTCGGCTATATTATAAGAAATGAAACGGTAATAAAAGATGATACAAATTCAAATGGAATATATGCAATAGCAACAGAAGGACAAAAGGTCTCAAAAGATGAAATCGTTTTTAGATATTATAAAGATAGTGAGAAAGAAATAAATGAAAACATCAAAAAAATAGATTATCAAATTCAAAATAATTTAGAAAAAGAAAAAAATACTCCAACATCAGCAGATATTAAAGTCATAGAAAATCAGATTGAAGAAAAATTAATTGAATTAAATAAGCTATCAAATTATCAAGAAATTAGGGAATATAAAGATAATATAGATAATCTTATTTCAAAAAAAATAAATTATATTGGTGAAAACACATCAAATAAAGAGATAAAACAATTGATAAAAGATAGAGAAAAATATGAAAAACAATTAAATAATGGAGTTTTATATAAGAAGTCAACAGCAAGTGGAATTGTTTCTTATAGAGTAGATGGATTGGAAGAAAAATTAAGCGATGATAATTTAGAGGAAATTACAGATACATTATTAGAAAATTTAGATTTAAAAACAGGAAATATAGTTTCTGCAAGTACAGAGTGTGGAAAAGTTATAGATAACTTTAAGTATTATATAGCTGTCATAACAGATACTGAACTTGGAAATAAGGCTAAAGTTGGAGATAGTGTTATTTTAAAATTATTTGGCACGGAAGAAGAAAATGCTAAAATTGTTCAAATAAATGAAGGAAGCGGGAAAAAAACTATAATTTTTGAAATTAATAGAATGAGTTCACCTATAATAAGCCATAGAAAAATAGCTGTTAACGTAATATGGTGGAAAAAAACAGGATTTAAAGTTCCAAATCAAGCAATATATATAGAAAACATAAATGGAAATGAAGTTTCATACATTTTAAGAAATAGGGCGGGAATAGAAAATAAATGCTATATAAAGGTTGAAAAACAAAATGAAACATTTTCAATAGTTTCTTCTTATGAAACAAAAGAACTACAAGAACTTGGCTTTGATGAAAATGAGATAAAAAATTATAAAAGTATAGCTAATTATGATGAAATAATTTTAAAATCACAATAAATATTACAAAAATGTTACAAAAATATTAAATTTTTGTAACACTAAAATAAAGTATTGACAAAAAACTAAAAAAGTTAGATACTATATGCAGGTTATTAAGTCGGAGAGGATTTTAACTAATTTAAAACATAAGTGTAAAATATTAGGAGGTTTTAAGATGGCAGGAGCTATAATGGACAAAATCTGGGGAGTTATTGGAATGAATAACAATAATCAATCAGAGGCTGAAGACATTGATGAAGAAGATTATGATGTAGATACATATGATAATAATTATGAAGATGAAGATGAAGATAGAAAATTCTTTGGAAGAAAAAATAAAGTTGTACCTATGACTCAACAATCACAAGCAATAAAAATGGTAATATCACAACCAACTACATTTGAACAATCTGAAGAAATATGTAGTTTATTAAAAGAAAAAAAATCAGTGATAGTAAATTTAGAGTATGTAAGCAAAGAAGTTGCAAGAAGAATTGTTGACTTTATTAGTGGAGGAGTATATGCATTAGATGGACATATTCAAAAAATATCAAATTCAATATTTTTAATTGCACCAATGAATTATGAGATTACAAATGAAATGGCAAGAGAAGAAATAAAAAATAAATTATCTGTTTCTTGGTTAAAGAATAATAATATAAATTAAATTCGAAGAAATGGAGGATTCTAATATGATTACACCATTAGATATAGAAAATAAAAAGTTTAGTAAGCAAATGATGAATGGATATAATGTTGAAGATGTTGATGACTTTTTAGATGAATTAGTTATAGATTATGAAAAAAATTATAAAGAATTAGTAGAAGCAAATGATAAGATAGATAAATTAACAAATGAATTAGAGCAATATAAAAACCTTGAAAAAACATTACAAAATACTTTAGTTATGGCGCAAACAACAGCAGAAGAAGTTAAAGTTGTTGCAAAACAACAAGCAGAACAAATAATTAATGATGCAAAGACTAAAGCAGATGAAATTCAAAGGGAAAGTAATGAAACATCTCTAAAGAAATTAGATGAAATTGAGAAACAAATTGCTATAAAAGAAGAAAGATTTGAAGAAGTTAAGAAACAATTTGATGTTTATAGAGCAAAAATGGAATCATTATTAATTTCTCAAGAAGAATTAATTAAAGAAATAAACAAAGAAGATGAAGAATAGATAGCAGGTGTTCGTACTTGCTATTTTTTCTTTGTATTATGTATTGAAAGGAGAAAATATGGATTTAAAAAAAGATGAAAAGGGTATAACATTGATTGCACTTGCTGTTACACTTTGTGTAATGCTTATTATTGCGGGAATTTCAATTTCTTCAGCTTCTGGTAAAAATGGAATAATGAATAAAACATATGATATTAAAGATGAGGTAGAAGATAAGGAAGAAAAAGATGCAATAAGAATAGCAATACAAGAAACAATGATTGCAAACAATAACGGAAAATTAGAAAAAATAAGTTTTGAAAAAAAACTAAAACAGCATTTAGATATTATTAATTTTGAATATGATGAAAATACTAAGAAATATAAATTTGTATCTTTTAAAAGTGGAATTGAATATGAAGTTAATGAAAAGGGAGAGATTTTATAGTAAAAATGTTTAAATATTACAAAAACATTAAATGTATGTTACAATTTTATTAAGACTATTGACATTATACAAAAAAAGGATAAAATAGTAATATATGAATGAAAGGTAACATTATAAATATGAGAATAATAAGTGGAAAAGCACGAGGAACAAAATTATATACATTAGAAGGTATAGCTACAAGACCGACATTAGATAGAGTAAAAGAATCAATCTTTAATATAATACAAAAAGATATTGAAGATTCCACTGTATTAGATTTGTTTGCAGGAAGTGGAGCAATAGGTTTAGAATTCTTAAGTAGAGGAGCCAAAAGAGCAGTTTTATGTGATAATTCAAAAGATGCTATAAAAATTATAAAACAAAATGTGCAAAAGACTCACTTTGAAGAAAAAGCAGAAGTATATAATATTGAATTTATAAAATTAATTGAAAGATTACAAAATCAAAAATTTGATATTATATATATAGATCCACCATATGTTACGGATTTCATAAAAATCTCACTTGAAAAAATTATTGAATGTAAATTGATTAATGAAAATAGTAAAATTATAGTTGAAACAGATGATGAAACAAGAATATTAAATCAAATAGAAAAAATGGATGTTGAAATTACTGATAAAAGAAAATATGGAAGAGCAACAATAATATTCTTAAAATATAGAAAAACACAAATACCTAGAAAGGGGTAAAAAATGGAAATATTCACATTATTAGAAACTTTAGAAGATATATTAGAAAATAGTAAGGGACTACCTTTTACCAATAAAACAATGGTTGATAAAGAAGAATTATTAGAAATAATAAAAGAAATAAGAATAAAATTGCCAGACGAATTAAAACAAGCTAAATGGGTAAAAGAAGAAAGACAAAGAATATTAGCAGAAGCTCAAAAAGAAGCTGATGGAATTGTTAAGGAAGCTGAAAATAGAATAATAGCAATGATTGATGAACATGAAATTACAAGAAAAGCATATGAACAAAAAGCAGAAATAATAGAAACAGCAAATGAGATGTCAAGAGAAATCTCACAAGGTACAAAAGAATATGCAAATAATTTATTGAATTCAACTGAAAAAGTATTAACAGATACATTAGCAAAGTTAGAAAAAGATATAAGCGAAGCCGCAAATATAATGCAAATGTCATTGGAAGGTACAATTAAGACAATTCAAGACAGTAAAAAAGAATTACAATAATCGAAAAAGGATAGGTTTTATAAACCCGTCCCCATAGTAGAAGTATAAAATTTAAATGATGGGGACACCCTTATGTTTATTCACATAAGGAGTGTCCCCATAAAAGTTTAAAATATATCTCATATAGGAAAATACTGGAAGGGGTAGAAAAATGGCAAAAAGAAAAAGTAATAAAAAGAAAAAACAAGAAAAGAAACAAGATATATCACTAATTATAGTAATAATTTTAAGTGTATTATTAACTGTACTAATATATACACAATCAGGAACTATTGGAATTGCATTAAGTGATTTTTTTGGAGGAATGATAGGAATATTGAAATATGTATTGCCTATAGGAGCATTTGCTGTTGCAATAAAAATGGCATGTATAGATGATGATGGATATATATCATCTAAAATAGGCCAATATGTATTATTGTTAATATTTATTGCTGTTATATTAAGTGTTTATCAAATATATAATGGAGAAATAAATATAGAACAAAATATATCTGAAGTTGTAAAAGATGCATATCAATTAGGAGAAAATAATATTGGTGGAGGAGCATTAGGAACAATTGCTGCAGTACCATTATTTAAGTTGTTTGGAAAAATTGGTACTATTATAATAAGTGTAGGAGCAGCAGTAATTTTATTTGCAACGACATTTGGAATTGATGTTGCTGAAATAATAAGATCAATAATTCAATCAGGAGTAGAAAATAGTAAAACAAAGCATGAATTAAAGATGGAAGAAAAAGAAGCAAGGCACCAAGAAAAATTAGAGAAAATGGCAATGATGAAAGAACAAGGTACAACAGAAAAATTAAGCAAAAAAGAAATAAAAGCAAAATTAAGAGAAGAAAATAGAAAAGCATATTTAGAAAATACAGAAGAAGATAGTGAAGGACAAATAAAAATTAATCTTAATGGAAGAGCAATAGAAGAAATAGACGAAAATGGACGTACAAAATTCAAACATGGAAAAAATGATTTAATACCATTAACAAAAGAAAAGAAAAAAGGAAAATCAAGTATTGCAAATGTAGCAAGTACAATTGTAGAAAAAGAAAATATAGATCCAGACTATATTGAAAATGATTTATTTAAAAAAGAGGAAGAGCAAAAAGAAGATAAAACAAAACAAGTTTTACAGCTTGAACATGCAATGATAGTAGAAGATGAAAATTATCAGTATCCTCCAATAGAAATATTAAGTAAAGGTGAAAAAAAGACTATAAAAGGTGGTGCAAAAGCATTAACAGATGTTGCAACAAGATTACAAAAAACATTATATAGTTTTGGAGTTCAAGCAAAAGTAGAAAATGTAACAGTAGGACCAGCAATAACAAGATATGAATTAAAGCCAGCAGAAGGTGTAAGAGTTAGTAAAATTGCAAATCTAGCAGATGATATTGCATTAAACTTAGCAGCTGAAACAATTAGAATAGAAGCACCAATTCCTGGAAAACAAGCAGTAGGAATAGAAGTACCAAATCAAGAAAAAGAAATGGTACATTTAAGAGATGTATTAGAATCAGACGAATTTGCTGAAAGCAAATCAAAAATGAGTGTAGCATTAGGAAAAGATGTTGCAGGAAAAGTAGCAATTGCAGATATGGCTAAAATGCCACATACATTAATTGCAGGTTCAACAGGTTCTGGAAAGAGTGTTTGTATAAATACAATAATAACAAGTATAATATATAAAGCAAAACCAAGTGAAGTAAAACTTGTAATGGTAGACCCCAAAGTAGTCGAATTATCAGTATATAATGGAATACCACATTTATTAATACCAGTAGTAACAGATCCTAAAAAAGCAGCTGGAGCATTAGCATGGGCTGTACAAGAGATGGATAATAGATATAATTTATTTGCGCAAAAAGGTGTAAGAGATTTAAAAGGATATAATGCATTAATAGAAAAAGAAGAAGGAGTTGGAAAATTACCACAAATATTAATTATAATAGATGAGTTGGCAGATTTAATGATGGTTGCAGCAAAAGAAGTAGAAGATTCAATTTGTCGTTTAGCACAAAAAGCAAGAGCAGCGGGAATGCACTTAATAATAGCAACACAAAGACCATCTGTTGATGTAATCACAGGTATAATCAAAGCAAACATACCATCAAGAATTGCATTTGCAGTATCTTCACAAGTAGATTCAAGAACAATATTAGACCAGGTAGGAGCAGAAAAATTATTAGGAAAAGGTGATATGTTATATTATCCAACAGGAGCAGCAAAACCAACAAGAATTCAAGGTGCATTTGTATCTGATGAAGAAGTAGAGAAAATAGTATCATTTGTAAAAACAAATGGTGAAGCAACATATAATGAAGATATATTAGATTCAATAGAAAAAAGTGGTAAAACAGATAAAGAAATTCAAGACACAAATTCAAAAGATCCAGATGATAATACAGATGAACATTTAATGGAAGCAATAGACTTAGTTGTTGAAACAGGTCAAGCTTCAACATCATTTATACAAAGAAAATTTAATGTAGGATATGCAAGAGCTGGAAGAATAATAGATCAAATGGAAGAAAGAGGAATTATTTCAGGATATCAAGGAAGCAAACCACGTCAAGTATTAATGTCAAAAGAAAGATGGGAAGAATTAAAAATGGGAACATCACCTGAAGATAATCAAGAATAGTTACAAAAGAGAGGAGGAGAAGATATGTTAGAAAAATTTCTAAAGAAAGACTGTAATGAAATACTAGAATCAGTATTAGAGCAAAAAGATGTAGATGAAAAAACAAAAAATCTTCTCCAAGGAATTTTATATAAAATAGATGTATCATATAAAGATTATCAAAAAGCAAAAGTAATTCAACGAAACAAAAAAGAATATGTAGATGAAATCAACAAAAATATAAAAAGAAAATGTAATAAAATTGTAACAGTAAGCTTCAATGAAAAAGTCGAAGACGAAAAAATAAGAAAAAGCTTAGAAAAAAATAAATTTTATATAGATGAAAGTCAAATAATATCATATCCAATTGAAGCAAAATTATTATATGCGATAGAAAAAAGTATAAATAATAACAAAATAATTAATAGTAAATATGAAATTATATCAAAACCATTATCAAATTTAATAATGACTGGAAAAAGCATAGATAGAGTAGAAGTATTAAGAGATTTTAATGGTTGGTCATGGACAACAATAAAAACAGAAATAGAAAGTATAAGTTCAAATCTTGTATATCAAATACTCCAAATATTACTTGGAGAAGAATTTATGGATAATTGGAGTTTTGATACAGATGGAATAATAGATTATTATAATATGTTTAAAGAACAAATTTCAAATAAATATGGAATTGAAAATGCAAAAAAATTATATGAAACAATTGAAAAAATTGCTATAATGAATGAAATTGAACAAGACATAGACTTTAAATCTGAAAAGATACAACAATTAAATGAAATTGATAATGATATAAAAAAGAGAACTAATGTAGAACAATATATTAATGAATTAACAGAAGAAAAAAAGGAATCAGAAAAAGAAATAGCAGTAATTCAAAAGATATTAAGTTCAGAAAAAGAATTGAAAAATCAGTATAAAAAAGTTAATGAAGGAGTTCCGATAGAGAAAAAAGTTTTTAGTGTAAGAGTTCTAAAGCAACAATTAAATTTAAAAAAACAAGAAAATTTGAAAAATATTGAGAATATAAATTTAAAATTATTACCACATAATTATGTAGAAAGTAAGAAAAAAATAACACAAGAAAAAAATTTATTAGAAACAATATATTATACTGAAGAAGAACAAAAAGGAGTTTATTTAAAATTTGTAGAAACATTTTTAACATGTTTTAAACAAGAAATAGAATATTCTAATAAAGATACATTATTAAATTTAATATATAAATTTAGATATTATATGTTAATACCATTTAATGGTCAAAACTCAATAAAAGATGTTCCAGAATTAAAAAAAGAAATAATTGAAATTGAAAAAGAATTAATAAAAATAGGAAAAAAAGAGAAAATAGTATCAAAAGAAGTACCATTTGAAGTATGGACACATATATTTGAAACAAGAATAATAGATTTAGAGGAATTATATTATAAAATTTTCACAGAATATGATAAAAAATATTTTCAATTATTTGATGAAAACATTTCAGAAGAGAAATTTATAATAAACAATATTGAGAAGAATAAGATAAATAAGAAGATTAAAATCTTTAATTAAAAAACGGAGGATTAATAGATGAAAATAACTTTTTTAGGAGCTACAAAAATAGTAACAGGTTCAAACTTTTTAGTTGAAACTGCTGGAAAAAAGTTTTTAGTTGATTGTGGATTATATCAAGGAAAAGCAGAATTAGAGGAACAAAATTATAGAGAATTTGATTATAATCCTGCAGAAATAGATTTTATGTTGTTAACACATGCACATATAGACCATTCTGGAAGAATACCAAAATTATATAATGATGGATTTAAAGGTCCAATATATGCACATAAAGCAACATGTGACTTATGTCAAATAATGTTACCAGATAGTGGTCATATTCAAGAAATGGAAGCAGAATGGAAAAACAAAAAAAGATTAAGAAAAGGCCAGCCAACACGAGGACCACTTTATACCGCAGAAGATGCATTAAAATGTATGGAAATATTTGTACCTGTAAAATATGACGAAATAATACAAGTATCTGAAGATATATATGTTAGATTTAATGATGCTGGACATATGCTAGGTTCAAGTACAATAGAAATATGGGCAAAAGAAGATGGAAAAGAAACGAAAGCTGTATTTTCAGGAGATTTAGGAAATAATGATATACCACTTTTGGCAGAACCAACAATGATAGATAAATGCGATTATTTAGTTATGGAATCAACATATGGAAGTAGATTACATATAAGAAATGATCAAAAAGCAGAATTATTCTTAAAAATAGTCTCTGAAACTATTGATAATGGAGGAACAGTAGTGATACCATCATTTGCAGTAGGAAGAACACAAGAAATTTTATATGAAATTAATAAAATAAAAGAAAATAGGCATGATGAAGAATTTTTAAGAGAATATAGAACATTAATGAAAGTACCAGTATATGTTGATAGTCCACTTGCAATATCAGCAACACAAGTATTTAAAGAAAATATGGACTTATTTGAAGATGAAGTAAAAGAAGAAATGGAAAGAGGAAATAATCCATTAGAATTTCCAGGTTTAAAATTTACTCAAACAGCAGATGAATCAAAAGCATTAAATGAAAGTGATGAGCCATCAATAATAATTTCAGCAAGTGGTATGTGTGATGTAGGAAGAATAAAACACCATTTAAAACATAATATATGGAATCCAAAAAGCACAATATTATTTGTAGGATATCAAGCACCAGGAACATTAGGATATGAAATTGTAAATGGAGCAAAAAAAGTTACAATATTTGGAGAAGAATTTGCAGTAAATGCAAGAATTGAATATATTGAGGGATATTCTGGTCATGCTGACCAAGAATGGCTTATGAATTTTGTATACTCATTCTATAATAAGCCAAAACACATATTTTTAGTACATGGTGAAGAAGAATCACAAGAAGTATTAAGAAATAAAATATTAGAAAATACAGGAATTGGAGTAACAATACCTGAATATGGTGAAACATATCAATTAGATGATGAATTAAGAATTGTAAACAGAATTAAGATAAAGAAAACATTAACATTAAAGAATGAAGTTCTAGAAAGATTAGAAAAATTAAAAGATGAACTTGCAGATATGGAAGTTATGGTAAAAGAAGATATGACAGATGATGAATTAAGAGATGAAGATATATTTAGAATAAATGAGAAAATTAAAGACTTAGAGCAACAAATTTTAAATGTAGTTGAAGGATAAAGTAAAGGTGTCAAAATATATTTGATATCTAGTCAAAATACAAGGAGAAAGGAATGGTGCCAGAATCAGTCTGGCATCTAATCAAAATACAATGGAAAAATATTTAAATGATGCAATAATAGGAAATAAAAACATGCTTGCAACATTTTCAAGCAAAGGAGAAATGTTAAGATTATCATATCCAAATCATGATAATAGGCAATATTTGAAGTATTTTCATACAGGAGTAAAAGTAAATGACTCAAATATAATATATTTACATGATGATATAAATAATACATATATACAATATTATGATACAGACACAAATATTTTAAATACAGAAATAACAAATACATATTTTAATTTAAAAATAGTTCAAACAGATTTTGTAACTATAAAAGAAGATGTATTAGTAAAGAAATATTCATTTATAAATGATAGTAATATAGAACAAGATATTAAATTTTTAATACATTCAGAATTATTATCAGACCAAAATAATTTTATAAGTGGTATGAAATTAGATAATGGAATGGTTCAATTTGCACATGATTTTTCAATGGCAACATTTTCAAAATCTGAGAAGATATTTGCTGGTCAAGTAAATGGTACGTCAAATAATATAGGAAGCGGAATTATAGGTGGAAAAGATTATGTAGGAATGTCAAAAGATTCAGGTATAAGTTTTGATATTGGAAAACTTCCATCAGGGCATAGAAAAGATATTGAAATATGTATATATATTGATGAAAACAAAAAAACTATGCATGACTTTATTGATGAAGTCGAAAGAATAAGAAAGATAGATTTTAATAAAGAATTAAATGATACAAAAGCATATTGGAGAAAATATGTTAAAGAACATGATGGATTAAAAATAAAAGAACCTCAAAATAGTTATGAAGAAAAAATATTAAATGTATATAAAAGAAGTATATTATTATTTCCATTATTAATGAATGAAGAAACAGGTGGAATTATTGCATCACCAGAAGTAGATGAAGATTTATCTCAATGTGGAAGATATGCATATTGCTGGCCAAGAGATGCAGTATTTATTACACAAGCTTTAGATATTTTAAAAATGAATAAAGAGGCAGATAAATTTTATAGTGAATTTTGCAGAATAACACAAAGTAAAAATGGAATGTGGGAACAGAGATTTTATACAGATGGAAGATTAGCACCTTGTTGGGGATATCAAGTTGATGAAACAGCTAGTGTAGTTTATGGAGTATATAATCATTATGAATATACTAAAAATGAAGAATTTTTAAAAGAAAATTTACATATGTGTGAATTAGCAATTACATTTTTAAAAAAATATGTTTATGATGTATTAGAAAATATAGGAAAATATCCTGTGAGCTATGATATTTGGGAGGAAAATGATAAAGGAATACATATGTATTCTTTGGCAAGTATTTTTTCAGCATTTGATACTATGAAAAAAATATATAAAGCATTGGGAAAAAATGTTTCTGATTTTGAAAATAATAGATTAAAAGAGGAAAAGATAAACAAAAATATTAAAGAAATAGATGAACTAATGTTAAAAGTAAAAGAATATATTGATCAAAATCTATATGATGAAAATAGAAAATCATATGTAAGAAATACAGAAGATAGAAGAATTGATATAAGTTTACTTGGAGCTGTTTATCCATTTAATGTATTTTCACCAAAAGAGAAAAAAGTTTTAAATACAGTCGAAAATATAAATTTAATACTTAGAACATATACTGGTGGATACCAAAGATATGAAAATGACGGATATAGAAAAGGATCTCCTTGGCCAATTTCAAATCTATGGATGACATTATATTACTTAGAAATAGGAGAAAAGAAGAAAGCTAAAGAAACATTTGACTTTGTATTAAAAACTGTTGGAAAACATAGTTTTTTAGGAGAACAAGTTGATAATTCAACATTAAAACCAAATTGGGTTATTGGACTAGGCTGGTCACATGCAATGTTTATTATAGTTTTAGAAAAACTTTTTAGTGTGAGATGAAAGGAAATGAATAAATGGAACAAAGTAAATGGGTTATTGTAAGAAGAGAAACAGGATTTGAAAAATTTAAAAGAAGCATAAAAAGTATATTTTTTAAATTATTTGGAAAAGACAAAGAGGCTAAAAAGCCAGAAAATAAGTTAAAAAATAGTGAAGAAATAGTAGTAGAAATTATTGTTTAGATATAACCAAGTAACGAGACTACTATTAAGTATAAAGGAAGCCAGCCGAAATAAGTTCGGCTGGCTTTTGGGTTGCTTGGGTTTTCTCTAAAGCATTACTTCAGAGAATTGACGATGGAAGAGAGGGTCTCAACCATCTTTTCGTTGTGAAGGAGCTCATTGAAGGAGAAGCCAAGTGCATTGGCTTCCACCAGAGCCTGTGCATCTTCGATCACGAAGCCTTCAGCCTCAAGGGAACGAAGCTGATTGCCGTATGCCTTCAGCACCTTAACGGTGTGGAAGAGAGTGGCAATGCTGCTGTTCTGCTTGGAGGTGATGTCAGGTGTGACAGAAGAGGGCTCAGGAGTGGTCTCAACTTCAGGAACTTCTTCCTCTTTGACATTTTCTTCTTCTACGACGAACTGAGGAGAAGAGACTCTGTCTTCAGGGTAGACTTCATCGATGACAGTGACTTTTTCAGGCTGTTCCTCTTCGTAAGAAGGGAAGTCGTTGGGGTTAAGTCCTGCGAAAGGACAGTTACCACTATGAACAACTTCCTGAACAGGAGTGGAAGCTTTCAGCGTGAGGACAAGTTTACCCAGTTCAAAGGCAATACTTGCCAGAACAGAGCGGGTCTGTTCTGCACACTTGACATTCTTAAGAACATCTGTGATTTCTTCGGACTTACCACTCATAAGATGTTTAGCATCTTCTTCCGTCATGTAAGATGCTGTTTGGCAAACGATGTAACGAATGATAGGATGCCAGATTTTCTTGGAAATAGCGTCCAGTTCGTTGGGACAATTGTGCAGGATATCTGCATCAATTGCACAGAACAGAGGATGTTCCTTCTGGTACCCATTGAAAAGGTAGACTACCAGTTCAGGAATTTCATCCTTGCAGATGTTTTCCTTGCCTTCAGACTTGTTGGTGCTGAAGCCCAGAATGTTCAAGGCTTTCTCTGTTTCGGCGGAGATTTCCTTGTTGGACTTGATGTCCACATTCATCTTCAGCAAGAGGCTGAGTACGGTACTGAAATCAGTTCTCTTGTTACGGCCATCAGCGGGATAGCCAGAGAGAAGCTGATCAAGAGCCTTCTTGAAGGCTTCTTCATTGTGCTTTGTGGATTTACCAGCATCAGGAGATGCAACTTCAACAGATGCATCAGTTTGGATGGCATTAGAAGAAGCAGCCTTTGCTGCTGCTTTCTGCATCAAAGCACTCTGAAAAGCTTTCTTGGTGTTTTTTGCGGACTTGGTGTTTTTAGCCATAATGATGTTTCCTCCTTTAAGAAAACCCAAAATAAATAAACGATATAAATATAGTATAACATTATTTACATAAATTGTCAACAAGTAATTCGAAAGACAAAATGTAATTATGATTCATTTATGATAATGTCTTAATATATCATTTAGGAAAATGTCCTAATTTTAAATTTGTGATATAAGTATA
>CAKOVS010000009.1 GCA_934122085.1 uncultured Clostridia bacterium | reverse complement strand
CGAGGAGCATATATGTTGTGCAATAGGAGATAAAAAACATCAAGCAGGTGTTGATAGTAAAAAGGAATGGATAAAAAATAAATTAAAAGATGGTCATATTTTTAGAAAATTAAATGCAAGAGGAAAAATATTTATTGAATATGAGCCAATAGAAACAGCGTGGATTCCTATTAGCGGTAAAAATTATGAATATATTTATTGCTTATGGGTAGCAGGAAGTTTTAAAGGCAAAGGAATTGGAAAAGAATTACTAGGATATGCAATAAACGATTCAAAAGAAAAAGGTAAAAGTGGTATATGTACTCTAGTTTCTAAAAAGAAGAAACCTTTTATTGGAGAGAAGAAATTTTTTGAACATTATGGATTTAAAGTTGTAGATGTCATTTCCGATTATGAACTATTAGCATTACAATTTGATGATAGCGAAACTCCTAGATTTAATGATAATGCAAGAACTATGAAAATAGATAATCAAGATTTCACTATTTATTATAGCAATGAATGTCCTTATGTAGAATATGAAGTAAATGAATTAACCGAATATGCAAAGGAAAATAATATAAAAATTAATTTTATAAAAATAGATTCATTAGAAAAAGCAAAAAATGTACCTTGTATTTTTAATAATTGGGCTAATTTTTATAAAGGCGAGTTTATATCTAATACTATATTAAATGCTAATTCATTTGAAAAGTTAATTAAATAACAACTTACAAGTTTATATTAAGGAGTAAAAAAATAGTAAATTTAACTATGATGAATTAGAAAGATAAATTACGAATTATAAAACAAAATAGCAGTTTAATGTACTGCTATTTTTGCATTTCACGATAAGTATTCCCCCACTGAACCATAGAATCTAAAATAGGCTTTAAGCTCCAACCAGTATCTGTAAGAGAATATTCAACTCTAGGTGGAACTTCAGCAAAAACTTCACGATGAATAAGATTAGATTTTTCCATATCTCTTAAATTATTAGTAAGAACTTTTTGACTAATACCATTAAGAGATTTACGAAGTTCACCAAACCTTTTAGTTCCAGTTAGTAAATCTCTAATAATTAAAATTTTCCATTTATCTCCGATTAATCCCATTGTTATTTCAACAGGGCAAGCAGGTAATTCTTGTTTCATTAAAAATCAACTCCAATCTTTGCAGAAATTATAGCAAAAAAATTTTAAAATGTAAACAATGTAACATAATAGAATCAATAACAGTGTCTATTTGTATATAATATTCTAAAACACAATATATAAAATAAAAAATTTTAAAATTTTTATGTTCTAGAAAGTGCTAAATTACCAAAATGTTACTTTTGGGTAACTATGAAACAAAAAAGTGCCTACTTTACAAAGCATAAAACTAAAAGTAAAATAATTACAGAAATTGAAAAAATAGAGTAGCTACTGTAATTCAATAAAAAAGAGTAAGGAGTGTATAAAGATGGAAGTTTCAAAAGTTAATTTAGGAAAAGGATATATAGATATTTATAATTTTGGAGATATAAAACTACATTGTTATCAAACAAATGATTTAATGAATGATGAAAGTTATATATTGGAAAATAATGAAAATGTATTATTAGTAGAATTCCCAGCATTTTATGATAATTTAGAGGAATTTGAAAAATATGTAAAAGACTTAAACAAAAATATTGTTGGAAAAGTATTTTCAGACCATCCAAATGGAGGAACAATACTAAAAGATGTAAAAGGATATGCATCAGAGGGAACAATAAAATCAATGAAAGAAGGAACAATACATAATTTAGTAACAGGATTTGAAAAATCATTTAATGGAGCATTTGCAAAAGAATATCATGAAATAACAAATGTTTTAAAAGATGAAAAAGTAAATATTGGTGGATTTGAACTAAAAATAACATACCATGATGAAAATATTGAAATAGAATTCCCGCAAATAGGATGTGTATATACACACATGTTAGGACATGATTGCCATTCAATAGTTGCAGGAGAAGGACATGCAAATGTAATTATTGCACAATTAAAAAGATATAAAGAAAATGGATATAATTTAGTATTATCAAGTCATTACACACCAGAAACATTAAGAGATGTTGACACAAAAATTGCTTATCTTGAAGAATTAAAAGAATTAGCAAAAGAAAGCAAAGATGCAACTGATTTTGAAAATAAAGTAAAAGCAAAATATCCAGAATATAGTGGATTAAATTATTTAGATATGACAGCAGGATTTTTCTTCCCACAAAATTAGAAAACTTAATAAAGAATTGTGCTTAAAATAGTGCAATTCTTTATTATCATAAAAAGGAGCATTTATGGAAAAGTTAGATTTTTTAATTGATTATTTAATAAAAGAAAATAAAAGTATTGATATTAATGAAATACCAAGAACTACGAGCAATAAGAAAAGATTATATCGTTCATTGTGTAATATTAGAGAACCATTACCAATATCAGAAAAATATATTAAAACAGAAAATGAATTTTTGACGAATGAAACTATAAACAAAGGTATTGTTGAATCAAATAATATAACTTCATTTATAAAATATAAAGGAGCTCAAATATGTTTATGGCAGGGAGATATAACAACTTTAAAAATAGATGCAATTGTAAATGCTGCAAATTCTCAAGGATTAGGATGTTTTATACCTTGCCATAAGTGTATTGACAATGCCATTCATTCAGCAAGTGGAGTCCAATTAAGATTAGAATGTAATAAAATTATGCAAAAAATAGAAATATTGCAAACAGGAAAAGCATTTATAACAAATGGCTATAATTTACCATCAAAATATGTGATTCATACAGTAGGACCGATTATATATGAAAATGTAACAGAAAAAGAAATATCAAAATTAAAAAATTGTTATATAAATTCACTAGAACTTGCAAAAGTAAATAATATAAAAACAATAGCATTCCCTTGTATATCTACTGGAGAATTTAGATTTCCAAAAGGACTTGCATCTAAAATTGCAATAGAAACAGTAAAAGAGTATTTAGATACAAACGAAAAATATTTTGAAAGAATAATATTTAATGTCTTTTCAGAGGAAGATTATAAAATTTATTTGAATAATTTGGGAGAAATTTATGGAAGAATATAATTCAAGAATTATACAAGCAAAACAAGCAATTAAACAAGCAGATTATATTATAATTGGTGCAGGAGCAGGTCTGTCAACTGCAGCAGGATTATTATATAGTGGAGAAAAATTCAAAAAAGATTTTAAAGAATTTATAGAAAAATATCATTTTGAAGATTTATATTCCGCTTCGTTTTATAATTTTAAAACTCAAGAAGTAAAATGGGCATTTTTTGCTAAAATGA
Organism: uncultured Clostridia bacterium; assembly: GCA_934122085.1. Lineage (GTDB taxonomy): Bacteria > Bacillota > Clostridia > TANB77 > CAG-508 > CAG-269. The sequence continues at coordinate 55,446 of CAKOVS010000009.1, read as the reverse complement.
TAAAATTAAACAGATATAATGAAACACCATTAAAATTATATCAAGAATTATATGAAATTGTAAAAAATAAGGAATATTTTGTTTTATCAACAAATGTAGATGGGCAATTTTATAATAGTGGATTTGATAGAAAAAAGGTATTTGAAATCCAAGGAGATTATAGTTATTTGCAATGTGAAAATGCTTGTCATAACAAATTATATAATAATAAAGAATTAGTTGAAAAATGGATACATAACACGAAAAATTGTAAAATTCCATCAAATTTGATAATGAAATGTCCTGTTTGTGGTGGCAATATGGATATGAATCTAAGAAAAGATGAAAATTTTGTTCAAGATGAACATTGGTATGAAATGTCACAAAGATATGATGAATTTTTAAATAAAATTCAAAATAAGAATGTGGTATTATTAGAAATAGGAGTTGGATTTAATACACCAGGAATTATAAGATTTCCATTTGAACAAATGACAGCAAATAATGTAAAAACAACACTTATAAGAATAAACAAAGATTATCCATTACCAATGTTAGAAATAAGAAATGAAACAATTTCGTTTGATGAAGATACAAACAAAATAATAGAAGATTTAAATAATGTCTGAATATTATTTTATTTTTTGCACATATTAGAACAAAAAGTACTTGATTTTCACCATAAAATATCGTATAATGATAAAAAGAGGTGATAATATGATATTAACTAATGATATGATAAAGATTGATTTACAAAAATATTCAAATAAAAATACCAAAATTTGTAGAGAAGTAAAAAATGGAAAATTAATAAAAATAATAAATGGATTATATGAAACAAATCCCAATGTTAATGGTTATTTGTTAGCAGGAAGTATTTATGGTCCATCATATTTATCTTTTGACTATGCTTTATCTTTTTATGGATTAATACCAGAAAAAGTAATAGTTTTTACGAGTGCAACATTTGAAAAGAAAAAAAAGAAAAGTTATAATAATAAATTTGGAGTATTTTTGTATAGAGATGTACCAACATCAGTATATCCATTAGGAATAAAAATTATGAAAGAAGGAGAATATTATTATCAAATAGCAACACCAGAAAAAGCCTTATGTGATAAATTATATACATTAAATCCAATAAAAAATATGCAAGAATTAGAAAATGTATTATTTAATGATTTGAGAATTGATCTTATTGAATTTCGCAAATTAAAATTAAATGATATTGAAATTTTATCTAAATATTATCATAGCACAAATGTTGAATTATTATACAGGTATGTGAGGAGGAAAATAAATGAATAATGTTTTACAAAATATGTTAAGTAAATATGATATAAAAAATACATTAGACGAAACTAATGCTATGAAAGAAATTATTCAAGAGATTGTTTTATGTGGTTTAAGTAGAGGAGGATTTTTTAATGAAGCAGCTTTTTATGGAGGAACAGCACTTAGAATATTTTATGGTTTAAACAGATTTTCAGAAGATTTAGATTTTGCATTATTAGAACCAAATCCAGAATTTGATTTAAGTAAATATTTTTCGTATATTGAAAAAGAAGTTCAAGCTTATGGTTTGAATTTATCAATTAGCGAAAAAATGAAAACTCAGGAGTCAAATATAACATCAGCATTTTTAAAAGGTGATACTAAAGAACATATTTTAATGTTTTTCCCAAATGAAAATATTCAAAATACAACATCATTGAAAAGTATAAAGATAAAATTTGAAGTTGATATTAATCCACCACATGGTGCCAAATATGATTTAAAATATAAACTGTTACCATCTCCACATCAAGTAAGATTATATGATGAAGGTTCTTTATTTGCTGGTAAAATACATGCTATTCTTTGTAGAAATTGGAGTTATAGAACTAAAGGGCGAGATTTATATGATTATATTTTTTATTTGTCTAGAAACATTAAAGTAAATATTGAATTAGTAAAAGAAAAACTAATAGATTCAAAAGTATTAAAAAGAGAAGACACATTTAATATAAATGTATTAAAAGAATTATTAATAAACAAATTCGAACAAATTGATTATAAAAATGCCAAAGAAGATGTTGAAACATTTATAGAAGATAAAGATTCTTTAGAGTTGTGGTCAAAAGAATTTTTTAAAGAAATTACTAAAACACTTGAAGTAGAAGAATAGGAGCAATAAAATGATAATAAATACAGGATGTAGAACAGATATACCAGCATTTTATTCAAAATGGTTAATGAATAGAATAAAAGAAGGATATGTATTAGTAAGAAATCCATATAATCCATCACAAGTAACCAAATATAATTTATCACCAAAGGTAGTAGATTGTTTAGCATTTTGTACTAAAAATCCAGAACCTATGCTAAAATAGAAAAATCAATCAATTGTAAATTAGAGCCACCTAAAAAGAAAAATTTAAGGCAAGTATTTTAATTGCTTGCTAATTTTTATGATATAATACTTATTGAAAATATAATGAGGAGATAAAACATGAAAAGATACAATCAAAACGAAATTGATAAATTAGCAGAAATCTTAAAAAATGATGGAGTGATAAGTGTTCCAACAGATACTGTATTTGGAGTATGTGCACATATTAATTCAATAAACGCATATAACAAATTAATAAAAACGAAAAATAGACCAATTACAAAACCATTTCCAATAATGTGTGCAGATAAAGAACAAATAAAAGAAATTGCAATAATAGATATTAGAACAGAAAAGTTAATTCAAAAATTTATGCCAGGACCAATTACTCTAGTTTTAAGAAAAAAAGAAGGACTACCAGAGTATATTACTAATGGATGGGATACTATTGCAGTAAGAATGGCAACATCAAAAGCCTTAGAAAAATTAATTAGAAAAACAGGAAGTCCACTTTTTATGAGTAGTGCTAATCAAAGTGGAGAACCTACATGTAAAAACTTAGATGAAATAGAAAGATGTTGTCCTAATTTAGATGGAATGATGGAAGGAGAAATTTCATTTGGTATTGGGAGTACAATAGTTGATTGTACTTCAAATGAATTGAAAATTTTACGAGAAGGTCCAATTTCTATTGAACAAATAAATGATACTATAAATTAATATCAAGTATTGATTTTATTTATAAAGTGAAAAAAGATCATATATTGGAGTGGCAATTATTGTTGAAGGGCATTATTATTTTGCACCATTATTTTCTCCTAAGCCAAAGCATAGAACATATAAGAATAATTTAACTTTAAAGTTTAATAGCAGGAATTATTGTATCAATAATTGTTGGAATAATTATAAATATAAAATGAGAATGGAGGAGAATAATATGATAGAAATAGTATTTGAGGAAAATAAGAATAAAGCAATAGCTTATGATAATAAAAAACAAATAGGAGAATGTGATTTTGAAGAAACGAATGATGTTTGGAATATAATACACACAGAAGTAGATAGTAATTATCAAGGACAAGGAATAGCAAGAAGATTGGTAGAAAATGTTATAGAAAACTCAAAAAAGTATAATAAAGGCATAGAAGCAACATGTTCATATGCAAAAAAGGTAATAGAAGATAAGTAAGGAAAAAGGCAGCCAAATGAGCTGTCTTTAATTATAAACAAGAATGTTGATAATTAAATATTTTTATGATATAAAATATATAGAATTTATTAAGGAGAGTAAGATGGCAAATAAAGATTATATAGGGAAGATTATTGGTGTAAAAATAGATAGAGAGCTTGGAAGTAAACATCCTAAACACGGATTTATTTATCCTGTTAATTATGGATTTATTCCAAATACAATTAGTGGAGATGGAGAAGAAATTGACTGTTATGTATTAGGAGTTTTTGAGCCAATAAAAGATTTTACAGGAAAATGTATAGCGGTAATCCATAGAATTAATGATGATGACGATAAGTTAGTAATTATTCCTAAAGACAAAAATTATAGTAATGATGCCATTGAAGCTTTAGTAGAGTTTCAAGAACGTTTTTTTGAACATATAATTATAAGATAAATAAAGAAATGGAGAATTATATATGATAGACAAAATGAATATGGACATTTTACAAGTTCAGCATTTATTCTTAATAAAGAAAGAACAAAACTTTTGATGATATATCACAAAATTTATAATTCATGGGCGTGGACAGGAGGACATAGTGATGGAGACAATGATCTTTTACATGTGGCTATGAAAGAAGCAAAAGAAGAAACAGGAATAAAGAATGTTAGGCCAATTTCAGAAGATATTTATTCAATAGAAATAGTTACTGTAGATGGACATGAAAAAAGAGGAAAATATGTTGGTTCACATGTTCACTTAAATGTAACATATTTATTAGAAGCGGACGAAAATGAAGAAATACACATAAAAGAAGATGAAAATAGTGGTGTAAAGTGGTTTCCAATAAATGAAGTAGTGAAAGTATCTTCTGAACCATGGGTATGTGATAGAGTTTACACAAAAATAATAGAAAAAATTAAAAGAGATGGAATTATAAAAAAATAATTAATAAAAAAGGAAAAAATTAATATGAAGAAAAAAGTAATTTTTAGTATAGTTTTAATAATAGCTGGAATTTTAATTGTTATTATAAATAAAATTATTGGAAATTTTGATTGGCATTTAAGATCTGATTTTATATGGTTAGCATCATTTATGATTACATTTGGAGTGTTTTGGTTAGGAATTCTTTCATTAAAAGATGTAAAAAAAGAAGGATTAAAAATATTTTTTACAATATTTTGGACTTTGATTAGTATTATAGTCGCATTTGTTGAGTTTATGGTATTATGCTGGGTTATAAAAACAACAAGCATTAAAAAAATAGATGATATTAAATATTGTGGAGTAGAATATGAAACTAATCGTTTAAGAAAAAATGTATATTATTATAAAGAATATAATATATTTGCATATCATGAAACAAAAGAACATATAGAAGAATTTTATGACTATGATGATTATGAACATCCATTATATAGAGAATATTATGATGAAAATTCACGATGTAAAATAATATATGAATTTGATAAAAGTGGAAATATCACAGAAATAAAAGAAAGAGAATAAATGGAAGCATTTGGAGATATGATAAAATAAAAAAACATAAAATTTTGAAACTTTTTTAAATTTCAACTGTTTGTATATGTGAAAGCAGGGTAAGATATGGAAAAAGATTTAGATATAAAATTATATAATGAATATTTAGATGGAAACAAAGAAGCATTCGAATTGTTGTATAACAAGTATAAAGAAAAAATACAATATTTTATTTACAATATTGTCAAAGACTATCAAAAAGCAGAAGATATAACACAAGATACATTTGTTTATGTTATGCAAAATAAAATAAAAAAAGGATATACTTTCAAATATTATATATATTTAGTAGCTAAAAGCAGAGCATATAATTATATAAATACAGAAAAAAAGAGAACAGAAATAAATGAAACATATGTATTACACGAATTTAATAGCTTTGAACAAGATGTTGCTGATATAGTTACAAAAAACGAAAAACAAAAAGAAATAATAAATGCTATAAATATGCTAGAAGATAGATATAAAAATACAATATATTTAACTCAAATTGAAAAAATTACATATAAAGAAACAGCACAAATACTTGGAGAATCAGTTCAAAATGTTAGAAATCTTATCCATAGAGGCAAAAAAGAATTACGCAGAATACTAATAAAGAAAGGATTTGATGAAATGAATAAAGTTTCAAAAGTAATTATAGCAATATTATGTATAAGTATTTTACTTGCAGGAGGAGTATATGCAACAGCAAAAATTGTAGAAAGTTTTTCAGGAAAGGCAAAAATGGTTCCTACATTTACAAGTAAAATATCATCAATAGATACAAATAAAGTATGGTGTGGAACCTTTAATTTAGTATGGAATGATTTTATGAATGATGTTATTGGTGAAAAAATAGAATTTGAAGATGGTCCATCAGAATTAGCAGATGAACTAAATAAACAAACATTCACAGCAAATGAATTAAATTCTAATTCATACTTTAAAATTCATGGTACAGCATCATTTGACTTAAAAGATAAAATTGAAAATGGAATAAAAGAAAAGTTTAATGAAAATAGTAAAATATTAGATAAAGTACAATGGGGAAATCCTGAAGTTTATGTATTATATGCAATGTTAAAAAAGGAATTTAATTATTTAGAAAAGTTTCCAACTTTAAAAGATAATATCTTTGGAGATTCTGAAGAAAAAGTAAAATATTTTGGAATAGAGCCAGATACTTCACAAAATGCAAGTAAAAATATTGAAATATTATTTCATAACTCAGAAGAAGATTTTGCAATAAAGCTAAAGACAAAAGAAGGAGAAGAAGTTTATCTATATAGAACAACAGGAGAAAACAAATCCTTTGAAGAAAATTATAAAGAAATGTTAGAAAAGCAAGCAAAATATACAGGAGATAAAAATTGGAATAAAAATGATGTTCTAAATATACCATTTATTAAAATTAATGATGAAATAAATTATGATGAACTTTGTGGAAGATGGATAAAAGGAACAAACTGGTATATTAGACAAGCAATTCAAACAATAGATTTTGAACTAAATAATTATGGTGGAAGTGTAAAAAGTGAAGCTTTAATAGAAAATTTGAGAAAAGCAGTATTTGAAACAGGAAGAAAATTTATTTATAATGACGACTTTATTTTATATTTAAAAGAAGAAGACAAAGAAAAAACTTATTTTGCATTAAAAGTAGATAATACTGATGTATTAGTAGCAGGAGAAAATAATTAGATTTGAAGATTAGAAGGAGATAAGTAATGATTTATTGGATTGCGTTATTTATGTGGATAATTAGTATATTGACAATTATAATTTTTTTAAAATATAATCTTGATGATAAATATTTATTAATAATATCTCAAATATATAATTTTATGACAGGTTTCTTGGGTTTTGCAATATATTTTTCATTGATAATGTTGACTATAAAATATTTAAGGAATATTACTAATATTTATGTATGTTATGTATTACCTGTAATACCAATAATATTATTACTATTGCCATTAAATATTAAAGTTATGAAAAAAGTAAAAACAAGCATAATTGTCTATTTAATATTATCAATTTTTATAATTATATTTGGATTTTGTATATTTGTTTTTCTATCAAATAAATTTGTAGCAATGATATAATTGGAATGAAAATATAAAAGAAAATTCTAGTAATTTGGAAAAATCAAAAACAACTAGAAAAAAGTTACATACCTTAAATGTGAGGTGTGTGACTTTTTCTTTTTTCAAAATTACTCTTGACTTAAATCCTACTTCAAGTGATATGATATTTTTTATTTTTATGAAACTTTTTTAGTAGACTAAGAACTCATATAGATGTAAAATGTGTACATATTATACGGAGGAAATTATGGAAGAATTAGTTGAAAAAGCACAAAAAGGTGACAAAAAAGCATTTACACAATTAATACATACAATTAGACAAGATTTATACAAAATAGCTAGATGTCGATTGTCATGCGAAGATGACATAGAAGATGCTGTTCAAGAAACAATGATATCAGCATTCAAAAATATAAAAAAATTAAGTAAAAAAGAATCATGTAAAACATGGATTATAAAAATATTAGTAAATAAATGTAATCAAATATATAAGAAAAATAAAAGTAGAAATATTTCATTTGAAGAACTAAAAAAAGAGCCAGATTGTTCTGATTCAGAAAATTATACTGAATTAGAAAAAATAGATTTCTATTTCATTTTAAATGACTTAAATTATGATGAAAGAATAGCAATATTGTTATTTTATCTAGAAGATTATTCAATTAAAGATATTGCTAAAATATTAAAATCAAATGAAAATACAATTAAAACAAGATTAAGAAGAGGAAAAGAGAAAATTAAAAATAAATATATAAAAGGGGATGATTTTTATGGATATGTTAGATAATAAAATAAAAAAAATTTTGAGTCAAAATATAGTTGAACCAATTACATATGAAAAAGCTATAAATGAAGCTTTATATTACAAGAAAAAACATAAAATAAAAGAATACATCACTAAAGTGATTATAATGATATCTTCTATTATTGGAGCATTAATTGGAAGTTTTGGAATTGCATATGCAGTTACAGGAGGAAATATTAGTGAAATACCTATATTTAATTCTTTTGGTACAAAGTTCATTGAACAATATAAAAATTATAAACAACCTGTTGAAAATCAATGTATAGCATATGGAGAAACTACTATTGAATTAACATCAACAATGTGTAATGAAGGAATAACAATATTAGAATTTGATGTAAAATTAAGTCAAGAAGATTATAAAAACTTAAAGCTTGATCAAACAATATATAAAGAATCAGATGATACTGAATACGAACAAAGAAAAGAAGAAGTCAAAAAAACTGTGGTTAATGATGTAAGACATATTTTATGGGGAAAATATCAAAAAGAAGGAAATAAAGAACTTGCCAAAAAATTTCAACTTGGAAATTATGACATAGATACTGATATAAAAAATACTCCAGAATATGAAGAATATTTAGAAAAACAATTAAAGAAAATTGATGAACAGCTAGAAGAAAGAAAACATACTGGGTATAAAATTGGATTAGCACTTAATACAGAACAAGTTGGTGGAATACAAAATTATGACAAATTTAATCCAAATCAAGAATGGTATGCAAGCATTTATATTGATGATATTCCATATTGTGTGAATAATTATCAAAAAGTAGAAAAAATAAATGAATATGAATATAAAGTATATACAATGTATGCTTTAACAGATGACGAATTAAATGGAAAAGAAAATTTTAAAATTTCACTAAAAAACAATAAATTAGTTAATGCAGTAGATTGGAAAAGTATGCAAAGTTATTGGTCAAGTAATTGTCAATGGTTTGCAAAAAATTTATTACAAAGTATAGATGAAGAAAATAAATATATTAAAGATATATCTTTTGATTTTGAAGTTAATGTATCAAAAAATGAAGTATTAAAAGATAGTAAAGTCATAGAAAATCCACAAATAATATCTGAATTTAGAAATATTACTCAAACTGTTGAAAAAGTGGTAGATTCTCCAATGCAAACAATTGTACAAATCAATCATTCTGCAAGTAAACAATCTTCAAAAGCATTTGCAAATAGATATTCAGATCATAATATTGAACATTTACCATTAACAAGTGAATATAAAGTATATGATGCAAATGGAAAAGAACTTTCTTGTTTTAGAACTAGTAATAAACATACATTAATATATAGTAATGGATTTAGAGAAGATTACGATCCACATGATATTCCAACTAAAACATATTCTAATGCTGTTTGGGAAACAATTGAATATTTATTAATAGAAAAATGTGATACAGACTATATAAAAATAGTTCCAGTTGAATCAATAATTAATCCTGTAAATGATGAGCAATCATATGGAGGAATATATTATGAAATGGATCCTTTAATTATTAATTTAAAATAGAATAAAAGAGCATAAATGTGCTATTTTTAATATTTATTTACAAATAAAATAAAAAATGATATAATAGCAATAATTGTAAAGGAGAGTAAAGATATGTTAACAGTCCAACAAAAATTAGAACATTTAAGAACATTAGAAATTGATGGCAATCTTTCAGAAATTGAAAAATGTATGAAGGAAAAGAATTTGATATACATGATTCAGAATATAAAAAATTATTAGAGTTATCAAAGAAATATTGTATTAGATTTACAGAATTATCAAGTTTAATAAGTAAAGCTCAAACACAAGAAGAAAAAGATGCTTATAATCAAGAAAAAAATGATATTTTTGTTGACTGTATTGGAACAGTAAAAATTGGAAATGATGTAAAAATTGGAAATAGTCCGACATTAGCTGGAAATATAACAATAGGAGATAATGTGAAAATAGGTAATAATGTTGCATTGCAAACAACAGGACATGAAATATATTATAAATGTAGAAAAATAACATCAGATAAAAATGGAAGTTTATGTAAAATTTCTACACCAGGATATATAATTGTTTTTCCAGAGCTCATTTTAGCAGATGGAACAAAAGTTATTCCAGATCAAACATTAAGAAGAAATACACAAAAAGATGAAATAGTAACACATTCTAGATAAAAATTGATTGGAGGAAAAAATGAGTTTTAAATATGAAAGAAAGATAAATTATTATGAAACAGATAGAATGGGAGTAGTACATCATTCAAATTATATAAGATTTTTAGAAGAAGCAAGAAGTAGATGGATGGAAGAATTAAATATTCCAATGGAAAAATTAGAAAATGAAGGTTTTACAATTCCTACATTAGAAGTTGACTGTAAATACAAGCATCATGTAACTAGTGGTGACATTATAGTAATAGAACCATATATATCTGAATTTAATGGAATAAGAATGACTGTTAATTATAATGTTACAAACCAAAAAACAGGTGATATAGTAATAGATGCATTTACAAAACATTGCTTTACAGATAGAACATTAAGACCAATTAATATGAAAAAGAAGAATATAGAAATCTATAATATATTTGAAAGTTTATATGAAGAAAATGCAAATTAGCTTTGACTAAAAAATATAAATGTGATAAAATAATATAGTTGTTCTAATATACCCTATTACAACAAGGAGATAAAAAACATGACAGAAAAACTATTAAGAGATTCTTTAACCGAAGCAAAAAGCAAGGGGGAAGTTGGTTTATTTATTTGGGCAAATTGGAGAGTTTGGGATGACTTAGCTTATGAGATGAAACAAGGAAACAAATACTATGATGTGGCAATTTCTAAAGTATTAAACCAAGAGGAGGCAACTATTTCGACACAATTATGTGGATTTCAAGCACCTGGGATTTTTGCAGTACCTGTTCCCAAAATGATCAAATCAGAAGATTTTTTCAAATATGTTTTGGAAATGTGTGAGAAAGGAAATTACAAAGGACCAATTACATTTATTCCGTCAAATGAAATAAGTCAATATTGTTAAATAGGGAAGAGGATTCAGAGTTGAGTCCTCTTTTAAATTTTATAAAAATCATTTGACTTTAATATCTATAAATACTATACTATTATTATAAATAAAAGGGGGAAATGTAATGAAAAAATCTTTGAACTCAAATCAATTAAAACTAATAGCTGTATTAGCAATGATATTTGATCATCTATTATGGGTAATAAAACCAGGTTATAATAATGGAACAATAGTATTACTATTACATTTGATAGGAAGAATTGTAGCACCAATATTTTGCTTTTTCATAGCTGAAGGAGCATATTACACAAAAGATAGAAAAAAATATTTAACAAGATTATTAATATTTGCAGTAATTTCACATTTTGCATATTGTTTTGCATTTGGAATAAATTTTATTCCATTCAAAAATGGAACAAGTTTTAATCAAACAAGTATAATGTGGTCATTAGCTTTAGGTCTTATAGGAATAATGATACAAGACTCAAAACTAAACAATAAAGTAAAAACACTATTTATACTTTTATTATGTGTATTAGGATTTCCATCAGATTGGAGTTCTGTTGCTGTAATGATAATTATATATAACTACGAGTATAGAAATAACTTTAAAAAGCAAATGATAAGTCAAACTATACTTTCAGGTATATATTCAATAGTGTATTGTATTTTTATAAGTATACAATACGGAATTATTCAAATGGGGACAGTATTAGCAATACCATTATTAAAATTATATAATGGAAAAAGAGGAACATGGAAAGGAATGAAATATTTCTTTTATATAATATATCCTGTTCATCTTATAATTTGTGGAATATTAAGATTATATTTATATGGAAATATTTCAACAATGATAGGATAAAAATGTAAAAAGCAGATGATTATTTGATAATTATCTGTTTTTATGATATAACAATATAGTAAAAATCAAATAGGAGAATAATATGAATATACCTAAATATAACTTGATACAAATTCAAGATTTACAAAAAGAAATAGAAGAAAATGATGACTTAGAAAAAATAAAACTAGAAGAGTATGAAACAGAAAATATAGAAATTTTAAAAATCACAATAAGTAAATCAATAATAAACAATACAACTATAATAAATAGTAATTTTGAAAAATGCATGTTTATAGATATTCAATTTAACAATTGTAATTTTTCAAATACAATTTTTGAAAACTGTAGTTTTATAAGATGTGAATTTAATAATTGCAAATTAACAGGATGTAGCTTTAATGAAAATACATTATTAGACACAAATTTTATAAATGTTAATATGAATTATACTAATATAACAATATCAGATTTAAAAAATGTATATTTTAAAGAAACAGGACTAAAAAATGCAAATTTACAAAATAATAAAGTAAAAAATATAAAATTTCAAGAAGCGGATTTGACACAAATACAAATATTTCAAACAAGTTTAAATGGAATTGATTTATCAAAATGCAAAATAGATGGAATAGCAATTTCTATAGATGATATAAAAGGGGCCACAATCAATCAAGTTCAAGCATTAGACTTAATATATTTATTAGGGGTTAAAATAAAATAGGGAAGGATAAAAGATATTTAATATATGTGGGGAGCAGTAATAGGAGATTTAGCAGGTTCAATTTATGAATTTGAACAATTAAAAGGAATAAAGAATATTCAGATCCAGGAAATAATACCTCCTAAGGCATTTTTCAGTGATGATACAATATTAACAATAGCAATTGCTGAAGCAATTCAAAATGATAAAGATTATGAAAAATATTTAAGAAAATATGGACATGAATATAAAAACTATAAACCTGAATTTAAACCATATTTTAAAACAAGTTTTTCTCCTGGATATATAAAATGGTTGGAATCATCAAAAGAGGGAACAAGTTGCGGCAATGGCGCTATGATGAGAATTTCACCTATTGGGTATTATTTTCAAACAGAACAAGAAGTAAAAGAAAATTCAAGACTTGCAACAATACCATCTCATAATTCAAAAGAAGCAATAGTATATTCTACTTTAATTTCTTTAATTATTTTTTATGCCAAACAAGGAAAAAAGAAAGAAGAAATATTGGATAAATTAGGTTTAAAGTTACAATATAAAAAATTTGATAAATTTAATACTACTTGTAGCCAAACATTTAACAATTGTATATATGCAGCATTTACAAGTAATAGTTTTGAAGAAAGTATTTCAAATATAATATCATATGGCGGAGATACTGATACAAATGCATGTATTACTGGTGCATTATCAGAGGCATTATATGGAATTAATCCACAATTAATAGAAAAAGGATATATCCCGAAGAAATTTTCTTTGATTTTAGAAAATGAATATCAAATGAATCATAAACTTGAAGAAGAAAGATAATTAAAAAATAATATATAACTAAAATATAAATATGGAGGAAATAAAATGACAATAACAGAAGTTAGTAAAAATATGATTTAACACCAGATGCATTAAGATATTATGAAAGAATAGGATTACTTGCAAAAGTTCCAAGAAATCAAAATGGAATAAGAAATTATGATGAAACATCATGTAAAAGAATAGAATTTATAAAATGTATGAGAAATGCAGGAGTTGAAATAGAAATTCTAATAGAATATATGACATTATTTGAGCAAGGAAAATCAACAGTTGAAGCGAGAAAAAAATATTGGAAGAGCAAAGAGAAAAGCTATTAGAAAAACAAAAGAACATTACAAAGACATTAGAAAGATTGAATTATAAAATAGAATTATATGATGAAATTGTAGATGGAAAAAGGAAAGATTTTACTGAAAATGTACGTGTGTCAATGATGTGAAACAAATTAATATATTTTTCCTGTAATATATTGAATTTGTTTCTTACATTTATGCTATCTCTAGCTGCTTTCTTTTTTCTTTTTGTGTTATACTATTATTCATAAGTGATTCAAGTCCTTTCGTATAATTTGTTTTTCGACAATTCAATTATACTACTTGAATCACTTTTTTTCTATACTTTTTGTTTCACATCAATTGTAACACTACACCTCGCAGTGTGTTTGGAGAAGAAAAATTTAAAATGTTATTAATAGTATCATTTTAGTATAAAAGTATGAACAAGGAAATATTAATATAGTATAAGTTTAAAGACTTATCTGTAAGATTACAGTTGAGTCTTTTTATATGTAAAAATAGGAGTGGAAAAATGGGAGTTATTGAATTATTATTATTAAGTATCGGCCTTGCAATGGACGCTTTTGCTGTTTCAGTTTGTAAGGGAATTTCAATGAAAAAAATTAACTGTAAAAAATCATGTATTATAGGATTATGGTTTGGAGGATTTCAAGCACTTATGCCAACAATAGGATATTTTTTAGGTTCAGCATTCGAAAATCTTGTTACAAATATAGATCATTGGATTGCATTCATCTTGCTTGGAATAATTGGTGGAAATATGATAAAAGAAGCTTTTTGTAAAGAAAAAGAAGATGAAGAAAGTAATGATGATATAAGTTTTAAAACAATGTTTGTATTAGCTGTTGCTACAAGTATAGATGCTCTTGCTATTGGAATAACATTTGCATTTTTAAGGGTAAATTTACTTTTAGCAATTTCAATGATAGGTATAATAACATTTGCAATATCAATTATAGGTACAAAAGTTGGAAATAAATTTGGTAGCAAATATGAGAAAAAAGCTGAATTAGCAGGTGGAATTATATTAATCTTAATTGGAATAAAAATATTATTAGAACATTTAGGAATTTTGTAACAAATATAATTTTTCTGCGTCATATTTACAAAGGGGGAAAAAGTTATGCAGGATATTGAAAAAATATATAAAGAATATTTTGAAACAGTAAATAAATATTTATTCTGTCTAACTCGTAATAGTGATATTTCGGAAGAACTTACCCAAGAAACTTTTTACAAAGCTGTCAAAAAAATTAATACATATAAAGGTGAGTGTAAGATGTCTGTATGGTTATGCCAAATTGCTAAAAATTTATGGATTGACCAATGTCGAAAAAATAAAAAGATTACTAATCTATCTGAAGAAGATTTAATAAATATTACTGAACAAAAATCATTAGAAGAAAAAATTATATCAGATGATGAAAAAATTTCTCTATATAAGAAAATGCAAAAACTAGATGAAAAAACAAGAGAAGTAATGTATTTAAGAATATCAGGAGAATTAACCTTTAAAGAAATAGCAGATATTTTAAATAAAACTGAAACTTGGGCAAGAGTCACGTTTTATCGAGGTAAAAACCAATTAAAGGAGGTTGATTAATATGAGTAGAAAAAATGAATGTAAAATTGTTCAAGATTTATTGCCTAATTATGTTGAAGGTTTAACAAATGAAGAAACAAATTTATTTATAGAAGAACACCTAAAAGAATGTAATACTTGTAAAAAAATATTTGACAACATGAAAGCTGAAATTCAAAAGCCACATAAACAAACAAATAAAAATGAAGTAAATTATATAAAAAAATACAATATAAAATTAAAAACCTTAAAAACAATTATAATAATTATATTAATAATTTTTATAACAATTATAGGAAGAAAAGCTATAATAATATCATCACTTTCTAAAAAAGCTAAAGAAAGTCAATCATATGATAATTATTATATTAAATTAAATTCATACCAAGGAGATTATTTTATAACAACTGAAATTTATAATAAAGGTGAAGATTATTTGCGAACTTGGACGAGATTTTCAACAGACACTCAAGAAATACAAAAAATGATATATTATAAAAAAGGAAATGATCAAATATTATTACAAGAAATAGGAGAAAACAAATATATAAAAAAATCTTTTATAGATGGTCAAATATATCCTGTAACATATATACCAACTAGTTTAAAAGATAAAATTGGAAGTATAATTTTTCCAAATATTAATTCAACATATTTCAGTATAATTTCAACATCTTGTAATGGTAAAAAATGCTATTTAATAAAAGACAAAAATAATGAAAGCTATATTGATACATATACTGGAATGGCAGTAAGACATATTGAAAAAAATAATGAAAATGATTTAGTTATAGATTATGACTACAAATTTAATATAGTTACAGATGATGATATAAAAAAACCAGATATAACTGGATATATTATTGAAGAATAGAATTAAAAGTTCTATTCTTTTTTCTTTTTATTTGAATATTATTTATGAAGGAGGAATAATATGTTCGAACAGAATTTCATAATTGGAAATACTCCAATGATAAAAATAAACTACAAATATAAAGAAAAAAATAAACAAATTTTTGTAAAATTAGAATATTATAATTTAACTGGTAGTATAAAAGATAGAGTTGCATTTTATATGATAAATAATGCAAAAGCGAAAGGAATTTTAAAAGAAAAACAACCTTTAATAGAAGCAACCAGTGGAAATACAGGAATTTCATTATCAGCACTTGGGGCTTACTATAATCATCCTGTATATATTTTTATGCCTGATTGGGCTAGTAAAGAAAGAATACAATTAATGAAAAGCTATGGAGCAAATATATTTCTTATTTCGAAAGAAGAAGGTGGATTTTTAAGATGTATTGAAGAAGCAAAAAAATTAGCTCAAAATATAAATGGATTATTCACAAATCAATTTTCAAATATGGATAACTTTTTCGCACATTATGAAACAACGGGAGAAGAAATATTAAATCAACTTACAAAACCAATTAGTGGTTTTGTATCTGGTGTTGGAACAGGTGGAACTTTGATGGGAACAGGTAAAAAGCTTAAAGAAAAATATCCAAATTTAATGATTACAGCCATAGAACCTGATAAAATGCCACTTATGTCTAAAGGAATAATTTTAGACCAACATAAGATAGAAGGAATTGGAGATGACTTTATTCCAGATTTAATAGACAAAAATAAAATAGATAAAATACTATTAATTAATGATTATGATGCAATCAATATGTCTAGAAAACTTTCAAGAGAACTTGGAATAGGTGTTGGAATATCGTCAGGTGCTAATTTATTAGGTGGAATTTTATTAGAAAATGATATTGATGGAAACATTGTTACAATTTTTCCTGACGATAATAAAAAATATCTTTCTACAGAATTAGTAAATAATATAGATTTAAATCCAGATTTTATTTCTAATCAAATAGAATTATTAAATATTGAATTTATATAAATCTTCAAAAGATGGTATATTAAAATTTTAGGAGTTTATATAAAATGAAAAAAATTGTAGCAACATTAGTAATATTGTTATCTATATTTGTATATGTACTTATAATAATCCTGGAAAATTAATTGGTGCAATAAATTGTGTTAATATCAATGATCCATTAGATGCTTATGCTATATTTATAGATAAATTATTATAATTTTGTTGAATATTATGTAAATATGTGATATAATTTAACCGTTTTAGCAAATAAGCTAAGTATTTTTAGAACATCTTTATGAAATTTCAATTATTACATTTTAAGCAATACTTAATTCATCAAAGGAGAGACTTTTATGCAATTACTTACTACAGTAAAAGTGAAAACAGTTTTTAATTCAAACGAGGCAGAATTTACTGCAAAATGTCAATCAATTAATGCTAGTTATGATTTAAAAATAGAATATGATGGTAGAGACGCTTTAATTAAATTTCCATCATATTATCAAATTGAACTAACCGAATGGTGTCAATTAGTTTTGGGACTATTTAGTAAACAATCTAATTTTAAAAGAGTTTTGTTTAAAACATTTTCATTTTTAAAATGTAATAAAAAATTAGAATACATTTTCTTCAACGTAAACGGAATTACAATTTCTGTTCAACAAGATTCTGATCCATATGAACTTATGCGAGACTATTATCGTAACTCGCATTATGTTGTATTAGATAATGATACAGAACAAGAAATTAAAGAAAGGAGCAAAAAACTTCTAAAGTTACAAACATTAATTTATAGAATATTTCTTCAAGAAGAAGACAATTCTACTTCTAAATCTGAACATGCTTTTTTCTTTACAAAAGAAGATGAATCTATTTATGAAACGAAAAAATCTCAAAATCTCAATAAAAAGTTTAAAGAGTTTCTTTCTACTTTTGAATTAGATCCTGATTCTTCTGAAGAAAGTAAAGAATTACTTTCACTGTTGAAGAAAAATTTATTGCATTATTGAAATTAAAAAACTGATTTACTGTAATAGTTGATCAGTTTTTTTAAAATTGTTCTTTTTGATTAAAAATGGTTTTTTTAGTTGAATTTTAATAAAATATATGATAAAATAATTAATGGTGGATTTTTATGAAAGGAGAATATAATATTCTATTTAAGATATTATGTGGTATATTATATGAAAGATAAAAACGAAGAACAAAAATATATTGAAAGTTTAGTAACATTAGGAAAAAAAATTGCGTTAGAAGCTTCACAAGATAAAGAATTAGAAAAAAGAATAAAGAAAAATTCTAATTATTAAAAAGTTCTATAATAAATAAAAGTGAGGGTAATTAAATTGGGAAACATAGATATTAATATTATAAGAAAAAAAGGATTTAAAGAAGGATCAATAGAAGAAAGAATAGAGGAGTATTGTAGAACAACAGCTAGTCAACATACGGATGGCTTATTAGAAAGATATACACAATTAGATGAAAGTAGAAATGGAAATTATATCAATTCAGACTTAATGAAAATGGTTTATCCATTTTATGCTGAAAGTTTTGAAAATAGAACAAAATATAATTTATCAATAACAAATTCAGCAGCAGTTTTGACAAATGAAGCTTTTAGAAGAGCAATTCAAAGACCAGATGTACAAAGATGTGTATTTATAGTAGGACCATATGGAGCAGGTAAGTCATATTTTTCACAATCTTTATTTGAAAGAGAAGAACATGGAATGTTAGCAAATAGTATAGTATATGAAGGATCAATTACACCTCCTGCGTTTGGAGAAAAAGTTCAATATGCTATAGATAATGGTGTTACACCAAGTATAATAGCTTTAAATCCAACATTAAAGCTTTCTATGCAAAATATTAGATCTAGAGCTCAAGAAATGGGAAGAGATGTTGAAAAAAATGAAGTAATAGATAAATTTTCTAATATGTATAGATATTTAAAAGATTTAGTTGCTCAATTTGAAGGCATTGCATATGTTATATATAACAAAAATGCTAATATAACAATTGATTTAAATGGTGGAAGTATAGATTTAGAAGATTTAAATCATGGAACTGCTGAAGAAATTTCAGCCCAATATGATAAAATAAAAGAAGAATTAAATAAACAAGATCCACGTCAATAAAGAAAAGGTCTCACAAAGTAGTTTTTATATTACTTTGTGAGACCTTTTTTAAGACTTCAGATTAATAAAATTATCTGATATTTGAACAATGCTAATTAATATGCATTGCTCTCAGCCACTGAGGATACTGTTCCAGCAGTTTTGTATATAGCTGTTCATCATCACGGCCATCCAGATCATCAAGTTTCTGAAGGTACCGGAAATTTTCAGAACCGATTCCAACAAATTGGTAGAAAATCTTCAGTTTAGAAGAATTTCTGATAGCTCTGTCTGTTGCATAGGCATCATCATTTTCACCATCGGTAATGAAGATACCAAATGCATGATAACTGCTTCCATCATCATAAATAGACATAGTCTTTTCAATAACAGGAGAATAACTAGTACCTCCGGAAGGACCATAGCCTTTATTCATGATTTCGCATTTAACATAACTTTCATAATTGCTAAGATTCATAGAAGGCATCTGAATGCAACTGGTATTGAATACGTACACTTCAAGTTCGCCATTATCATCGAACTTCAATGCCAAAGGAAGAAGTCGAGTAAGAACATTTTGAATTTCGCCAGACTGATACAAGCTAGTCATAGAACCAGAACGATCCATTACGACAAATACTCTTGCACGATGAGAACTCAAATCAATGTTTTTCTCTTTCTTCAGTCGAACGATGTGACGCTCAAGACCATCTTCTGCTTTGCTGAGAACTACTTTTGCAGAAGAATTTGTCGATGTAGTTGTTTCAGTTTTTACAGGAGTGGAATTGCTAGTAGAACTGCTAGAATTATTTTTCTTCTTAAAGCCAAAAAACATATTATTTTATACTAATACTACCTTAATATATTGAAAATTATGTTAATTTGTGATATAATAGAAAAGTACGCTTACAATATTATATGTCGGTTTGAAGGAACTGAAATATGAAAAACAACAGCAAGAATAAAACTCGGAAGAAAAATATTGCAAAATTGCTATCTATTGTATTAACAACATTACTACTAATTGTTTTGCTAATATCAAAGTATAACGATGCTCAGACTTCTAAAAACCAAGAAATAAAGTATTCTGAAATCATTAATTATATCGAATGTTAAAGCAATTAGTACCTATATTAATTCTAATAAGATTTTTGTTACATTTACAGATCAAACAAAAAAATTCGCATATATTCCCAGCAGTAATGAATTTTGGGAATATGTAAATCAGCAACAATTACTTGGAAATAATATTGAAATTTCAGTAGATGGAAATTCCTCAAGTGGAACTTTAGGTGCTACTTTTTCTCTCATTAGCTCAATTCTAATGATTGAATATATGTCCTTTATGATTAGAAAAGCAACTGGTGCTGGCAACTTCAAATTCAAAGCCGAAACTACAGATGTTAGATTTTCAGATGTAGCTGGAAGCAATGAGGAAAGAGAGCAACTTTCAGAAGTAGTAAACTTTTTAAAGGAACCTGAAAAGTATACTTGCATGGGAGCTAGAATTCCAAAAGGTATTTTACTTGTTGGTGCTTTTCGTGTTAGAAAGATTTTTAGTGAAGCCAAAAAGGTTGCATCATCAATCATCTTTATTGATGAAATTGACGCAGTTGCTCAAAATAGATATAGTGGAAAATCTTATAGTGAGCAAACGTTAAACCAGCTATTAGCTGAAATGGATGGATTTGATAGTAGTAGTCATGTCATTGTAATTGCTGCTACAAACCATAAAGAAATTTTGGATCCGGCAATTCTTCGTCCTGGCAGATTTGATAGACATGTGTATGTTCCTATGCCTAACATTAAAGCAAGAATTGAAATCAAAAATAAGCATTTTGATTCTGAAGTGGACTTAGAAGAATTAGCAAGAAAAAATTGCACGTGTAATTGTAGGTATTAAGAATGAAAGTTCATTGTTAAGTGAAATGAAATTGTTTCTACTATTTTAAGCTTAGAATTAAAAAGAAAAATAAAAATTGAAAATGACGGTATATGTATATTAGATAATAATGATAAAAATTTAAGGAAAACAGAAAAATATATTTTGAAAAATAATAATTAAAGGATGGTAGTAAAAATGACAAGAAAATTTAGTACAAAATATAGTGAAGATGATATATATGATGCATTTACTTTAGCTCAAACTTTATTAAATCAAATTGAATATTATATACAAAATGAAGAATTATCAGAAATAGAAAGAAAATTTTTAGTAGAAAGTCAAAAATATATTGAAGAACTAATAAAAAAATATGAATCTGGTCCTTCTGTACGTGAGAAAATATCTTTAGAGCAAATATCATTTGGTTTTAAAACATATAATGATCCAAAATATCAAGCTCTTTCAGCAGAAGAATATAATAGAATTTACCAAGAATCTTCTGAAACATTAAAAATGTTTAGAAAAGATTTCGAAAAAGTATTTGAAATAGAAGAAACCATTTATAAATTAATAACTATTCCATTATGGAAAAAATCAACAACAAATATAGTGATGGAAAACAAACCTGGAGATGAATTTACCTACATTGTACACTCTGGAAAAGGAATAATTTATTTACCAGGTTTCCCAGATTATAGAAAAACAAGAAACATTAATGGAGATTATGTTTCAGCATCATTAATTACAGATAAACAGATGGCAATGTTTTTAAATTCACAGGTCGGATTAATTCTAAAAGCCAATGAAGCTATTATATGCTCTACAGAAATAGATTCAGGAACTAATATTTCATTTGAACCAAAAATTAGAACTATAATAGATTTTAAAAATGGTACTTATGTTAATTCTGGGGTACCAGGATGTTTTATGTTGAATGGTGAACTACTTGCAACCACAAAAATTCAATCACCACATCAATTAATAGATAATACTATCAGAAGGCAAAAAAAGAATGAGCGTGTTTTTTCAAATAATTCAAGCGATGTAAATGAAATAGTATTAGATGATTCAAAGGTTAAAGTTATTGGAATATTTTTCAAAACTAATGGATGTGAAATTAATTTAGAGGATTTCGGAAGAGCTATTTTAATGGAAAGAGCATATAATGTACCACTAAAGATAGTAAATAGTTCAATATATAGAAAAAAACTTGGATTAGAAAAGTACGACCCACAAGATTTTCAAAAATATAAAGAATATGTTGATTTTTGGAGTTGTCCTGACAATTGGAAAAATTTAATAGATGATCCGTTAGAGTTTAGAGAACTTATTAAAAGGTATTTTAGTGATGTTGTTGTTAAACAAGAATATGAGCCAGAAATAAGAAAAGAGATAGAGAAAATTTTTACAAAAATTATTGAATTTACATATAGTATGAGCAATGCAGAAATAAATTCATCCAAAACAGATGATACAATTCCTCAAAAATAGGAAATTTGCTATTTATGTAAAAAATTATTTGGAGAAAAAAACATGAACATGAACTTAGTGGATGATGTAACGCAGACTCTGCGGAGAACAAGAAATGAAGACATCAATAATTTATCTGCAGATGGCAAGTCAGATGATTCAGTCCATGCAGGATGAGCAGTCTCGTTTCAAAAGACTGGCTAACATGGCATCAGAAGCAGGTAATCTTATACTGACTGAACAATTCCAACAGCTTGCAAGAAAAATGAACCAGGAGCTCGATGCAATGGATGATCTGATAAGAACAACTCGCAGCATCGCGAATCAGTAAGTCTTTAATCATGTTTGAACAAAAGGCAGTTCACATCTAATGTGAATTGTCTTTTTGCATATAAATTAATTATACTATAAAAGTATAGCCAAATATTTGTTATCAAGTTCCAAAATACTAATATTGGGTATCATGAAATTATTTGTATTATATATTAAAAAATAGCATATAATATTATATATAATAATTTTAGAAAATTATTTTGTACTAGTTGACAAATCAAATAATAAGATGCTATAATTATTATATAAATAAATACTGCCTACTAGGAGGCAAAGAGTAAAATACCCTAGACAATCGATTAATCAGCCACCCAGTTGGCAAAGAGAAAATACACTGGTGAATAAATTTGGGAGTCTTTGTACTCCCTTTTTTATTATACAAGGAGTAAGATGGAAATTATAGAAGGAAAATTATATTTTATAAAAGATGAATTTATTGAAAAGTATAATCCAAAATATCATTTAATGGAAAATAAAGAATCTGGAACAAAAAGGCCAACTTATTTTTGTTTTAGAGATAAAATTGATAAAAATATATTGTGGTTCGTGCCTATGTCTTCTAAATATGATAAATATTTAAAATTATATAATGATATCAAATCTAAAAAAGGAATAGAGCCAAATAACTTTGTGTTTGCAAGAAATTTAGCTGGAAAAAGAGCAGTTTTTCTAATTCAAAATATGTTTCCTACATTAGAAAAATACATAGAACAAGAATATAAAAAAGCTGGAATATCAATTAAAGTTCCTAAAGCAGTAAAAGAAGAAATAGATAAAAAAACTAGAGATATTTTTGCACTTACAAATAGAGGCATTATAGCTACTTTTACTAATTTACCTGAATTTATAAATGATATTAAGAACGAATATAAGAAATGAAAAACCTAAAAGTTAAATGGAAGTCTAAAAAATAAACAAAATTAAAGGTAGTTAACATGTTAAATGAGGATATTCTAGAAAGTATAATAATTAAAAATAAAGAAGATTTGAAAAATAAATTACAACAGGGTTTAGATGATATAAAATTAAATAAAACATATTCTTTAGATGAAGTTTCTCAAAAATTAGATAATTTATAAAAGATAGTAGTAGATTTTGATACAAAAGCTAATAATATTGATGATTTAAGTAGTTTGGGCAAGTTATTAAGTAATAATTTTGTTCAAACATAGCAAAAGAGTAACTTATAATTTTAGATTACAAATCCATAATATAATTTTATAATTATAACACGCAAAAATCGATTTTTACGTAATTTGGACTCTTAAAAATTATTAAGTAATAAAATTAAATTTTAAATAGAAAAATTATTTAGATGTAAAATTATAAAGATAAATTATAAAACTGATTTAAAATTGATTTTAGAAATAAATATCTTGTACTTAGACTAACATTATTCCAAAGAATAAATTATAAAGTAATAATGTTAGTCAAACGATAGCTAATAAATAGCTAGTAAAGCAGTTAAGGCTAATAGTTACAAGAACTTACGTGTAGGACTCTGAAAGGGGTTCTATTATTTTGCTCCTATCTCATATTGCACAAAACTTTGATAATGGACACAAATTTGCGAGCTAATATATAAAATCATTACTTAAGTATATAAATACCTGAAAGTATGAATAATTTATTGACTCCCATACACATTTCATTTGTAATATGTGTATGAAAGTCAAAAAGAGAAAATATAAATTATATTTATTACAAAATAGATATAAATCTCATAATAAAAATATGTAGAATCTTTTGCTTTTTTATACATACTTTTAAAATATATAAGAAAATGTGATAATTTGTCGAAAAACAATGTAAAAAATGTGATATAAAACATTGAAAGAATGTAAAAAATGTGATATACTAATGTTGAAGGTGATAATATGAGATTAAAAAGAAAAATTGATGAATATTTAATAGAATGGAAAAAAAGCAAAAATAAAATGCCATTAATAGTAAAAGGTGCGAGACAAATTGGAAAGACTGAATCAATAAAAAACTTTGGGTTAAATAATTATAAAAGTTTAATTGAAATAAATTTTGTTTTACAGCCAGAATATAAAGACATTTTCGACAAAGGGTTTGAAATAGATAGAGTCATTAAAGATATCACATTAAAAAATGGAGATTTTCAATTCATACCTGGAGAAACATTAATATTTTTTGATGAAATACAAGACTGTCCAAGTTGTGCAACGGCTTTAAAAGCCTTTAGAGAAGACGAAAGATTTGATGTTATATGTTCAGGATCCTTAATGGGAATAAATTATGAAGAAATTGAATCGAATAGTGTAGGCAATAAAATTGATTATATAATGCATTCATTAGATTTTGAAGAATATTTATGGGCAAAAGGATATAGCAATGAGCAAATAGAAGATTTATATCAATGTATGACAAAAAATGAACCATTATCAAAAATACAATATGATGTTATGATGGAAAATTTTCAAGAATATATGATTGTTGGAGGAATGCCACTAATTGTTAAAACATTTGTTGAAAACAAAACATATACTGGAATTCTAGAAATGCAAAAACAAATAATATTGGACTACGAAGAGGATATTACTAAATATGCAGGTGGACTTGATAAAACAAAAATACTAAATGCATATAGAAAAATTCCTGTATTTCTAGGTAATGAAAATAAAAAATTTCAAATAACAAAAATTTCTTCTGGAGCTCGAAACAGAGAATATGTTGGAGTCATAGAATGGCTAGAAAATGCAGGAATAGTTAATATTTGCTATTGTCTTGAACAAGTAAGTTTACCGTTAAAAGGAAACTATAATCCTGATAATTATAGATTATATTTTGGAGATCCTGGTTTACTGATTGCAACATTGGATGAAGAAGCTCAACTTGATTTAAGAAGAAATAAAAATTTCAATACTTATAAAGGTGCGATTTATGAAAATATAGTTGCAGATATGTTAGTTAAAGAAGGATATAATTTGTACTTTTATAGGGACGAAACAGGCAGACTTGAAATGGATTTCTTTGTAAGAGATACAAATTATTTAATTCCAGTAGAAGTGAAGGCAAGTGATAATTCCACAATATCTTTAAATAATTTAATTGATAATGATAAATATAAAGATATAAAATACGGAATAAAACTTTGCAATAAAAATATTGGATTTAATGGAAAATTTTATACATTTCCATATTTTCTTACATTTTTATTAAAAAGATATTTAAATGAAAAAAATATATAAAAATAATTATAAGTCTTATTTTAAATATTAGAGTAAGGCTTACTTTTTATATGAGGATTTTGAGGCTTTAAACTTATATTTAGTAATTTTTAGTAGTAAATTGTTTGACTATATAGATATACAATAATAATTAAAAATACCTCAAAAAAGCGACGCACGAGAATCGATTTTAAGTCGTTTTTATTTTTAAGGTTTATAGTTTGTTAATAAAATACGGCAAATATAGAGAAATAGGCATTTTGAAGATTTTAGATAAAATTTAGATAGAAGATCAGAAATTATAAAAAATTATTGAAAAGCAAATTTATAATTAAAGATAAAAATTATTTGAACATTAAATTATATAGATAAAATATTTAAATAGCTTAAATTTGATTTTAAAGCGGTATTAAAATAAGATTATATAAGTAATTGGATAACATTAAATAATATTAAATATGCAAGGTAAAATAATTATATAATAAGTAAATACATTAAAGCCAAAGGTTTGAAAGTACTGAAATAACTGGGTAGGACTATAATCATAGTCTATATATTTTACTCCTATCTCTTTTTGTACAAAACTTTGATACCGCGACAGTTTTAAATAAAAATAATCAATAATTTTGTCGTGAAGTATAGACAAATGTTTGTTCTTATTATAAAATATGTACAATAGTTCAAAAATGCAAAAAATTATAATATATAAATACCAACAAATATACTAAGAATTAAATTTTATATAATAAAGGATGTGTTCTTATGGACGAAAAAAAGAATGAAATTATTTTATTTGAAAACCAAGGAGTAAAATTAGAAGTAAACTTAAAAGATGAAACTGTGTGGCTTAATTTAGAACAAATGTCAGAATTATTCTCTAGAGATAAGTCTGTTATTTCTAGGCATATAAAAAATGCATTATCTGAAGAATTAAATGGTGAACAGGTTGTTGCAAAATTTGCAACAACCACTAAACATGGTGCAATAAAAGGTAAAACACAAACCCATAATGTAGATTATTACAATCTTGACATGATTATTTCAATTGGATATCGTGTTAAATCATCACAAGGTGTTGCCTTTAGGAAATGGGCAAACAAGATATTAAAAGATTACATGCTAAAAGGTTATGCAGTAAATCAAAAAAGATTAGAATACTTGGAAAAAACTATAAAATTAATAGATATTGCTAATCGTATTGATGAAAGACTAGAAGGAAATGATGCAAAAGAAATATTAAAAGTAATTGGAGGATATTCAAAAGCATTAGATTTATTAGATGATTATGATCATAGAACTTTAAAGAAAATTGAAGGAAATATAGATGATAGGAAAATTGAATACCAAGAATGCATAAATATAATTAATAAGTTAAGATTTAATGAAGAAAGTTCGCTTTTTGCAGTTGAAAGAGATAAAGGGTTGGAATCAATTATTGGTAACATTTATCAAAGCTTTGCACGGACAAGATATTTACAAGAGTATAGAAGAAAAAGGAGCTAATTTTTTATATTTAATTGTTAAAAATCATGTATTTGCCGATGGAAACAAAAGAATTGCAGCAACCTTATTTATATATTTTCTAAACTTTTATGGAATATTATATAAAAATGGAAATCAAGTAATTGATAATAATACATTAACATCTCTTACTTTGCTAATTGCTGAATCAAATCCAAAAGAAAAAGATGTAATTATAGATTTAGTGATGAATTTTTTGAATAATGAAAATTAGAAGTAAACACAAAGATCATTTAATAAAAATTTAAACATTATTAAATAAATTTAAAGAAATTACATTAAATATTTTATTTTTTAATATATTTGTTAATTTTTGTGATATAATAAGTTTTAGAAGTACTCATATACTTCAATAAGGAGTATTCAAGCCTCAAGTTGAAATTAAAAAGTTGGAGTATCCTACCATAAGTGGAATGAAAAAATTATGCAGGGTGCAGCAAATGGGCTCTGCAATTTATTATTTAAGGAGTACAAAAGTATATCGATTCTTCTAATTTGAATAAAAAATGAGTAGAGTAGGGGGGATAGTCGTATTTTTAATGTTGTAGATTTATATTAAATATAAGTATTTTTTTATATTTTATACAAAAAATATATAGAAAAATTTTGTGCAAAGTTTTTACAAAATTGAATTTGAATTTCTGATTTATAATTTCAAAAAGCGAACATTTGTTAATTATGAATTTTAATGTTTGGTTTTAAATTTATATGCATTTGATTATTATAATTTAAACTTACGAAAATTAATTTTAAGTCAATTACAATATTGCAATATTAAATTATTCATCTAAATATTAAATTTAGATTTATTTAAGTTGCTTATAAAAATTTTAGTTATCTATATGCAATTTTTATAATGATCTGCAGATACTAAAGTAATCTCTAAAAAGCCAAAAATAACGGCTTACGAGAATCGATTTTAAGCCATTTTTATTTTTAAGGCCTATAACTAGACTAACATTATTACAAGTAATAAATGATAAAGTAATAATGTTAGTCAAACGATAGCTAATAAAGCAGTTAATGCTAGTGGTTACAAGAACTTGTGGGTAGGACTCTGAAATGGGTTCTATTATTTTGCTCCTATCTCTTATTGCGCAAAACTTTGAAAGTAATAACTTATAATTATGAAGCATTAGATAATTTTAAAAATACTGAATCATATTACGTTTATACTAAACATACTGGTATATGTTATTCGTTTGCCTATGCCTATAACCAATTATTGAATCAAGTAGGAATAGAAAGTACTCTAGCATTGGTACATCCAAATAATTATTCTATAGGACATGCTTGGTCTGTTATTAAGATAGATGGTACATATTATTTTGCAGATCCTACATATGAATTAGGTTATAAAAACGGAACTGCATATAAGTTTTATGGTATGGGAATAAAGGAAAGAGAAAGTACTAATGAATATTATGAAGATGATATAGTAATTGGTATGTATGATTCAAAGCCTATGAAAAACTATGGAAATTTTGATAAAAATTTACCTATATTAGAGTAGTTATAAGTATAGTAATATTTATAATACAGAAAAACATAAATGCACTAGTATAAGTATAGAATTTTCATCAGATTTAAAAGGTAATTATAAATCTGTAGAACATTTAATTGATATTGCTGATGATGTAATGTATAAAATTAAAATTAATAAAAAATCCAAAATCTAAAAATAGTAACTTTGATTTGAATACCATTTTTTTGATAAATGATTGGCACGAATATTATGTGACTATTCAGAATACTATAGGAATATTTGCATTTTGCAGCAGGTGGAATATGGGATTCTACAGATATTAAAAAATTTTTAAGTTTAGGAGCAAGTGGTGTACAAATGGCAACAAGATTTGTTGCCACAAATGAGTGTGATGCTTCAATAGAATTCAAAAAAGCTTATGTAAACGCAAAAGCTGAAGACATTAAGATAATTAATAGACCTGTTGGAATGCCAGGAAGAACTATATGCAATAACTTTATTAAAAGAGTAGAAAAAGAAAAATGCAAAATAGATAAATGTTATAATTGCATTAAAACTTGTAATGTAATAGATAGTCCATACTGCATTACAAAAGCATTAATAAATTCTGTAAAGGGACAAACAGAAGATGGATTAATTTTTTGTGGCAGTAATGTTAGCAGAATAAAAGAAATTGTTTCTGTCAAAAATTTAATGCAGGAATTGGTTTGCAAACTATAGTGTTAGAATAAGAATGAAATTTAGAGGTCTAAATCAAACTACCCGTTCACGCGGGTAGTTAATAAGCAGTACCATTTGCATAAAATGCACCTTGATTATTATTATAACTTTCGTCATATACAGGTGTTTCAGAAGCATAAGATAAAGCCATATTCATTATAAACAATGAAAGTATAAGTGCAAAAATAGTAATTAATTTTTTTATTTAATTTTAGTATCCTTTCTAAGAATTTTGTAAAAAAATACGTGTATATTAATATTTTATGAAATAATTTAAGAGCTGTGAAAACTTCATGAACCGTAAAAAATAATAGAAAATATTGAGTATTTCTATTAAATATGTTAATATATATATAGTATATTAAAAAGTAAATATATCGGAGGTATTTAATGAAAAAAATAAATGATGGAGCGACAATAAAAATTATTGGGGATGAAAGCAAAGATAATATAGAAAGTTTATTACAAGAAAGAGAAAAATTAATAAAACAAGGAAAAAATGTAATTCTTTGTGTTAAAAGACCAGTTTATGAATATGATGCTAAAAGACCTGATGATTATGCTTTAAAAATGCTAGCAGAACCAGAAATTATTGATATTTATGACACTGATTCTATTGATGATATATATGATATACTGTTTGCTTCTTCTAAAGAAGACTACGATCATAAACCAAGAATATATTTGAAATCACGAAGAGTTGAAAATATTATTTCTGCAATTTCTTCTATGCAAAGAAAATTAGGAGAAAATTTTAGAATTGTTATTGATAATAGCCAATCTTCTCCAAAAGGTTTTGATGCAAGTAAGGTTCT
This sequence comes from uncultured Clostridia bacterium, assembly GCA_934122085.1. Lineage (GTDB taxonomy): Bacteria > Bacillota > Clostridia > TANB77 > CAG-508 > CAG-269. Next base: position 24,795 of record CAKOVS010000009.1, on the reverse strand, counting down.
TACAATAGACGAATTAGCCAAAGCATGTTTTAATAGACCATTAAATAAATGTACCTTTGATCAAATAGATACAAATAATCCAAGTGTTACTGATTTGATTTTCAAAACATTTAAAGAATATACTTATCCTGAATTATTCCCATTAATTGTTGACTATACAGCTCCAATGAGACATATGAATCAAGTGGAGCAATTAGGTGACTTTATAATATCGTTAAAAAATTTAGGCAATGTTAAAAATTTTGAAGAAGAAGCAAAAAAATACTCTGACCCAGACAAAAACTTATTTGAATTATCTGTATTAATGCAATTTGCAAAAAATGGACCAGAATTTTATGAATATGTAGTTGGAAGAATAAAGCCAGAACAATTACAACAAGAAGCTATACAGTCAACTTTAAAGAAAATTAAAGAAAGAAATCAAGAGTTTGAAAAAAGTTATATTACACCTAAAAGTGCTCTAAAAAATGCATTAAATACTACTTCAATGGAAAAAGTTGAAGAAGCAAGAGCACAAGAAATGACTCAAGAAAATGCTAGAGAGGAAGAAAAAGAAAATGGTTAACTCAAAATATGCTAAGGCATATACAGAAGTTTTAGAAATAATAAGTTATTTTCCACAAGAAGCATATAATAAAATTCCATCTGAAAAAATAAATTTTTACAAACAAAATATGGATAAAAATTATATATTCAGGATAAATCCTCAAATTGACTTATCGGAACAAAATATTTCTGCAGAAGCTAATGCAATTATAGTTAATTTATATACAAACTACCTTGCAACACAAGAAGAAAAGAATAAAATAAAACAAATACTTTATTTAAATCAACAAAGCTTAGAAAAAGAAAAAAGAGAAAAATATAATCTTGAATCTATATATGCAAAAGCAAAAAAGAATATTGAAAATAATTATATTAATGTATTTGAAAAAACAAACAATAATCAATTAATAGAACGTAAAAAATCATTTTTTACAAAATTTAAAAGTTTTGTGCTTAAAATGCTTAATATAACAAAGAATTAGATTTAAATATCTAAATTATTCGCGAAAAAACATAGAAAACCCTTTTGAAGAATATGATATTTCATTTACTGAAAGTAGAATGATATTCAGTTATATGGTTCGAGTTGATGCTTCAATAAATAATGAGGCTTTAAAAGATGTAAAACAACAAGGAGAACAAGATGCAGTAAATCATGAACTTCTTACAAAAGAGTAATGATAAATATAAGGACTTGAATATATTGAGGATAATGTAACTGAGAAGGGAAATTAAGTAGGGAATAGGGGAATAGACTATTTTTAGAAATGTATAAAAGTATAAAAAAGAAATTTAAAATATTAAAAGAAATTTTAAAACAGAAAAATAAATACATAAAAAATTTACTCTATATAAAATATAAAATAAAAATTTCTTAAAAGTATAAACCTAAACTTAAAATAATTTAAAGTAAAAAAATTAGTAATTAAGATTCAGAAATTTTAAAATTTTAAATTTTGTGTAAAGTTAAATTTTTTATATAATTTTTTATTAACAAACATTTGTTAATAATGCTTGTTAATAATTTTACATTATAATTTAATAAAATAATTTAATAATTTTTTATATAAGTATTATATGATTTTAGATTATAAATCCATAATATAATTCTATATTCGTGACATTCTAAAATCGATTTTAAGACATTTTTATATTTAATCAAACAAGTTATATGTTTATGATTAAATATGCTAATTTATAAATCTTGTGTTTATTATATAAATTTTAGTAAAATGCTGATTTTCAGGCATTTATTAAAAATGCTCGAAAAAGGTTAAAAAAGCGACGCATGAAAATCGATTTTAAGGCGTTTTTATTTTTTAGACATATAACTTTGTTGTTTGAATAATTAAGCAAAATACTGAAATATGGGGATTTATGAAATTTTGATAAAAATAATTTAAAGTTATATAAATTTTTTAAAATATGTGGTTACAATAATGAAAAAAATCCAACCAAGAATAATTAAAAATAATGAGGCTTCAGAATCAAATTTAAGAGAGTTTTATAAGGAAGTAATATAGTTTGTTGTTAGAATAAATAGCTTAAATACTAGTAATAGCAAGGAGTAGCAAGATTTTGCGGGTAGGACCATATATGTATGGTTTTATATCTTGTTCCTGTCTCTTATTGCACAAAACTTTGATTTTGTGCAATGTTCTGTATTCCTTTTTTTACACTTTTCCATATCTACTTCTACCTCTCTTCTATTGCTTATTGATCTTATATTGCTTATTGATATGTTAAAGTGAATCCAATTATAATTTACTATTTTATTATTTTATGTTTTTTTAAATTAGCTTTCGCAATGATTTTATTTTTTAAATTATTATTCTTCTTTTATTATGATTAAATTTTAGTTTTATTAAAGTTATATTTATCATTTAATATTTATTTTTATAATTTTTATAATTATTAAATTTTTGATTATTAAAAAATATTTGTAACTTTTATAATTTTTTCTTTTATTCCCCTACCTTCTTAAAAATTAGTAATTTTACTTAAATTATAAACAATAAACTTATGTCCAAATTATAAAAAACGCTTAAAAACGATTCTCGTGAGCCTTTTTTTACTAATATTTTAAAATTTTTTATACAGCTCTTATATCTTTGTTTTTTGGTATCATGTTAATAATATTTGAATCATTTATCATTTTTTGACCATAAGCAGTTAAATTATTAGTATTATTTCTTTTTGTATTAACTTGTTCAGCTTGATCTGATAAAACTTGTTCATAAGTATATTTTAACATTGCAATTTTCTTCTGTCTTTCATCATCAGAACTTTTTTCTCCATCTAACATATACTCTAAATTATATGCATATAATTCTAATGCTCTTAATATAATATCTACTTGTTCTGATAACATTTTCATTTCAACTGGATTAATATCATCTAAATTGAAATTTGTTTCTGAATTATTCATATTTATTACCGTTCCTTTCTTACAAGGCACAAAATTCCATTGCATTTTTCATTTTAAAATGTGCCAATGGGTGTTCTTGCATAGTTTTTTCTACTTCTTTATCATATAAATGAGTATATATTTTTGTTGTGTTTACACTTGAGTGTCCTAATTACCTAATATAACAAGGCTTCCTTGTATTGGTTTCTTTAGGCTACTGCTACACATTGCAACATAAGAAGCAAGCGAAATATCTTTTGATGGGCCTGTACCTTGTAGGTCTTGTATGTGTAGTAAGCAATCTATTGTTTCTGTATTTATGTTTGAACTTATGCTTTTTTTATTTGCTTTAAAATAATTGAATGATGTACTTAATGCTTCTCTTGTGTATATACTTCAATTTCATTATTAATATTTCCTTGTCTTATTCCTCTTCCATTTCTTTGAGTTAAATCTGTCGGTTAGTTTTATTAGTCAGTCTATTTATAGACAAAATAAAAAGAAGTATTATTTCATACTTCATAAAAAATCAGGAAAACCGCCGATATACATCGACGGAAATCCCTTTGATTGCTACTTAAAAGTGAATCAGGCTCAACCAGTTATAAAACTGCTGAATTGCCTCATTTACTGCATTACTGTACTCTGCCCAGAATTCACCGAAATTTCCAGTAAAGAATGCGTAAGTGCCACTAATCCCAGCTTTCAGTGCAAGTTCTCCAAGCTGGAGCCAGCCGTCGAACCATCCATAGATGATAGGGAATCTTTCAGGAAATTCAGGATAGAAATAACTTGCGATAACATTGACAATTACTCCCATAAGAATCAATCTGCCAATATTGCCAGCAATTCTGTCAATTCTTCTGAAAACCCTTCTTGTTCCATCTGCCACTTCCTGTCTTACGGTTGCGTGGTTATTGTTCCACCAGTTTCTCAAACGGTTAATCTGTGTTGTAATCCAGTTCATACTAATTCCTCCTGTATTAAATAATAATTGCTAAACAAACACATACAACCACAATTGCAAGGATATTGCTAAGGACTGCATTCAGCCCCATCTGATTGAATGTTCTTCTACTTCCATTGAATACACGTGGCATCATTCTGAAAGTGTTGCGAATAATCCAACCAATTGCCTGAAGCAATGTCCGACAAAGATATCCAATTCCTCTGAAAATTCCACCAATAACGGTAGAGCCCAAATTGTTAGAAATCTTCATTCCGACTGCTCCAAAAAGCATAACAATACCTGCTAAGGTGATAACAATCACCATGATTGGCTCAAGGAGAGCCTGCGCATACGCACCAATTTGTGGCACAGCCACATTGACGATAAAAAGATATAATGCAATCAACATAGTTTTTTCCTCCAAAACATTAATTTTATATATATTGCACACCTTAAGGGTGAAAAAACGTGGATTAATCTCTCTATATATAATAGGAATATACATATACTCTTTTATTATACCATTTTATGTTAATTTTGTCAAATTTGATATAAACATATTTTCGCTTATGCACATTTTTCATTTAATTTTGCTTTTTCTCTACTCTTCCTTTTGCTCTGTTTGATAATTTTCAGACATCATCTTATAATTCCTTTCAGTGATATTTGATGTAATTCTATCTTCATATTATATTTTTCAAACAGTTCTTATTTGTAAAATGATAATAATCAAATAATTCCTCTCTAAGTTGATTTTCACGTCTTTTTATATAATCATCTAATTCGTAAAAATGAATTAAATGCCATCTAATTTCTTTAAAAACTTTTTGAGAAATTTCTATTGTATTTGTTTTTCTATATGCCTAAATCATAAAAAACGCTTAAAAACGATTCTCATAAGTCTTTTTTTTACTAATATTTTTGAATTTTTTATACAGCTCTTATTTTGTCATAATTAAATATCTAAAAAAATATCTAAAAAATATTCTAATATCGTTGTAAATTTTATTTACAGTTGTTTCTGCATATAATGAAATATATCTTATATATTTTAGATAAAAATTCAAATAATCTGGGTTTTTATCTTGTGATGATAAAAAAGACATATAATAAAACAAAGATGCAAATGTGTGAATATAGAGCTATATTCTATGATTTGCATCCTTGACAATAGTATTATAATATTTAAGAACGACTATAGTTTCTTAAACTTTCAGCTAAAACACTTGAATTGAACAGAATAAACCTAAAATAAAATTTAATTTTATTACTTATTCTACCTGATGTTTACTATATGTTTTCTTTGCACAAATTAATGCTATAATCATCATAAAAATATAAGTAATTATAGTCATCATAGGTAAATCAATAACAATATTTCCTAACTTATATGATACCATTTGAGAAAAGTCTGAATAAATTGCATTATATGGCATTAAGAATAATATTTTATTTAATATTCCAAAAGCTGACTTTATGCTCAAAAATACTGGTAACATAATAATAGCAATATCTATTACTAATACTGGCATAGGATTTTTCAGTTTAGATGACAAGAATAATGTTAATCCCACCATACCAAACAATACTGTATATGAAATCACTATATTATATAAAAGTGACTGGAAGAATGTTAGTGCGTATGGACTTAATATGTTAGAAATTTGTATTGGTAAATTTCCTCCATCTGTACCAAACATTAAGAATATTGTTCCTATTGCAAATATTAAATATATTGTAAATACTAATGTTGCAAATATATAAGATGCGATTATTTTCGCAGTTACACCTTTACTTTTTCCATACTTTGTGGTTAATAATATTTTATCTGTACCATTTTGATACTCTCCTGCAAAAACAGATGCTAAACATATACATATAGCAATTACTCCAAATATAAGTAATTCATAAGTGTTATACAAATTAGAATATCCATAATAAAAATCATATTCAAATGGTGTTTTTGTGTTATTAGACTTCTCTAACCAATATTCTTTTTCTTGAGGTGTATATTTTTTTCCATCATAACTTTGATTTAATTCTTCTTCTATTCTTTGTTGTCTTGTTTCATAAAAATCTTTCTGTTCTTTTAAATTTAGATTAAATAATTCAGTTATATAGCTAGTATTATAATTTGCATATACACGGTTTATATTTGTTAATAAATCAAGTCTATTATTTAAATATTCATTATAAATTTCAATACTAAAATCCTTTTCTCCATCACTATTTGTAATAAGATTATTTGGATCATTATGCAACTCTTGTAATTTTTCTATTTCTTTTATAATCTTTTCATTTGTTAAAGTTCCAGAAATCTCTTTCATTTGTTCTTTTCTAACACTAATAGCCTCTTTACCTTTATAAGATTTTCCACTCTTATCTCTTGCTAGAAAATCTTTACCTGCCATAGAAAATAGTAATGTTATTAAAAACAAACAAACTATGATTACAATAATATTCATTTTTTTATTAAATAATTTCTTTAATTCAAATTTCACTAATGTTCCCATATTGTTCATTCCTTTCTTTTCTATTTTTCATTATCTTGAAAATATGCTAAATATAAATCTTCTAAATTAGGTTCTATATTAACAGCATTCACAGTTGGTTTTTGCCTACTTACAATTCTTAATTCTGTTGTATTATTTTCTTGATGAATATTAATAATACAATATTTATGATTCAGCATTTCTACTTCTTTTTTATCATAAGCAACACATTTCCATACACTGCCTCTTAAATCTTGTAAAAGTTCTTCTGGCGTTCCTGTTAATATCTTTTTACCTGCTTTCATCACAATAATTTCATCTGCAATAAATTCAATATCTGATACAATATGAGTTGATAATATTACAATTTTATCTTGTGAAAAACTACTAATTAAGTTTCTAAACTTTACCCTTTCTTTTGGGTCTAGTCCTGCTGTTGGCTCATCTAAAATTAGAATCTTTGGGTTATTTAACATTGCTTGTGCAATTCCTAATCTTTGTTTCATTCCTCCAGAAAATGTCTTTACTTTTTGTTTTTTTTCATTTTCCAAATTAACTATTTGTAATAACTCATTCACTCTCATTTCAGCCTTTTCTTTTGATAATCCCTTTAATGCAGCAATATACATTAAAAAATCATAAGCTGTAAAATCTGGATAGTATCCAAAATCTTGTGGTAAATAGCCAAGAACTTGTCTGTAATCCTCCCCTAGTTCTTTTATATCTGTTCCATTATATTTAATTTGACCAGAAGTCGGATTTTGAATATCACATATCATTCTCATAAGTGTTGTTTTTCCTGCTCCATTTGCACCAAGTAATCCATAAACTCCTGGTTTTAGTTTTATAGAAACTCTATCCACTGCAATTTTATTTTTATATTGTTTTGTTAGCCTATCTATTGCAAGTTCCATATATAATCATCCTCCTCTTCATAAAATTGATAAACAGCTTTTATAAAATAAAATACTGTTATAATTAATAAACCTAACCATACTAAAACACTTGAAGTTTCATAAACACTAGGAAACTTTATATTAATTTTAAATAAAATCGCATTGATTAATAACATTATCGTCATATTTACAATTTCGTTTGACTTATTTTTTAATAAACGCATTGTTAAAATGTTAGCAACATTGGTTATCATAAATGGCACTAAAAAATAAAGAATTAATACATAACTTTCCTGTTCAAAATGAGTTCCAGTCATAACTGCAAATACTGTCATTATACATAAATTAATAAATGTATTAATTATTAATTTAATTGAAATCAATTCTTTTAAGTCCATTTTACAACTCATTTCAATTTCATACATATTATATTTAAAACTTTTCTCTAACTCCATTATTTGAAGAAATGCTAATATTGGCATTACAAGTGATAAAATTAGCCTTGTTTTCTCAAAATTCATAGATTTTATAACTAATATTCCTACCAATAATAGAATAAATTGGAAAAGAAAAGTAATTTTACTCATAAAAGGAATATATCTTTTTATCTTTTCAAAATAGCTTTCCTTTACTGTTATTTCTGTATTTGCTATTTCCATTTTTAATATTTCTATTGATTGCCTTTTTTTATTTTCATCTATACTTGGCAATTCTCTTTTGTTTAAAATTTCTCTCCACTTATCCATCTAATTAAAAGTCCTCCTTTCCTAAATACCTACTCAATTTTTCTATTCCCTGCTTTAGTCTTGATTTAATGGTAGGTACTTTTTCATCAAGTATTTTAGATATATCTTTAATTTTCAAATCTTCATAATACTTCAAAATAATTACTTCTTTTTGTTTTTCTGGTAGTTCTTTTAATGCTTTATCAATTGAATTTTTTTGTTCTATTCTTGATAATTCATTAGAATCATTTTCTTTATAAGTTTGATTATCATCTAATTCTTCTAACTCCACTTTATTCTCGTCAAAATAAGTGTTACATACATTCATTGCTATTGTAATTAAATAACTTTTAAATTTTCCTCTATGTTTATAAGTTCCTATATATTTAATCAATTTCAAGAATGTTTCCTGTGTTAAATCATAAGAAAGTGAGCTATTTCCTGTTTTATAATAACAAAATCTATAAATATCATCATAATATTTCTCAATTAATATCTCTAATAATTCTTTATTTCCGTGCTGTATTTTATAGATTAATTCTTTATCTTCCAAGTAAATACCTCCTTTCTTTCTTTTATAAACTAGCTTACATATAATATAACCTAAAAAAATATAAAAAAGATTTAAAATTTTATTAAATTTTTTCATTAAAAAGAGATATTGATTAGATTCAATACCTCGTAATTTTTTATTATTTAATGTTGCTAAAGTATTTTGATTTACTTATTTTAATTTATCTCTACTTACAGCTATTTACTATTCTATTGTTGTTTTCCATAATCCATGTTTGTTACAATAAGCATATAATGTTGCACCAGATATATATGGAAATCTAGTTTCCGTTGCTTGCTCTGGATATAATTTCACACGAGTTATTCTATTTTCTGATACTTGTGCAATCCACATTATATAATGTTCCTTTTCCATTGGATGTTCTACTTCTCCAACACTTACTACTATTTCATCTTCTACTTTTTTATATATTGGTATATGTTTTTCCGTTGCTGCATCTGTAGTATTAGCTTTCATTTCTTCCATTTTTCTACCACAACAAGTTATATGTTGTACATCTCCATCAATTATTTCTATTATATTGTCACATATTGGACATTTAAAAAATTTTGCATTTTCTTTCATTTAAAATTCCTCCTTTTATTAATATTATACTTATTTAAATTGTAATTTGTCAATTACTCATATCTTTCTTCTGTTTGATAAATTCTATGTTATTTTTTTCTAAATCTTCAATAGTTATATCTCCATATTCTAAAGATGATTTTACAGTTTCTTGATAACCATTAGAATATATAACTATTACATATTTACTTTTTTCGCAAGGAAAATAATATATATATTCTTTATCTTCATAAAATTGTTCTAATGCAGTATTACATGTAATATTTTCTTCTTTTGTTTTATCTATTATCTTTAAGTGTGTAAAAGTTTGACTATTTTTATCTATATACTTATTTTCACTTATAAAAACAACTCCAATAATACAGATAATTGGTATTAAAATAATAATAATCTTTTTTATTAAATCTTTATAATCAATTTTATTTTTTTCTAAAAGGACTATGTTTCTTAAAAATTTGTTTATAGATGATATTCGCAATATTACAAACATAATTAATGAACCTAATACATTTAGAATCACATCATCAATATCACAGCAACCAGATATTGTAATAAATTGCAATAGTTCAATACCCACAACTATACAAATCATTGTTAGTAAAAAGTTTTTTAATTTCTTTTGTTTTTCAAATAATATTGGTAAGAAAAAGGCAAAAGGCATTAAAGCAACTGCATTTCCTAGAATATTATATATAAATATATATGGTGCAATATCTCCACTAATAAATTTTGTAATGTAACCAAAAATTGTTTTAAATGGAATTAAATTAAATGAGTTAGACATATAGTTTTTAAACAACTCACTATTCCAATTTAATATATTAAAATCTCCTCTAAAAAAATAATCATCAAATAAAGTAAGTGTTGATAACAATATAATATATAAAATAAACCATATACCTATATTTATTTTTAAAACTTTATTCTTATATTTTTCATCTATATATTTAGTTAAAGCTAATCCACCAAAATACATAATAAGACAACTTAATAGTAATAATACTATTCTTCCAGTTGGACTTAAACGTAATAATTCATTAAACTCTAAACTAAAATAATATATTAAAATAATTATAGCAATCAAATATAATACCATACTTGCCATTAAACTTATTTTTTTCTTCATATATCAACACTTCTTTCTCAACGATAACTTACTATAAATCTAGTAAATCATAAATTTATGATTTATCTGTCCCAACCACTATCTTCTTTGCTAACCATTTCATCCATTCTTTGATCCACATCTTCAATAGTTCTAATTGGTAAACCATCAACTTTTGTTGCACCTTTAGCCAAGTAATTTTCTTTCCTGTTTTTTGTTCTATATACGCATCTATTTCTTCATCTTCCATCTGTATTAACTTTTCATAAGGTATTCCTATTCTTTTTGAAAGTAATTCTTTAGTTTTATCTGATAATTGATAACTCATTTTACTTTTCCTAACTTAAACTATTATCATCTGCATAGACTTCGTTATCCCATAAATAATCTATAATCTCTGTTCTTGCTATAATTCTATCTGTATTTTTAAGTAAATAATATAATGTTTTAATTTCTGTTTTTGTTAATTCAATTTCTTTATCATTATATTTTACTTGTGATTTTAGAATATCTAATGTTATTCCTTTATATTCTACTTTACTTGATTTTTGTTCTTTAGGATAAACTCTATTTAACAAGTTTTGTATTCTTGCTAATAGTACAGGCACATTATATGGTTTTTCCATATAGTCATCCCCACCTAGCATAATTCCATTTAATTCATCCATTGAACTATTTCTACTTGTTACAAATATAATAGGAATCTTGTAAGATATAAGTTTAACATTAAAAATTGGAGAGCAAACTACACTCTTCCACAAAAATCGCATATACTACAATTACACCTAATCTACTCTTGCTCCAAAAGGTGCTAAAGATAATTTAGCAATCTTGAAAAATTGAAGTCCAAATGGAATTCCTACTATTGTAATACACCATAGACATCCAAAAAGTAGATTTTCTAATGCCATTGGTATACCAAAGAAAATTATCCATATCACATTGGCAATTAAAGAAGGAACTCCTCCACCATATTCAATTTCTTTGCCAAATGGTGCAAATGACAAACTTGCAAATTTGAAACATTGTTTTCCATAAGGTATTCCTATTATTGTTATACACCATAAAATTCCTGATATGAACCAAGAAAGTCCACTAAAAAATCCACCAAAGATAAACCATAATACATTTCCTAAAAAGCTCATAATTCATTTTCCTTTCAGCTTATAGCATAAATCATATTTTATGCGATTTTTTTGTCACATCAATTACTTAACTTTTGTGATTACTTATTTTTATCAGCTATATCTTTATAACTAATATTTATATTATAACATCATTTTATTATTATTTCCATCGTTTTATCTTACAATAATCTTACATTTTTGTAAGATATAAAATATTATATCCAAAATGAGTGCCATATTCTGAACCTTAAAGCTATCTTCTATCAATTTCTTCTTTTATTGCTTCATTGTTTTTCACAAGCCAGTAACCTGTTATTACACCAACGCCTCTACTTTCGTAGGTTATAGCTTTATAATTCTTTCTTTTGAAATATTTTGCATGATAATCTATATGAAATAAAATACATTATTCCTATAAATATTATTGCTACATATATTCCAAAGTTTTTTATAAATTCTATAATATTATTAAAATCAACTCCAATACCAAATGTTGTTAATAAATAAATTGCTCCCCCTATCAATCCTGTTACTAATATTATTAATATAAACATTTGTATTCTTCCTTTTTCTGCACCCCATTTATATACACTAGGAATTTGAATACACTCAACTAAACTGATTCCAAAGAATCCACCTACTAATGTTGCACATATTGCTTCTAAATTCATTATTTCTTTATTAATAACATAGTTTATTCCTGTTGTTATAGCAATTGATATAATTGCTCCTAACAAAATCATTGCTATAATTAATATATATTTTGCTTTCACTATTTCTTTTTTGGTTGTTGGAAGTGTTAATAAATATTTATCTGCTTTTGAAATTTCATCATAATTAAATGTAGATAGTCCTATCATTCCTACCATTGTCATAAGCATTATTGGTAGAAAATTTAATGTTTTCGCATCTGCTACTCCAATTCCTACAAATATCATTACCATAACAAAAAGAGAAAATTTATAGTGATTTAGATTTAGTAAATCTTTTACAATTAATCCTTTTATGCTTTTCATATTTATTTTTCCCCCTTTATATAAATTACCATTATGTCTTCTATTGTTGGTTTATCTATTACTTGAATATCATATTTTTTCTTGAACTCTAATTTATTTTCTATTAGAATTTCATATTCATATTTACTTTTTCTGTATTTTATAAAATCTTTTTTATCTAGCTTTTTAAATTCTTCTTCTGAACATTTTACAATACCATAAATCTCTAATAGTTCATCTCTTGTTTTTGTAAGTACAATTTCTCCATTGTTTATGAATGTAATATAATCTGCAATATGTTCTAAATCTGATGTAATATGGCTTGATACTAATATTGAATGTTCTTCATCTTGTATAAAATCTTGGAAAATATCTAATATTTCATTTCTTGCTACTGGATCAAGTCCAGATGTTGGTTCATCTAATATTAATAATTTTGGATGGTGTGAAAGTGCTGTTGCAATTTTTAACTTCATTTTCATACCACTTGAGTATTCTTTTGATATTTTATTTTTTGGTAACTTAAATTCTTCGACATACTTAAAAAATAATTTTTCATCCCAATTTTTATAAAAGTTTTTCATTATCTTATTTATATCTATGGGATTTAAGTGTTCTGATAGAAAGCTATCCTCTAATACGGCTCCTACATCTTCTTTGATTTTCTTTTCTTCTTTTTTATTATCTAATCCAAATATTTTTACTTCGCCATTATCTGTATTTATTATATTTAAAATCGCCTTTATTGTAGTTGATTTTCCTGCTCCGATTCTCTCCTATTAATCCCATTATCATTCCTTTTGGTAATTCCAAATTTACATTTTTTAGCTCGAAGTCTTTATATTTTTTGCATAAATCCTTTATTTCTAATACATTTTCCATTTCAATTAATCCTCCTCATATAATATATCTAACATATCTTGTATTTCTTTTTTAGAAATATTACTTATTCTAGCAAGAGATACTACTGTATCTATTAAATTTTCTATTTCTGTAATTGTTCTTCTTTTATTAGCTCTATATTTTTGTTTGCTACATAAGTTCCTTTTCCTGGTATTGTTTCTACATACCCTTCTCTTTCTAGCTCATCATAAGCATTTTTGGTTGTTATAACACTTACTCTTAAATCTTTTGCTAGATTTCTAATTGATGGTAACAATTCTCCTGTTTTTAACTCATTAGATACTATTTTGTTTTTAATTTGTTCTTTGATTTGTTCATATATTGGAGTATTACTTGAATTACTTATTATAATATTCATAGCTTTTCCTCTTTTCTTTATTGTATATATACAGTTAAGACGAAAAAGTCAATACTTTTTTTAGAAATTTAAAAAAAGACAGTTTGTACTGCCTTTTGATTTAATATTTTAATCTTTTAAAATATTCATAATTTTATTTAAAATATTTATCACAATATTCTAATGATTTATCAATAAATATTTGCATTTTATCTAAATCATTATACATTCCATGATTGGATTTTGGAAACTCAATATAATCATAACTTACACCATATTTATTAAAATCATCTATTAGGTAATATTTTTGTGTTAGTGGAACACAATGATCTATTAAGCCATATCCCATTAAAGTAGGAACTGTATTTTCAGTTACTAATGAGGCAGGAGAAATCTTATCTATTTCTTTTTGTGATACATTTTCATCAAATGGAAGACCTACCATCATCTCATAAAATTCTTCATCAGATTTTAGTTTATTTACTTTCTGTAATAATCCCCATTCTGATGGTTCAAAATAAGTAGGTGCTGCTAGTTGAAATACGAATTTTACTGGTATTACGGAATTGCCGTTATAAGCTAAATTCATTGCTAACGTTCCACCTGCTGATACTCCACTTGATGCCATTTTAGTTACATTATATCCTAAACTTTCTGTTTTTTCTTTAATTGCTTTAATTGAACTTTCTATTTCTTTATTCATTAGATTTATAGTTGCTTCCATTCCATGATTTTGCAGAGTGTAATTTATTGTTGCTGTAATATAGCCTTTTGATGCATAATATTTACACCATAAATCTCCATCTTCTTTTGAGCCTGAATTAAAACTTCCTCCATGTATGTAAACAATTAAATTTTGTTCTTTATTTTTGTCTAAATTATTTGGTATATATAAATCATACTTATTTCCGTTTTTATTTTCATACTCTAAATCTTTATATATTGTTCCAACTGTTTCATCCCAATTTACTTTTATTAGTTTCATTGGAGCACTTCCTAATAACTGTATTCTTATTATTGCACTTATTGTAAATGTAATAATAAATGTTAAGATGAAAATTGCTATTTTCGTTTTCTTTTTCATATTATATTATCTAAAAATAATTTGCCACATACTGCTCCTAATATGCTGGCAACTATGATAATTGCAATAATTATTATAAAATCTTTTTTATTCATTTTTTACCCCCAATGTAATTTTATACTAAATATTTTTTATATGTATTTTACCACATTTCTAATAAAGAATTTACAACATTATTATCTGCATCCATTATTTTAAAATAAAATTTATTGTTATATTCTTTACTATAAACTTTAATCTTATCATTATATTTTATCTCTTTTTTATATAAAATTCTTACATTATTAAATTCTTTTTCTGTATCTAAAATTTCATAAGCCATATCTATATAATTCAAGTTATGAACATGATTATTTATATCATTTTGAAACAAACGGCATTGAGCCTGATGCTCTTAAATATTCTAATTCATCATTATTCTTTAAATCTTCTATTTTAACATATTCTGGTTTTCCTGTTTCCACATTTGTTACTACTACATAAAATTCTTCATTTGATTTTTTAAAATATTGTTTTCCATAAAATAATCTAATACTCCAGCTGTATATAAACCTCTCATTGCTCCGCCTTCAAGTAATAATCCTAATTTCATTTTTTATCTCTCTTTTCTTTTTTTACTTTACATTTTCTAATAATATAATAGCATTATAGCAGATAATTTGCAATAAACTATCTGCTATACTTATTGTAATTTGTTACTATACAATCATAAATATAAATCCAGGTAAAAGTATTCCAATAAAAGTAATTGATAACCATTTTCCAACCTTTGTAAACAAATTATCTTTATATTTAATAGATAATATTAGTGCTGGTATTAAAAATATAAATGAATAAAAAATAGTGTAATGTGTTCCAGTCGCATTAGCCATATTAGACCAAGTAGGTATGTTCAATGTTGCTAAAATGTGATCTCCTACACAAACTCCAAAAATATTAAAAGCCCAAACGAAAGCAATAATTACTAGTAACAATGACAATGAACCTATACCAATTTTTTTATTTTTCATTACAAATACCTCCTCGATAAATTACTATTTTTTAATTATATTTATAAATTCTCTATATTCAATTATTTTCTTTAACTCTATCTTAGTCATCACTTAGCAAGTCTTTTGGACTCTTCCTTAAAATATTTATTGATGATATTATTAAAGATATTATAAGTACTAAAGACATAAATAAAATTACACACATTATTGTTTGTGATGATATATTAATATTCAAACTTGTTAAAGTTTTATTAAAACCATCAACTTCTGCTCCACCTCCAAGTTGAGTTGATGCAGATTGCTTTGCTAATTGTTTTGTTATGTTTTCGGTAACTTTATTCAGTATACTATTTCCAAGCATATTTCCTGTGTAAACGGCCAAAAAGTAAGAGCCTGCAAATGCTGGAATAGAAATGAACAATAATTCAATTAAAAATTGTCCAAAAATTGTTAATTTTGATATTCCTAATGACAGAAAAATTGCAATTTCTCTTTTTCTAGCATTCATCCATAAAATTAATAATAATGAAACTATGATTCCTGCAAATATTAATGAACCAATAAATAATTTATTAGCAATTGAATATATGCCAGATATTGATTGCTGTAATGCAGGATAATTTGATGAGCTTTTAACTAATGTGTATTGTTTCCAGTTTATGTCAAGCTTTTCAACATTTTTTATCACTTGTTCTAAATTTTTATCACCTTTTACAAAAAATGTTGCATCTTGATATACTGCAGTATCTTCTGTATTTCCATAAACTTTAGCTGCAGTATCAAGATCTGTTATCAATGTATTTTCATAAAGTTCTTGAGCAGATGTTACATTACTATTATTATGTCCATCAAATAATCCTTTTATTTCTACTTCTATTGTTTCATTTGCTCCTTTTTCGTTATCTGCATCAAATAAATTAGATTTTATTTTTATCTTATCACCAATTTTTAAATTATTCTTTTTTGCTAAATCTTTATGCATTAAAATTTTATTTTTATCTTGATTGATTAAATGTTCACCTTCAACTAGTTTATAGACTCCTGAAACAAATTTATTTTCTTTTAGTGAATTATTAACCCCTGTTAGCATAACAGTTCTTTTAAAATTTTGAGCTCTTTCAGATGATTGATTTACAGTTGTGGCTTGTGTTTCTATAATATCATAATCAACTAAATCGGCTACACTATTTATTCTTTTTACATAATCGTAAATATCTTTAGATTCAGCTATTTTTTTTATATCTTTTCCTTTTATATTTCCTCCTCCTCTTGGAGTACCAAAATTCACTCTTCTATTTATTTCCATAGAAAAACTATTTGTTATATTTTTAAAAGTTTCTTCTGAAGCTCTATCTGTAGCATCTTTGATTGCCAAACTAATCAAGCAAAGTGTTGACATAGCTAGAACTACTAATAATATTATTATTGACTTTAAACTTTTTCTAGTCACATATGCAAAAGCATTTTTTACCATAACTCCACCCTCCTAATTAATCTGACTTATTTTCTTTAATTTTTTGCCACTTAATTCTAAAATAATATCTGCAGAATTTGCAACTTCTTTGCTATGTGTTACAACAATCACACATTTATTTCTTTCTTTAGCTAATTTTTTTAATATTTCTATTATTTCACCAGCTGTGTCATTGTCAAGGTTTCCAGTAGGCTCATCTGCTAAAATTACTGGTGCTTCTGAGACTAATGCTCTTGCAATAGCTACTCTTTGTTGTTGTCCACCTGATAATTTTAGTACATTTCTATTTATTTGATTTTCATTAAGTCCTAATTCTAGTAAAATTTCTTTTGAAGCTTTTTTGTTAACTAATCTAATATTCTCTAGTGGTGTTAAATAATCAATTAGATTATAATTTTGAAATACTAATGATATATTGTTTTTTCTGTGATTAGTATATCCTGTTTTTTCGATATCTTCATTTTTAAATAAAATTTTACCTTTTTGTGGTTTATCTAAACCTGCCAATAATGAAAGTAATGTTGATTTTCCTGCTCCTGATTTTCCAATTATTGCATAAAATTGTCCAAGCTCAAATTTTTGGTTCACAGATGATAAAACTTTTTCTCTTGAATTTGAATAATTATATGTTACATCTTTTATTTCTAATATATTCATTATACTACTCTCCTAACTTATCTTTGATAATATTTCCTTTGGTTTTTTTATTAATATCATTACACATGAAATGGCAACTGATAAAAAAATTACTATTAATAACATTCCATAACTTTGTAAAAATGTAATTAATTTTAATACTATATCATCATTTTTTAATAAATTTTGAATAATCATTGTTGAATTATCATTATGTATAAATGCCCCTATAATCTGATCTGATATAATATTTCCTAAAAAAAACGATACAAATATAGATGGCAAAGATATAAATATCAACTCAAATATAAATTGAAATATAATTTTTAATTTACTTGTTCCAATTGATAATAATATTCCTATTTCATGTATTCTTTCTCTTAACCACAAGATTAGTATTAATGAAAGAACTATTACTCCACTAATTATAATAGAACATATCATAATTTTTATAATATATTTTATTCCATTTACAGATTCTAATACTTCTTGAAATATGTCATCATTTTTTTCAATTGTATATTTGGTTAAATCTATTTTTAATTCTTTGATTTTATTAAAAGATATATTGGATTCTTCAAAATTATCTGAATACACAGTAATCTTATTTGCGATTTTATTGTTTTGTGTTTTATTTAATGCTTTTTGACTTGATTCATAATCAATAAATAACATATTTTCACTAAAATCTGATGATAATCCTGTGTATTTTTCTTGTTTTTTTCCAGAAAAAATGCCAATTACCTCAAATTCATATTCTTTTTTTGCCTCATTATTATCTAATTGTTCTAAATCTATTAGTTCTAAATTAATTTTGCTATGTAATTTCAAATTATTCTTTTTGGCAAGTTCTTCATGTATAAGTATTTTTTCTCTATCATTTTTTTCAATATGTCTTCCGTCAATAATAGTAAAAATCCCACTATTAAATAAAACATTATTTTTAGTACTATTTGTAGATTCGATTGAAAAAGTGTTTTTTAATATTTCCGGTAAATTTTCTCTTTCAACTTTTTGAATTCCATCAACAACTTCAACATTTGTTGCTTTGGCTAAACAATCATATTGAGGAATTATTTCTTTGATTTCTTGTATATTTTCCATTTCTTTAAATTGATTCATTTCAAAATTTTGATTATCTTTTTGTGTTATTGATATAGATGTATTTGAAATTTTATATAAATTATTTTCTAAATTATTACTCAATTTCATTATGTTTAGACTTGAATATAAAAAAGATAAAACTGTTGTTAAAATAATAAAAAGAATACAGGTTCTTTTCTTTTTTCTTAAAACATATAATATAGCATTTTTGATCATTTTCAAAACTCCTTTAATAACTTCATTTCTTTGTCTGTAATTTCTCTACAACACCCTTCTGGAATATCAGCAGGTAAATTCAAGTTTCCCATTGTAATTCTATGCAATTCCAATACTTTAGCACCAAAACAGCCAAACATACGCTTTATTTGATGATATTTTCCTTCAGTTATTGTTACAAATGCTGTATGAGTATCTTGAACTTCTATAATTGCAGGACAACATATATGATCTTTTAAGACAATCCCTTTTTCAAATTGTTTTATCATGTTTTCATCTATATCAATATCTATTGTTACTCTATAAGTCTTTTTAATATGTTTTTTTGGAGACAATATATTATGAGCAAATTCTCCATCATCAGTAATAATCATCATTCCAGTAGTATCTTTGTCTAATCTTCCTGCTGGAAATAGTCCTTTTCTAAAATATTTTTCTGGAATTAAATCTAATACAGTTTTCTGACTTTTATCTTCACTTGCTGATATATATCCTTTTGGTTTATTTAATATTAAATATATATTTCTTTTAAAATCTAGTTTTTCATTATCTATATAAATTGTTGATGTTTCAATATCTATTTTTTCATTTACTTTTTTTACTATATTATCATTAATTTTTATTCTACCTTGACTTGCTAGCTTTTTTATTTCACTTCTGGAGTATTTTCCTTGTGATGATATTATTTTATCTATTCTTTCCATTCTAAATTTTATTCCTTTCATATATTATGCTTTAACATAAAGGTGCAAATATTCTCAATATTGCATCAAATACTCTATGGAAATATCCTTTTTTTATATCTTTTTCTTTTACTTCTTTACACTTTTTTTGAGTTTCTATCATGTCAATTTTTAATTCATCTAATATTGAAGATTTATAAAATAATGAATTACATTCAAAATGTAGAAATAAACTTCTATAATCTAAATTTACAGTTCCAATTGTTCCAATATTGTCATCTATTAAACAAGCTTTTGCATGTATAAATCCAGGTGTATATTCAAATATTTTTATACCTGCTTTCAATAATGGTGCATAATAACTTTTTGATAACCTATATACTATCTTTTTGTCTGGAATCCCTGGAATAAATATTCTAACATCTACACCTCTTTCTGCTGCTTTTATTAATGCATCCATTAAAAAGTCTCCTATTATCAAATAAGGTGTGTAAAACCATGCATAATTTATAGCTTGTGATAATAAATCTATATATAAGTTATTTGAAATATGTTCTTTATATGCTGGTGAATCATAATATGATATAATATATCCTTTTTCATTTTTTCTTTCTGATAAACATTTGTTTATTATATTTGAATCTATCTTTTCATTTGAAAATGCATTCCAAAATTCTATAAACATATAATTATAACTTTTTACTGGTGTTCCTGTAAGTTTAAAGCCTATATCTTTCCAATGTCCATATTTTTTCTTTTTATTGATATACTCATCTGCTAAATTTATTCCACCACTAAAAGCTACATTTCCATCTATAATTAAAATTTTTCTATGATCTCTATTATTTAATGTTCCTTTTATGAAAAATAATGGATTAAATGAAATACATTTTATTCCTCTTGTTTTTAATTGATATACATTTTTTTGTGAAAATGTAGGCAAACTTCCAAAATCATCATATATTAGCCTTACATCAACTCCATCTTTTACTTTTTGTTCAAGTATATCTATTATACTATTCAAAAATATTCCTGGTTCTATAATAAAATATTCTAAAAAGATGTATTTTTGTGCTTTTTTTAGTTCTTCTAATATATCAGGAAACATTTCATCTCCTAATTTATAATATTTTATATTTTCAGCCTTATAAATTGGAAATTTGGTATATTTATTTATTGCTTTAAAGGTTTGATATAATCTTAAATTTTCTTGTTTTAATTCTGTTTCATAATTTTTTTCATCTATAAATTTAAAATTCATAGCATTTTGAGCTTTTTTTAATTTTTTATCTAATGGTTTTGTTGTTTTTTTATTTCCTATTATTAAATATAAAATAGTTCCAAAAACAGGTGCTGTTAATATTGTTATTAACCACAAAATTTTATAAGATGTTTCGTCTCTTTTATTAATTATATATATTACAAATAAAAATGCTAATATTGTTAATACTACTGCTACTAATGCAGAATTGTTTAATTGATTGTATAGAAAATTCATCCATAAAATCTGAATAATTACAGCTGGTGCAACAATTATTAATCTTCCTAAAATTTTTTTCATTAAATTACTCCCTAAATCATAGTATACTTAATTTGAAGAATAATATATTATTTTTAGTTATTTCCTTTATTTATTTTTAAAATAATCATTGCAAAAAATATATAAGCATATCTCCAAATTTTCTTTTTATGTATGTTTTCCTTTAGTACTTTTATAGCTTCTGCTAGCGCACAGTGTTTATCTATAAATGTTAATATAAAACCTTCTTTGGATTTTGGAAATTGTGGTGTTACAGGCCACATATGTTTTATAATCATATCTTTTTCTTTTTCAGATAATTCAAATAATTCAGAGGCATTTTCACATGCTTTTTTTCCATGTGTAAAGGCATGTAAACCTTTTCTGTCATTTTTTATTCTCCAATCATATAAGAAAAAATCATGTAACATTCCTGCTCTGGCTGCAGATTTATAATCCAATTTTAATTTTTTACAAACTTTATAACAATAATATGAAACCATATAACAATGGTCAAATGTACTTGTTTCATAATGTTGTCTGTATTTTTTCATTTCTTGAACTTTTGGATTTTCTATGATATCTCTTATGATATCATCAAATTCTTGTGTGTTTCTATTTTGCATTTTCTAAGCTCCTTATTATGTATTTTTCAAATTATTTTTTGCAATTTTAATTAATGCATTAGCTGTTTGAGCTATCATTTCTTTTGTTTCTGGATCAATATTTTTATATTTTTCTAAAATTACTTTTATATTTGAGAATAAATTTTTTCGTAATTCTTTTGTGGTTTGCGCATCTGTTGAATTTAAAATTTCAAATATTACATTTATTACTTGTTCTCTTTTTGCTGGCTCAACATTTTCTAACCATTCTTTTATTGTTTTGTCTATAAATTCACTTTCATTAGTAACATTAGGCAATGTAATGAATTCTTTTCCTAATATCTGCCAACTATATAAATCATGTTGCATTATTCCTTTTTGTGTACTTTCTATTATTGTATATTTTTCCTTATGGTTCATTAATCTTCCTATTATAGATGATTGTGGAATATATGTATGGACTTTATTTATCATTTCCTGATATTCTTGTGTTTCTAATATATCTTCACAAAAACCAGGACCATCATTATTATACACATTAATAATTCTATCTCTTATTTGAGGGGTTGCAAATATTGCAGAATATACTGCAATATTTCCACCTTTTGAATGTCCTCCTACTCTTATTTTTTGGTTTGGATACAATTCTGCTATCATATTTAAATATTCTTTAGCAGATATTTGTGAGGCAATATGACTTTTAAAGCTCATATTAAAATCTTCTTTCCAACCAACTATTGTATTGTCTGTTCCTCTAAATGAGACATATAAAGTATTGTCAGGCATTATGATAGTTATTGCTGAAAATTGTTTTTCGTTTTCAACTTCTATTTTATTTACGAATTTAGTTGCTTTCATTGTTCCAAATCTTTTTGAATTACTCATTATTGGAAATAGTTCTATATCATCTTTCCATAATATTGTTAATTCTTTTATATCTTGCTTACTAAATCTTTCTCCTAATTCTTTTATTGTTATAACTTCATTATAATTCATTATCTTATCAAATGGAAAGTATGAAAATCTTGATAAAATTAAGTTATCAATTTCGTTAAATTCAGATTGACTTAATTCTAAATCTCCTCTCCATTTAATATAATCACATACATTTGACATTCTTAATTACCTCATTTTATTTATAATATTGCTATTATTTTTGGTATAAATATTATTAGCCCTATAATTGCTGATGATATTGCAAAAATTAAAACTGCTCCTGCTGCAACATCTTTAGCAAATTTTGCCTTAGGATTTATCTCTGGCATTGCTATATCTACAACAGTCTCAATTGCACTATTTAACATTTCTCCTCCGATTACTAATCCAAACAATATTATACATATTATCCATTCCATTTTACTAATTTTAAAAAATATTCCTGCAATTATTACTAAAATCATTATTGATATATGTATTTTTAGATTTCTTTCAGTTTTTATTGCTGAAAATACTCCTTGAAATGCATATTTGAAACTGCTTATTACATTTTTACTCTTTTCTATCATCTTTATTTTTCTCCAATACAAATTTATTTACTAGTTCTATATATATTATAAGATATGCCAATGAAATTAAGAATCCTCCTAAAACATCACTTGTATAGTGAACTCCTAAATAGATCCTGCTTACTCCTATAACACAGATTAAAATACTTAATATTATGATTAATGTTCTTTTCAAATGTTTATTATTAATATATTTATAAATTAAATATACCAAATATCCATAAAATGCTAAACTAACCATAGAATGTCCTGATGGAAAACTGTATCCTGTTTCTTCTATAATTCTAAATTCTGTTGGACGTGGTCTTTGCATTATGAATTTTATAATTTGATTTAATATTGTTACAATTCCTAGATTTGCAATTATTGAGATTCCTATTTTTTTATCTTTTATTAAAAAAAATAATATTGTTGTTAATGATATAACAAAAATTGCACCTCCAAAATTTGTTATGAATTTAGCAATAGGTGTTGATACATTAAATTTGAATAGTTTTGATACAATGTCATATCCAACTATATCTCCATTCATTATTTCTTGATGAAATACATCTTCAGCTAATGCTAAAAATCCTATTAAACATATAAATAATAACATCCATCTCCAATTGTTTTTTATAAATTTTATTACATTTTCTTTCATGATTTCTTCTTTCTCTCTTACTTTTTTCATTCGATATTATTTCTTTTTTTAATATAACATAAAAATAAAGATTTTTCAACTTAATTTTTTCTTTATATGGAACAAAAAAAGACCTCCTGCACAAAAATGTGCAGAAAGCCTTTTTTTGAGGTTAGGTGTTTTTGAACTTCACTCGAAGTTCCTTATCATCCTCAGAAATAACCTCGAAAATACATTCTTTGAGCTGCCGCTCAAAGTCCGAAGAATCCTTGACATATTCAGACTTCTTATCCCAGCCAACCAAGCTGCACTGGAAGAGAGAAGTAATCTCTACCAGTTTTGCTCCAATAGTCTTGGCATTTTGGATAGCAGCAGCCAACATGCGAGAAGCCCATTCTTCCCATTCATCATGGCCAAGGTTGCTACGAAGCTTTTTGTAAATGTCATTCTTCTTCAGCTCCAGGTCCTCTTCATTCAGTTGGAGCATCACCCGCTTATGCGGATTAAGTTTCCAGCCAATGTTTTCAAGACCTGCTGCTTCGCGAGAATTTTCGTAGTCATACATTTTATGACATACCTCCATTTCTATAAAAGATGCGCATATTATATCAAATTATACTCAAAAAGTCAATCATTTTCTTTGACAACTTCAATATCAATATGATTCATTTATGATAATGTCTTAATATATCATTTAGGAAAATGTCCTAATTTTAAATTTGTGATATAAGTATA
>CAKOVS010000008.1 GCA_934122085.1 uncultured Clostridia bacterium | reverse complement strand
TCTTGTTTTATTTTTTCTCGACTTAGTCCTTTCTCTTTTCCTTCTTGATAATTTTTCCAGATAGTACTTTGTTTAAAGCTTATTAAAGCTTTTCCTAATCGTAACTCTCTTTCTTCTTTTGCTGTCTTTATTCCTCCTATCTTTCCCCTTGGAGTCCTTCTACTATATTCTGGCTTTCCTTCAAATTGCTCTTTACACCATTTTTCTATTTCTATTATATTATCCGCCTGAATATTTAAGTTGCCATAATCATATTCTTCTATTACTCTTTCATATCTTTCTACTAGTGCTATTTCTCCTTCTCTCATTCCGTATTCTTGTTTTATTTTTTCTCGACTTAGTCCTTTCTCTTTTCCTTCTTGATAATTTTTCCAGATAGTACTTTGTTTAAAGCTTATTAAAGCTTTTCCTAATCGTAACTCTCTTTCTTCTTTTGCTGTCTTTATTCCTCCTATCTTTCCCCTTGGAGTCCTTCTACTATATTCTGGCTTTCCTTCAAATTGCTCTTTACACCATTTTTCTATTTTTATTATATTATCGGCCTGAATATTTAAGTCGCCATAATTATATTCTTCTATTGCGCTTTCATATCTTTCTACTAGTGCTATTTCTCCTTCTCTCATTCCGTATTCTTGTTTTATTTCTTCTCGACTTAGTCCTTTCTCTTTTCCTTCTTGATAATTTTTCCAGATAGTACTTTGTTTAAAGCCATCTAAAGCGCTTCTTAAACTCCTCTCTATTTTATCTTCTGCTGACTTTATTTCTTCTTTGTGTTGGGGCAATCTTCTACTATATTCTGGCTTTCCTTCAAATTGTTCTTTACACCATTTTTCTATTTCTATTATATTATCCGCCTGAATATTTAAGTTGCCATAATCATATTCTTCTATTACTCTTTCATATCTTTCTACTAGTGCTATTTCTCCTTCTCTCATTCCGTATTCTTGTTTTATTTTTTCTCGACTTAGTCCTTTCTCTTTTCCTTCTTGATAATTTTTCCAGATAGTACTTTGTTTAAAGCTTATTAAAGCTTTTCCTAATCGTAACTCTCTTTGCTCTTCTGTTTCTTCTTCTCCTTCTTTGACCGCCATTATTCCTCTTATATTTGTCCTTGGAGTCCTTCTACTATATTCTGGCTTTCCTTCAAATTGCTCTTTACACCATTCTTCTATTTCCATTATATTTTTCAATGCTGTTTTTCTATAATTAATATCTTTTACTTCTTTCTCTAATTCAACCAAATCATGTAAATTTCCTTTTAACACAAAACTATCAACTTCTAAGATTTTATCACATTCTTCCTTTGTAATCCTTTCAAGCTCTATATCCCATAACTCTATCTCTTCACCTTTTGCTATAATATTCTCTATATTATTTCTTTCTTCTTCTGTGATTTCTTCATTATCAATTCCATTTCTATATTCTATATATTTCTGTTGTATTCTATATAGTGTAGCTGCATATCTTCTTTCTTGATTACTTGTACTTGTTACTTGTGGTAAATTATCTCCATGTGATTTTACCCAATTTACTACTATTGTTAATAATTCCAAATCATTTTTTCTATTATTGCTTTTTATTTCTTTATCTATATCAACTCTTTCTGTATTATTTGCAAAATCCATTACTGTCGGTCTATCTTCATCTTTTGGTGGATTATCTGGATCTACTGATGTTATTACTCTTCCTATTTGTTGTTTGTACAATATTTTTGAATTTTCATCTAATGGTCTAAACCATAATATTCCATTTACTCCATCTACATGAACACCTTCGTTCAATTTATTCATTACTATCATAAATTTTGTTTTATCTGATTTTTCACTTTCAAATCCTTCTAATTGTCTCTCATTTTCCTTATCACTATAAGTTCCTAGCATTGAATAATATTCTGGTTCTATTCCTGAATTTTTTAAATATTCACTTATTTGCTTTTTCCATTCTTTTACTTTATCTATACTGTCTTTTCCTTCTTCATTCCCTCCAACTGGTATAAATACAATATATTTTCCACCTTCTTTTAAGTTTTCTTGTAATATTTCTGGTATTCCTTTTGCTTTCTCCAGATTTTTCCTTAGCCTATCATATTGTTCTAATTTCTTCTTTCTTTCATTCTCATCTTCTATTTCATTTATTTGTTCTGCTAAATTTTCCATACTTCCATCTGTTAATAAATTATACTCACATGAAACTACTTTTGGATTTATTACCATTCCTAATTGGATTGCTTCTTTTAGTTCTATCTTTGCTGCTATATGCTTTTCTGCTCTTATTTCTTCATCTGTATATCCTAATTTTTTCGCTATTTCATCAGACATATTTCTATCATCTGCATCTCTTGTTGGTGTTGCTGTTATTCCTAGTACTTTGGTTTCTTCTGATTGATTTTCTATTAATTTATCTAATGCTTTTTCCCATTTTTCTGCACCTGTTCTATGTAATTCATCAAATATCATAAAATCATATTGCTTTTTTAATGTTTCTTTTCCTGCTTTTGTTATTAAGCTTTGATATGTTGCAAACTCTAAATTTGGAAATACTTCTGCTATTATTTCATCTTTGTTTTTTCCTGTTGTTCCTACTTTTCCACGAATATGCTCTATTATTCTATCTTTTGTCTGCTCTAATATTTCATTTGATGGTGCTAAATATAGCATTTTTTTATTATTTGTTTTATATGCTATTTTTCCTAATTCTATTTGATTTTCTTCTATTGCTATTTCTTCTGCTGTTTTTCCATATTGTAACATTTCTGTTAATGCTACATATGTCTTTCCTCCTCCTGTTGGTAATATTATACTTGCATATCTTTTTTCTTTATATATTTCTTCTGCTTTGTCTACTGCATCTTGCTGATAATCTCTTAATTCTATTCCTGTTCCTTTTACATCATAATATCCTAAATATCTTTCTATTTGTTCTATTGATAGATTTTGTGTTATTTCTCCTATATTTTCTTGTATTTTTTCTACATAATTTTCTGTTTGTAATATTTCATTTAATCTTCCTTTTGATGCCATATTTATAACTGCTCTTGGTATATCTTTATTTTCTATTCCTGCTTCTTTTAATTTTTCATATATTGATACACAATTACTTTGTTTTAATTTCTGGATTAATTCATTTCTTTCTGCTACAGATATTTCTTCAATATTAAGACTTCCCCAATCATACATATCTGCTATTGCACTTGCAAAATAATCTTCTTTTTCTATTGTTTCCATTGTCTGCATTTTAGCAAAATTTGATGTCATTATTTCTTTTACATTTGAAAGTCCTCTTTCTTGTATTATCTGCATTTGCTCTTCATCTGTTAAGTTTTTAATTGAGTCTACTAATCCTATTTCATTTGGTTTTAAGTCTAAGTTTACAGATTCACTTATTCTATATCCTGTATTACTTTTTCTTGTTGTTATTTTTGGTTCTATTTCAAATCCATTATTTTCAATGTACTCTATAATTTCTTCATATTTAGGATTATTTCCTGTTATCTCTCTTAACATTCCTGCTAATATTCTTGCATTTGCTTGTCCTTTTGATAAATAATACATATTTTTTACAATAGAACTTGCTTGTCCATATTCTACTTTTCCTTCTGTTATTTGATACATTTCTTCTATTGATATATCGTCTTTTGGTGTTCCTTCATCTCTTAATATACTTTCTTCAGGTATTTCTAGTTTTCCACCATTTATTATGTATTTTACTAATTCTGTTTTTAACTCATTTACAACTTCTTTATCTTGATTTTCTGCTTGTTGTATTAATGCAAACATATCTAAAAATTCTTTTGATATGTCTGTTACTCTATTTCCTTCTATATCTCCATAATATATTTGCTCTCCTGATGCAAATGCACTTCCTAGTGTTTTTATTAATTCACTATTTGTTTTTATTCTTGGAACTGCTAGTCCCATTAATCCTTTTTGTTCTAATATTGTTAATTTGGCTACTATTTTATTTTTTTCTAATGTTTGCTCATCATCTAATGCTTGAAAACTGCTTACTCTAGCTAATGGCGCTTTATATTCTATTCCTTTCTTCATTCCAGATTTGCTTATATCTATTCCTTCTGGTGCTGTGTATTTTACTTTTATTATATCCTTTAATTCCTCTGATTTTGTAACTCCATCAATCTTTTTTAAGTCTTCTAATATTTCTTCTGGAATATCTCCTTGTGCTATTCTTTCTTGCACTTTTTTATCTATTTCTGACAACATATATTGCCCTGCATTATATACTCTTTGTCCCATTTCTCTTTTTGGAACTTTTATCATTACATATTTGTCACTAAATGTTTCTCCATATGTTCTGGCTACATTGGCATTGCTTGATAATGATATACAATTTGTTTCTAAGCTATAATGCATTTTTATATGATTATACATTTCTTCTAGTGTTACTGTACTTTCTGAATTCCATCTTGGCTTTATATCATGTGTTTCTTCCCATCTTTCTCTGTCTGTACGTAATCTTATATATTTTCCATTCTCATCTTTTATATTTCCTTCTTCTAAATCTTTTATGTCTCCTGGTTCTAATGATCTAAAAAAATAGTAATTTTCTTCATCACTTATTACATTAAATTTTTCTATATCAAACAATTCTTCCATGGTATTCTCCTATTATTTTCTCTTCCGATTTCTCGACTTTTTCTTCTTTTATTCTAACATATTAAATATTTTTTGAAAAGTAGTTTTACGTTTTTTATTATTTCACGTTTTTGCAACTTATTTTCATTATTTTATCACATTTTTGCAAGTATAACCATGTGTAAAGCTCAGTGTTTCCTTTGGTCAAAAAAATAGTAAGACATTTAACTCTTACTATTTTTATTATAATAATTATCTATATATTTTTCAACTAAATCAACTAACTCTCCTGCTGTATTTATTTGTTGTTCCGTTTTTTCAAGAGAAGGCTCATAGTCATCATCATAATCACTATCTTCTCTTATTCTTTGTGCTTGAGATATTTTTCTTCCTATCATTTTAGGAAATATTTCTTTATTTACATATTCTTTATTAAAATATGCTAATACATCTTTATGTCTTTTAAAGTCTGTCTCTTCGATTGCTAATACTGCTCTTATTGCATAAAAAATAGCATAATATGCTCTATTATTAGCACTAGTAAAATCTTTTCCTTCATTAAAAATCATTTTAGCGGTTTCCAAAGTTTCTTTTGCTTTATTCAATCTATATCTTGCAAAACCCTCTATAGTTTCATTATCCATTAACCAAAACAACTCCTTCCTTTTCTACATTTTTATAAAAAGGCACAAAATTTATTCTTGAATTATATTTTTCTATATTTTTTATTACTGGAGACAAAATAATACCTGTATTTAATTCAATATCATAAGCTATATCTGATATTTTATCTCTATAATCCTCAATCTCTTCAAAAGATAAGTCTGTTAAGATCATTATATCAACATCTGATTTTTTATTATAATCTCCTCTAGCATAAGAACCATATAGAATGACTTTTTTTAATCTTTCTCCTAAGATTTTTTTTATTTCATCTATAAATTTTTGAATTTCTATATTCACATTTTTAGGCATTTTCTTGTCCTCCTAACTTTTTTAGTCACTCATTTTCTTAATTTATATCTAAATTTTATCATATAAGTCTTGAAAAATCAATTATTTTAATTCATTTAATCTATCTCTATATAAAAGATAAAGCACAAAAACTGCTAAATAGCAATTTCTATGCTCTATTTTAACTATTAAAATTTATTTTCCATAATAACTATCTAATAACATTTGTTTAATCTCTGAAACAAGAGGAACTCTAGGATTTGCAGTAGTACATTGATCCTCAAAAGCTCTATCTGCTAGTAAATCAACTTTAGCCAAGAATTCTTTTTCATCAATACCTGCATCTTTAAATGATTTTGGAATATTTAATTCTTCATTCATTTTTCTTACTTCAGCAATTAAAGAATCTACACCTTCTTCAACTGTATCTGCTTTTAATCCTATTTTTCTAGCAATTGTTGCATATTTTTCATTTGCTATATAATATTCATATTTTGGCCATGATACAAATTTTGTTGGTTCTGTTGCATTATATCTAATTACATATGGTAATAATATTGCATTAATTCTACCATGTGGTAAATGGAATTCTGCCCCTATTTTGTGAGCCATAGAGTGACATACACCTAAAAATGCGTTTGTAAATGCCATACCAGCAATTGTACTTGCATTGTGCATCTTTTCTCTTGCAGTTTTATTATCTCCATGTTCATAAGCTTCTCTTAAATATTTTACAACTAATTCTGCTGCTTTTTCTGCTAATCCATCTGTATAATCTGATGCCATAACAGAAACATAAGCCTCTAATGCATGTGTTAATACATCCATTCCAGTATCTGCTGTGATTGATTTTGGTAAACTCATAACTAAATCTGGATCAACAATTGCTACATCTGGTGTTAATTCATAATCTGCTAATGGGTATTTTTTATTTTTTACTTTATCTGTAATTACTGCAAATGATGTTACTTCTGAACCTGTTCCAGATGTTGTTGGAATTGCAACCATTTTTGCTTTTGTTCCCATTTTTGGAAATTTATAAGTACGTTTACGAATATCCATGAATTTTAATTTTAATCCTTCTGGATCTGCATCTGGATTTTCATAGAATAACCACATTCCTTTTGCTGCATCTATTGCACTTCCTCCACCTAATGCAATTATTACATCTGGCTTAAAGTTGTTCATTGCAGATAATCCTTTATTTACAGTTTCAAATGATGGATCTGATTCTACTTCACTAAATATCTCACAATGTACATGATTTTGTCTTTTTCTAATGTGATATAATATTTT
This sequence comes from uncultured Clostridia bacterium, assembly GCA_934122085.1. GTDB lineage: Bacteria > Bacillota > Clostridia > TANB77 > CAG-508 > CAG-269. The sequence goes on along the minus strand of CAKOVS010000008.1, from coordinate 57,941 downwards.
ATCAACATATCCAAATTGAACCATTCCTGGATCTGTAACTATAAATGCCCTTTCTATATTTGGCATTTTTTCTAAGTATGATATTGAACCTGCTTCAAAATATATTTTTTCAGGTACTTTGAACCATTGCATATTAACTCTCCTTTTTGCTACTCTTTTTATATTAATTAAGTTTACACTTGATACATTTGCTGTTGTTGAGTTGCTTCCATAAGATCCACATCCAAGTGTTAATGATGGCATATTTGTATTATATATGTCTCCTATTGCACCATGTGTTGATGGAGAATTTACAATAATTCTTCCTGCTTTCATTGTTTTTGAGAATTTTAATATTGTTGCTTTATCTTCTGAATGTATTACTGCTGAATGTCCTAATCCACCATATTCTAATAATTTCTCTGCTTTTGATATTCCTTCTTCAGAATCATTTACAATATAATATGTTAATACTGGACTTAATTTTTCTTTAGAGAATGGATATCCTTCTCCAATTCCATCTTCATATACTACTAATACTTTTGTATCTTCAGGTACTTCAAATCCTGCTTCTCTTGCAATTGTTGCTGGACTTTGTCCTGGTACATGTGATTTTAATTTATATCCATTTTGTGAGTCAAACATACTATTTTTTAGTTTTTCTTTTTCTTCTGGATTTACAAAGTAACATCCAGCTTCTCTCATTAATTTTTCAAATTCTTGGTATATATCTTTATCTACTAATACAGCTTGTTCTGATGCACATATCATACCATTATCAAATGATTTTGACATTACTAAATCATTTACTGATGTTTGTAATTTTGCTGTTTTATCTATATAACATGGTACATTTCCAGGACCTACTCCTAATGCTGGTTTTCCACATGAGTATGCTGATTTTACCATTCCTGTTCCACCTGTTGCTAATATTAAGCTTACATCAGGATGGTTCATTAATAATTTTGTTGCTAATATTGATGGCTCTTCTACCCATAATATACAATTTTCTGGAGCTCCAGCTTTTACTGCAGCATCTCTTAATATTGTTGCAGCTGAAACACTACATTTTTGTGCAGATGGATGGAAACCAAATACTATTACATTTCTTGTTTTTGCTGCTATTATAGATTTAAACATTGTTGTTGATGTTGGGTTTGTTACTGGTGTTACACCTGCTATTATTCCAACAGGTTCTGCTATTTCTACATAACCATCTTCATCATTTTCTTTTATTATTCCTACTGTTTTTTCATGTTTTATACTATGATATACATATTCTGTTGCAAACATGTTCTTTGTTATTTTATCTTCATATATTCCTCTTCCAGTTTCTTCAACAGCCATTTTTGCTAATTCCATGTGATGTTCTAATCCTGCCATTGACATTGCTTTTGTTATATTATCAACTGTTTCTTGATCTAATTTCATATATTCTTGTGATGCTATTTTTGCTTTTCTCATTAGTTCATCTATCATTTGCTCAACTCTTGCTTCTTCTTCAGGGTTTTGATTTTCCATTTTATCTTTTTTCCTTTCTTCGTCAGTTGCGCTCCTCTGTTCAGGAGCTCAAACTATGGTTGAAAAAGAATTAAATTATAATTATTTTTTAACCTCATGACTCTCTTTTGTTTTATCTTATCCACTATATTATATAATATGTCATTTTTTTGTCAAGAATTTTAAAAAATTTTTATATCAATTGAATTTTATTTTTCATAGTGGTATATTAAATATGTTTAAAAATTCAAAAGAAAAAACATAATAAATATGAAAGGAACGTGAGAAAATATGGCAAATGACAAAAAAGATGATGTTGACATCAATAAAATTTATGGGCATCTATGTAAAATGCCAAAAGAAGAATTTTGTACAAAGTTCAAAATAAAAGAAGGTGGCCTATCTGATGAAGCAATAACATTTAGAAGGCAAAAATATGGTTTGAATGAAGTTACACAAACAAAACCAAAAAAATGGTATAATTACCTGTTTCATAGTTTATTTACACCTTTTAATAATATATTATTGGCAATATCTTGTGTATTATATTACACAGATGTTTATTTAGCTGAAGATCCTAATTATGCAAATATTATTGTAATTCTCGTTTTAGTTACAATAAGCACTTTATTAGATTTTATATCTTCATATAGATCAAACAAGGCTGCTGAAAAACTAAAACAATTAGTTTCAACTACTGCAACAGTTGTAAGAAATGGTAAAAAAGAAAAAGTACCTTTTAAAGATTTAGTTTTAGGTGATACTATATTACTTTCAGCAGGTGACATGGTTCCAGCTGATTTAAGAATTATTGAATCAAAAGATTTATATGTTGGTCAATCAAGTTTAACTGGTGAATCTGATGCAATAAAAAAACTTGATACTACAGAACTTGATTTTGATACTGATATAGAAAATCTTTCAGATATTGATACAATATGTTTTATGGGAACAAATATTATTAGTGGTAGTGCTAAAGGTATTGTCGTATTAACTGCTGATGATACTTATTTTGGGAAAGTATCTCATACACTAACTTCTGGTAAACCTAAAACAGCATTTCAAAAAGGTATCGAAAATATAAGTAAATTATTAATAAAATTTATGCTAATTTTAATACCTATTGTTTTTATTCTTACAGTCCAAAAACATAGTATTATAACATCATTTACATTTGCTGTTGCTATTGCAATTGGTATTACACCTCTTCTATTACCTGTTATACTTTCATCTAGTTTATCAAAAGGTGCTTTACGAATGTCAAAAAAGAAAACAATTGTAAAAAAGCTTGATTCAATTCAAAGCTTTGGTGCAATGAATATTTTATGTACAGATAAAACTGGTACATTGACTGAAGATAAAATTGTTCTTGAAAAATATCTTGATATTAACGGAAATGAAGATATTAGAACTTTAAAACATGCTTTTTTAAATAGTTATTTTCAAACTGGATTGAAAAGTAATATTGATGAAGCTGTTATAAATCATATAAATGAACATGGTTTAAGTGAATTATCAGAAAAATATACAAAAATTGATGAAATTCCTTTTGATTTTGCAAGACGTCGTCTTTCTGTTATAGTTAGTGATGGTCAAAAAACTCAAATGATTACAAAAGGTGCTGTCGAAGAAATTTTAAGTATTTCTACAATGGTTGATTATCAAGGTAATTTATCTCCTATAACAAATGCAATTAAAGAAAATATCAAAAAGATTACTAAAGATTTAAACAAACAGGGGCTTCGTGTTGTTGCTGTTTGTCAAAAAAATAATTTAGAAAAAACTTCTGAATTTACAGTAGCAGATGAAAAAAATATGGTTTTAATTGGTTTTATAGGATTTCTTGATCCACCAAAAGAAAGTGCAAAATCATCAATTGAAAAACTTAATAAAAATGGAATTAGAGTTATTGTTTTAACTGGTGATAATGTTGAAGTTACAAAATGTATTTGTGATAAAGTTGGCATTAAATCACCACAAATTGTTATTGGAAGTCAAATTGACAAATTACAAGATATTGCTGTAAAAAGATTATTGAAAAAGACAAATATTTTTGCAAAACTTTCTCCTATTCAAAAAGCTCGTATTGTAAGACTTTTAAGAGATAGTGGAAATGTTGTTGGATATATGGGTGATGGTATAAATGATAGTCCTTCACTTATAAATTCTGATGTTGGTATTTCTGTTGATACGGCTGTTGATATTGCAAAAGAATCTGCAGATATTATTTTACTTGAGAAAGATTTACATGTTTTACTTGATGGTGTAAAAGAAGGTCGTCATACTTATGCAAATCTAATGAAATATATTAAACTTGCTGCAAGCTTTAATTTTGGTGAGGTTATGTCTGTAATTATTGCAAGTGTTATTCTTCCATTTTTACCAGAAACACCAATTCAACTTTTAGTTGAGGGATTATTATATGATTTCGGTCAATTGACTTTGCCTTTAGATAATGTTGATGAAGAATATTTGAGAAAACCTAAAAAGTTTGATGTAAAGAGTTTAAAACATTTTATGCTATTTATGGGTCCACTTAGTTCATGTTTTGATTTACTAGTTTTTGCTTTAGTTTGGTTTACTTATGATATTCATGAACCTGCAATTTTCCAAACTATTTGGTTTATTTATAGTATTGTTTCAAACCTTGTTGGAATGCATGTTATTAGAACTGCTAAGATTCCTTTTAAAGAGAGTCATGCTTCAAAAGCTGTTTACTTTTCATCAATTTCAATTTGTATTATTGCTATGATTATACCTTTTACTTTTATAGGTCGTGCAATTGGTCTTACTGCTCTTGCTGCTAAAGATTTCTTAGTTATTATTGGTGTTCCAATATTGTATTGCTTTGTTGCAGTTATTGCTAAAAAGATTTATATTAATAAATATGGTGAATGGATTTAATCTTTTCATAAAAAATGAGATGCCAAAAGCATCTCATTTTTATTGTTAAATATCCAAAATAAAATAATAATGTTATAAGATCTTTTTCTCCAAATTTTATTTCTGCATTAAATTTCTCTGTTAAACTACTTTCTATTATACACAAAAAATCTTCAGGATTTTCATGAAGATTTTTTGCCTTATATTTATTATTTTATGCAGATTTTTTTAACATTTCTATAATATTATTATTTTTTTCAATAAGTTCGTCATAATATTTACTTAATTCTATTAGATCTTCAATAGACATTTCATTTAATTTATTTTCATTGTTCTTTACATTACTCAACATTTCAATTTTTCTTGCCACTTGACTTGCTGAATTACTTTTATCTTCAATTTGTTTTAAGAATTCTTGTCTTTTATTATTTTCTATTATGTTTTCTTGTTTTTCTTCTATATTAATTTTTTCTGTTGTATTCCTAAAAAAGATTTTCTTAAAAACTTCTTTTATTCTTGATATAAAACTTGGCTTATATTCTATAAGATTATTATTAGTCATTTTTTATCCCTTTCTCTATATGAATGAATATCATCCTACTTTTGTTGTTTTTGGCTTTTTAAATCATTTATTTGTTCCTCTTGTCCTTCTATTATATTTTTCTTTACTTTAATTTCTTCTATCAATTTTTGTTTTGTTTTCTCTTTTTCTAATTTTTTTGCACTTAATACTTTTTGCACATCTTTATCGGCTTGTAATTCTTCACTGGCAAATTGTAATGCATTTCCATTATTTCTTACTGCCTCTAGTACCACTTCTTTATCGGCTTTTAATTCTTCACTAGCATATCGTAATGACGCTTCATCGTATCCGTTTTCTTTTCTTATTGCCTCTAGTACTATTTCTTTATCTGCTCGTAATTCTTCACCTAAATTACCTAATCTCAATCTTCTATTTCTTATTAGTTCTATTATTTCTTTTTTAGCATTTTTTTGTTTTTCAATGCTTACTTCTTCTAAGAATTCTTTATCTCTTTTCAACGTTTCACTGGCATATCGTAATGCCTCTCCATCATTTCTTACTGCCTCTAGCATAAATTCTTTATTCGCTCTTAATTCTTCACTGGCAAATTCTAATGCAGAGCTATCATTTCTTGCTACCTCTAGCATAAATTCTTTATTCGCTCTTAATTCTTCACTGGCATATTTTAATGCAGAGCTATCATTTCTTGCTACCTCTAGCATAAATTCTTTATTCGCTCTTAATTCTTCACTGGCAAATTCTAATGCATCTCTATTTTCCTTTACTATCTCTAGCATAAATTCTTTATTCGCTCTCAATTCTTCACTGGCATATTGTAATACATATATATTCCTTTTTATTGCCTCTAGTACCACTTCTTTATCATTTTTTAATTCTTCACTGGCATATTGTAATAAACTTCCACTTTCTTTTACAAGCTCTAGCATAAATTCTTTATCTGCTTTTAATTTTTCGCTAGCAAACTTTAGTGAGAAGCTATCATTTCTTTCTGCCTCTAATACCACTTCTTTATCATTTTTTAATTCTTCACTGGCCAATCGTAATACCAATCCATTTTCCTTTACTGCCTCTAATACCACTTCTTTATCATTTTTTAATTCTTCACTGGCAAATCGTAATGCCAATCCATTTTTCTTTACTGCCTCTAATACCACTTCTTTATCTGCTTGTAATTCTTCACTGGCAAATCGTAATGCCAATCCATTTTCCTTTACTGCCTCTAGTACCACTTCTTTATCTGCTTGTAATTCTTCATTGGCATATTGTAATACATATCCATTCCTTTTTACTGCCTCTAGTACTACTTCTTTATCTGCTTGTAATTCTTCACTGGCAAATTGTAATGCCAATCCATTTTTCTTTACTGCCTCTAATACCACTTCTTTATCATTTTTTAATTCTTCACTGACATCTATTAATGACAATCTCCTATTTTTTAATTTTTCTATTATCACTTTTTTGTCGTTTTTTAATTTTGCTTGTAATAATGCCATTCCTTTGTTTCTTTCTGCTTCTAACATAAATCCCTTATCTGCTTTCAATTCTTCACTGACATATTCTAATGCATTTCCATCATCTCTTACTGCCTCTAATACCACTTCTTTATCTGCTCTTAATTCTTTACTTGCACCTTTTAATGCGCTTCCCTCTTGTTTTACTGCTTCTAACACAAATTCTTTATCTGTTCTTAATTCTTTACTTGCATATTGCAATGCATATCCCTTATTTCTTACTGCCTCTAGTACCACTTCTTTATCGGCTCGCAATTCTCTACTGGCATATTCTAATGCGCTTCCGTTTTGCTTCATTGCTTCTAACACAAATTTCTTATCTGCTTGTAATTCTTCACTAGCATATAGTAATGCATGAGCATTTTGCTTTACTGCCTCTAGTACTACTTCTTTATCTGCTCTTAATTCTTCACTTGCATCTCCTAATGCCAATCCACTATCTCTTACCGCCACTAGTACTACTTCTTTATCCGCTCTTAATTCTTTACTAGCACGATATAATGCTTCTCCATTATTTCTTAATATCTCTATTGCTCTCTTTTTTTGTTTCTCAATACTTTCCATTTACTTTTTTCTCCTCATTATATATAATATATACTTTCATTATATACAACATTTCTATTTTAGTCAAATAATTTTCATATATTTTTTCGTCATTTTTCGAATATTTTTCTAATTAATTTCTTCTTTATATTATCTCAAAATCAATTTGTCTCATTAACTTACTAGCATTAGCAACTCTAATTTTAACCTTATCTCCAATTTGATAAACATTTCCAGTATGTTCACCAATAGCTTGTCTTTTTTCTTCATTATAAATAAAATATTCATCACCTAATTTTTCGTAACGAATTAGACCTTCAACAGTATTGTAAAGTTCAACAAATATTCCAAAATTAGTAACAGATGATACAATTCCTTCATATTCTTCACCAATTTTACTTTCCATGAATTCTGCTTTCTTAATATCTTCTGCTTCTCTTTCTACTTTTGTTGCAACTCTTTCTCTTTCAGAACAATTTTCCGCTCTCTTTTCTGCTCTTTTTTCATATTTCTTAATCCAAAAATCATTTACTAAATAATCATTATCTAGATATTTTGATATTATTCTGTGTATAAATAAATCTGGATATCTTCTTATTGGTGATGTAAAATGGCAATAATATTTACTTGCAATTCCAAAATGTTCTTTATTTTCTGCCTCATATTTTGCAACTCTCAAAGTTCTTAATATTATATTTGATACTACTTTTTCTTCGTCTTTACCTTTTACATCTTCAAGAATTTTTGCAAATTCATTTGGATAAATAATTTCTTCTTTTGAAATTTTTATTTTATATCCAAAATTATATAATGATTTATTTAATTCTTTTACTTTATCAACATCTGGTGCTTCATGGTTTCTATATATAAATGGTGCTTGTAACCAATAAAATTTTTCAGCAACTGTTTCATTTGCAATTAGCATAAATTGTTCAATTATTTCATTTGCAAAATATTATAGGTCGTGCAATTGGTCTTACTGCTCTTGCTGCTAAAGATTTCTTAGTTATTATTGGTGTTCCAATATTGTATTGCTTTGTTGCAGTTATTGCTAAAAAGATTTATATTAATAAATATGGTGAATGGATTTAAAATATAACAAAATGGATATATCCGTCCTTTGTTCTGGCTAAATTTTAGTTTTCGACTAAAAGGAGATGTTTAGCGCATCTCCTTTTCAATTTTTTACTATTTAAAATTGTTATTTATTTCTCTACTCTTATAATTTATATCTTTTCAACTTCTATTCTATCTTTTATCACTACAATTGAATAACATTTTAACTTTGAAAGCATCTGTATTTCTTCTGATTTTCTATAAACTTCAATTTGTTCTTTTGCCTGTTCTTGTTTTTCTTGCAATATTGTATTATCTTTATCATAATCTTCTTGTTTTATATATTTGAATTCTATTAATATACTATATCTTTCTTTTATTTCTTCTTTTGGAACTAACAATATATCTGCATATTTTCCTCTAACTTCTAGTTCTGATTTTACATATAATGTTCCTAACATTCTACATATTGAATAAAATATTACTTTTACATATTTTTCATCAAATCTTGCATAATCTCTATTTGATAAATTTGTTAAAAATTCTTTTAATACATCTAATAATTTACCTATTTTTCCTTCTAATAATAATTCTTTATTTATTGTTTCTGTATCTATTGAATCAACAACTATATTAGCTTTTCTACTAATATATTCAAGAAAATAATTACTATATATTTCCTTAATTACATCATTTGGTATTTGGAATTTATATTTACTAAATCCTATTTCTTTTATTGTTAAATATCCTAAATAAAATAATAATGATATTAGTTCTTTTTCTCCAAATTCTATTTCTGCATTAAATTTCTCTGTTAAACTACTTTCTATTAAATCTCCTGCTACTATTTTTTCTAATATCTCTATTTTATTCATGTTTTGACACAAATCCATAAATGATTCTATTTTACTATAATCACTTATTATATTTATATCTACTAATTCTTTTGGTATTTGATTTTGTACTTGATACATATATAAGAAATATAATGTCATATTTGAATTGTATAATTTATAATTTTCGATGTTATCTCTTATCATTGTTGAAAATACATATCCATCATAATTTGTTTTTATTACTGGTAATAGTTCTTTTTGTGTTTCTTCTGGTATTTCAAGTTCTTTCATTAAATATATTACATCTTCTTTTGAAAATCCTAACATATCATTAAATATAATATTTTTTGTTATATCACTTGCTATATTAAATCCACTTGTTGTACTATCTAATGTTACTGGGGCTACTCCTGTTATGAATATTCTATCTACTACTGTTTCTGTTCCTTCTTTTAATATTTCATACCATTTTCTTATTTTTCCATTTTTGGCTACTAAATTTTTAAATTCTTCTGTTTTAAATCCTAATAGTTCATTTGCAAAATGATCATATTCATCTATTATTACATATATTTTTTCTTCTTTTCTTTGAAATCTAAATGCTTGAAATAAACTTCCTAATAGTCCTTCTGTACTTTGTTCTGGGTTATTATAAAAATCCAAATTATAATATTCTACAAATGTATTAACTCCTAAATCAACTTTTTCTCTAAATCCTTTTATTGTTTCTTCTATTGTATTTGTACTTATTCCTGAAAAGTTAAATCTTAATATACAATATTTATTTCTATTTTCTGTTGGATTTTTTCCTATATATGTTTCTTTAAATAATTCCTCAAATTTGTCTTTTCTATTTTTATCATAATAACATTCTAATGTACTTGTAAATAGCGTTTTTCCGAATTTTCTTGGTCTTAAGAACATTATTGTTTTGTTTGGAAAATCTTCTAATGTTTCTATATATTTGGTTTTGTCTACATATATTCTTTTTTCTCTTACTATATCTTCATAATTACTTATTCCTAATGGTAATTTTCTCATCGTTTTACCTCTCTTTCTTAGCTATAATAGCTTTTCTGCTTCTATTTTACTATATTGTTTATTTATTTTCAATAATTATTATAACAAATATTGTTTTATTCTTTTGGATATACAAAAAAATCTTCAGGATTTTCCTAAAGACTTTTTGACTTATATAATTTATATTTTATGCAGATTTTTTTAATTTTTCTATAATATTATTATTTCTTTCAATAATCTCATTATAATATATACTTAATTCTTTTAGCTCTTCAATAGACATTTCTTTTAATTTATTTTCGTCATTCTCTATCTTACTTAACATTTCAACTTTTCTTGCTACTTTGCTTGCTGAATTGCTTTTATCTTCAATTTTTTCTAAAAACTTTTGTCTTTTGTTATTTTCTATTACTGCACTTTGCTCTTCATCTGTATTACTTTTTTCTGTTCTCTTCCTTGAAAAAATGGTTTTAAAAATTTCTGTTATTCTAGTTATACTATTAGACTTATAATTTTTTAACTTGTTGTTATTCATTTTCTATCCTCGTATAATAAAAATATATTTATTATACGAATTTTTCCTTTCTCTGAAATTTACTATAATATTTATATAAACTCTGTGAATTATTTTTTTCCTTTCTCTATATAAATACTATAAAACATTTTTACTTTTGTTGGATTTGTGTTCTTAAATTTTGTATTTGTTCTTCTTGTTTTTTTATTACCTGCTGTTGTTCTAAAATTCTCTTTATTAGTTCTTCATTTGCTTTTACGCTCGCATTATTTTTATCTAATATATTTGTTAATTGTTCTAAGCTCATATTGCTTAAAGCTTCTTCCGTTTTCTCTGAATCTTGTGATTTTAGTGCTTTTTGTATATCTTTATCTGCTCTTAATTCTTCACTTGCGTAGTATAATGCACTTCCATCTTGTTTTACTGCTTCTAATACTACTCCCTTATCTCCTTGTAATTCCTCACTTGCGTGGTATAATGCAATTCCATCTTGTTTTACTGCTTCTAATACTACTTCTTTATCTGCTCTTAATTCTTCACTTGCGTAGTATAATACACAGCCATCTTGTTTTACTGCTTCTAATACTACTTCCTTATCTCCTTGTAATTTTTCACTTGCGTAGCATAATGCTGTTCCATGTTGTTTTACTGCTTCTATTACCACTTCTTTATCTGCTCTTAATTCTTTACTTGCACAGTCTAAGTCCATTCCATGTTGTCTTACTGCTTCCAATACTACTTCTTTATCTCCTCTTAATTCTTTACTTACATCGTATAATCGTCCACCTCGTTTTATTGCTTCTAATACTACTTCCTTATCTCCTTGTAATCTTTCACTTGCGTAGTATAATGCTGTTCCATCTTGCTTTACAGCTTCTAATACTACTTGTTTATTTCCTTTTAATCCTTTACTTGCATACTTTAATGCTCTTCCATCTTGTTTTACTGCTTTTAATGCTTCTTCTTTTGACACATATCTAATATCATCCATTTTCTTCCTCCATTCGTATACATAATTATAGCATATTAATTAGCCTTTTTCAATACTTCAAATAAAACTTTCTAGCATATCTCAAAATCAATTTGTCTCATTAATTTACTAGCATTAGCAACTCTAATTTTAACCTTATCTCCAATTTGATAAACCTTTCCAGTATGTTCACCAATAGCTTGTCTCTTTTCTTCATTGTAAATAAAATATTCATCACCTAATTTTTCGTAACGAATTAAACCTTCAACAGTATTGTCAAGTTCAACAAATATTCCAAAATTAGTAACAGATGATACAATTCCTTCATATTCTTCACCAATTTTACTTTCCATGAATTCTGCTTTCTTAATATCTTCTGCTTCTCTTTCTACTTTTGTTGCAACTCTTTCTCTTTCAGAACAATTTTCCGCTCTCTTTTCTGCTCTTTTTTCATATTTCTTAATCCAAAAATCATTTACTAAATAATCATTATCTAGATATTTTGATATTATTCTGTGTATAAATAAATCTGGATATCTTCTTATTGGTGATGTAAAATGGCAATAATATTTACTTGCAATTCCAAAATGTTCTTTATTTTCTGCCTCATATTTTGCAACTCTCAAAGTTCTTAATATTATATTTGATACTACTTTTTCTTCGTCTTTACCTTTTACATCTTCAAGAATTTTTGCAAATTCATTTGGATAAATAATTTCTTCTTTTGAAATTTTTATTTTATATCCAAAATTATATAATGATTTATTTAATTCTTTTACTTTATCAACATCTGGTGCTTCATGGTTTCTATATATAAATGGTGCTTGTAACCAATAAAATTTTTCAGCAACTGTTTCATTTGCAATTAGCATAAATTGTTCAATTATTTCATTTGCAAAATATGTTTCATATTTTTTTACATCTATTGCAACACCATTTTCATCAAGTATTATTTTACTTTCTGGAATTTCAAGATTCAAATATCCATTTTCTTTTCTTTTTGCTTTTAATATATTTGCTAATTCTGCCATTAAATCAAAATATGAAATGTATTTTTCATATCTTTTTAATACTGTTTCATCAGATCTATCTAATATTTTTTGAACATCTGTATAACACATTCTTTCTGTTACACGTATTACTCCTTTATATATGTCTGATGATACTATTTTAGCTTTTGGTGTTATTTCCATTGAACATGATAATGTATATCTATCTTCACCTGCATTTAAACTACATATTCCATTTGATAATTCTCTTGGAAGCATTGGTATTACTCTTCCTAACATATAAATACTTGTTCCTCTTAAATATGCTTCTTTATCAAGTTCTGTTTTTTCTCTTACATAATGACTTACATCTGCAATATGAACATCTAATTTATAGTTACCATTTTCCAATTTTTCTACATGTATTGCATCATCTAAATCTTTGGCATCTTCACCATCAATTGTAAATATTATGTCATTACGCAAATCTCTTCTTCTTGGCAAATCTGATGGATCAATTTTATCTCCATAGGCTTTTGCTTCTGCAACAACCTCATCTGGAAATTTATATGGAAGTTCATATTGTTTTATTAATGATAACATATCAACACCTGCTTCATTAATTCCACCTAATACTTCAATAACTTTTCCTTCTGCATTTTTTCCTTTTTCTGGATATTTTAAAATTTGTACTAATACTTTTTTCTTATCTCTTGCTTTTCCCCAATTAGTTTTTGATATAAATATATCTGTTCCAAAATTCTTATCATCAGGAACAACGAATGCAAAATTTCTACTTTTTTGAAAAGTTCCAACTACTGTATCTTTTTCATGTCTTACTATTTTTACTATTTTGCCTTCTTGCTTTTTATCTCCTTCTTTTTCTGCTATTATTTTAATTGATACTGTATCTCCATTTAAGGCATTTTTGGAATTTTCTCTTGATATATATATTTCGTCTTCTTGATCTTCTATTTTTACAAATCCAAATCCTTTTTGATTTTTTCTATATGTTCCAATTATTTCTTCTTTACTCATTTTTCCTCCTAAATTATGATTTAATATAGAACAAATAAGAAAAATTGAAAATTTTTCTTTGATTTGTTCTCGCCCGATTTGAGTTTTCGACTAAAAGGAGAAAATCTCAAAGGGCTAGCGATTGTAGCTTTTTATATAATAGGAAAGTAATACTTTCCTATTATATAAAAGAAAGCAGTTCTAGTGAACCGCTTTTGTTAATTTATGCTATGTAAATTATAGAAAGTGCTATTGTAACTATTACAAATACTATTCCTAATATAATAGTCCATTTTTTTTGCATTCCTTCTTTTGTTCTGCCTTTATTTTTCTCAAAAAAGTTATTTGTAGATGAACCTGTTATTGTTGATGATAAACCTGCATCATCTTTTGATTGTATCATGGCTAATATTGTTAATGCTAAACAAATTATTAAATCTACTACAACTAATATTATTTTTACTACTTGCATTTAGTATTCCTCCTAACGGTTTAATTATTCATATTTATAATACTAGAACATTTTAACATATATTTCCTAGAAAATCAATGCTAATAAATTAAAAACTGCAACTTTTAACATAATCTTTATAAATAAACTTGAATTTGTAGCTATTATCCCACCTTTATTTAATTCTTGGAACCCTTTTTTTAATTTTTCTATCTCTTTTTTATTTGATATTTGTTTTTCGTTCAAATATTCTTTTGCTAAATATTCTGCTTTTATCATTGCATCATTTTCTAAAAACATTCTAATAGCATAATATAACATGCTTATTATTAATAATATATTTGAAAACACTAATTCATTTTGCAATTTCTTTAAAATTACTAATATACATATTATTACAAAATATAATAAATATATGTTTGAAAATATAAAATTAAAAATTAATAATTTTCTATCTTGAATAGAATGTAAACATTCATGTGCAATTGTTTGAATTCTCGTAAAACTTCCATGTGTATTTCCTATATAAATTTTGTCTTGTAATGCAAAATATAATGTTGATTCTGAATCTTTATTTTCTTCTATCTTAGTTCTTTTATTTTCTAATTTTAATAATATTTCTTTACATATTTCAGTATTATCTGGGTATTTTTCTGATATTTCATTTAGTTCTTTATCTGTTGCTATTTTATTCATTTTCTTAATATTAATTGGCATTAATATTATCATTATCATAATCGCAATTATTGCTGTTATTATAATTAATTCCATATAAAATTATTTCCTTTCAATAATATTTATATTTTTTATATAGCTAAAATATAATATCCATATCTTGTTGAACTATCAATAATTTCATGTGAATTTATTTCATCTATTGGACTAATATAATAAATATATTTTGGATGTTCTCTTTTTACTTTTTCTAATTCTTCTACATCAGTTTGGGTAAAAATAAATTTTATTACTGCCTTCTTAGGTTCTGTTACTTTTGTAAAATCAGGAGCATTTCCTAATGCTACATCTATTACCATTTTTAAGAAATCATATCCTGTGGAAATTTGTACTAAGTCTGAACCAATACAATCCCCTCCCATTCTTGCACCTATTTCTATTATTTTTACTTCGCCTTCTGGTGTTATTTTGAATTCTGTATGTGATGCACTATTTTCTATCTTTAAACTATTTAAACCTGCAAATACTTCTTTTTTTACTTTTTCTTGCATTTCATAACTTAATTCTGCTGGTTCAGTATGCCCTGTTTCTATAAAATGTGGTGCACCAGTTGTTTGTTTTCTTGTTATTGTTAATAAAGTATGTTTCCCTTTATATGTAATTCCTTCTGCACTGAATTCTTCTCCATCAATATATTCTTCTACAATTGCCTTTTTTTCAAATGATACTTCTATTGCTTCATTTATTGCTTTTTTTAATTTTTCAACATCATTTAAGTCTTCAATTTTAGTAATTGACCTACTTCCAGATCTATCTGTTGGTTTTACAATTATTGGGGCTTTCATTTCTTTTATTTTTGCTAATTCATTAATATTTGATATTTCAAAAAATTTAGGTACTGATACACCATTTTTTTGAAATGCTTTTCTCATTTCATATTTATTTGTCGAAATGTTAGTACATTCTAAGCTATTTCCAACAAGTCCTAATTTTTCTGCTAAATAATTCACTGTTAGTGTAGCTAAATCAGATGCAACAGAAATAACAGCATCTGGCTTTATTTCTTTGCATTTTTTTAATATTTCATCTTTTTCTACTATACTAATTGGATAAAAGTAATCTGCAAATTCTGCTCCAATAGCTCCATCTGCCCAAGCAAAAACATGTGTCTCATATCCTAGTTGATTAGCTTTTTTTATTAATGGCATTTGAAAATTATTTGCACCTATTATTACAATTTTTTTCATTTGAAGACTTCCTCTCTATAACTTTTTTACTATTATTATTTTACTTAGTTTTTATAGAATTCTTTTATTCTTTTTATTACCTCATCTTGTTCTGATTTTGTTAATCCATAATACATTGGTAATCTAACTAATTTTTCACTTTCTGATGTTGTATATTCATCTTTCCCATTAAATCTACAAAATCTCTTTCCTGCTGGTGAATCGTGTAATGGTATATAATGAAATACAGCTTGAATTCCATTATCTTTTAAATATTTTATCAATTTTGTTCTTTCTTCTAAATTTTTTGCTTTTATATAAAACATATGTGCATTGTGTGTACTATATTCTGGAACTATTTGAATTTTTATTAATCCTTTTTCTTCTAATTCGCTTAATTCTTTTTTATAATAATCCCAAGAAGCTAATCTAGCATTATTTATTTCTTCTGCTTTTTCTAATTGAGGATATAAGTAAGCACAATTTAATTCACTTGGCAAATATGATGAACCATAATCAACCCATGTATATTTATCAATTTCTCCTCTAAAGAATTTATTTCTATTTGTTCCTTTTTCTCTTATTATTTCTGCTCTTTCAATTAATTTTGGGTCATTTATTACAACAGCTCCACCTTCACCCATACTATAATTTTTCGTTTCATGAAAACTATAACATCCAATATCTCCTATTGTTCCAAGATATTTATCTTTATATTTTGCCATAAAACCTTGTGCTGCATCTTCTACAACTTTTAAATTATGCTCTTTTGCAATTTGCATTATTTTATCCATATTTGGTGAAATTCCTGCATAATGGACAACAACAATTGCTTTAGTTTTATTTGTTATTGCTTCTTTAATCTTTTCTTCATCTATATTCATTGTATCTGGATTTACATCTGCAAATACAACTTTTGCACCTACCATTACAAATGCATCAGCTGTTGACACAAATGTATATGATGGCATTATTACTTCGTCACCTGGTTTTAAGTCTAATAATATTGCAGCCATTTCTAATGCTGATGTACAAGACGTTGTTAATAATACTTTATTAGCATTAAATTTTTTCTCCATCCATTCACTACATTTTTTTGTGAATGCTCCATCTCCACAAATTTTTCTACTTTCTGCTGCTTTTCTTATGCAGTCTATTGATTCTTTCATATAAATTGGTACATTAAACCCTATCATTTTACCCTCTTCTTTCTATTTTACTCTATAAGTTGGGATTATATATGAAAATAACGCTTTAAATGATATTACTACTATTAGAGCTATTATAATTCCAACAAAAATATTTTTTATTTTCTTATTTTTAACAATTTTGTCCAGAATTGCTTTAATTCCATTTACTAAAAAATATGTAAATGGTACTATAATTCCCATAATATATCTTCCTTGTGGTTGAAAATCACTAAAGTATGAATATACTGCACTTAGTCCAATTGGTATTATTATTGATAATATTAATATATAGTTTAAAAGATATTTATTTTTTTCTTCTTTTTTATATACAAATAACTCTTTAAAATTTATTAAACAACCTATTCCACCAATTAACCATATTACAAAATAACAATAATATATTTTTTGAGACATAATTATTGAATGATATCCAAAAATTCCAATAAAACTAATTATAGTTGTTTTTAACCATCTTTCTTTAAGAAGCATTTCTATAAATGTTTTTCCTTGTTTTTGAATTGTCATCCTTGTTGATGGCTTATATTCATCTAATGCATATTTATCCCCACATTCATTTTGTACTCCTATCCCTAAAAAGTCTCCATTATATAATACTGCATTTCTAATAAACCACCATCCTGCGAACATAAATGCAATTAATCCAACTATTAAAACTTTTTGCCATATCTCTTTACATTTCATTTTATTAGAAATTACTGATATTAAGCATAAAATTATACTACATAATATATATCCATATGCATTATAATATGTAAGCGCACAAAAACCAATTGCTAAACCTAATAAAATGCAATGTTTTGTTTTCCAATTACTCTCTAATCCTAAAATCCATAAATATATTATCATTGTTGTTGCTAACACTGCTGTTGAATCATTATTTATATATGATGCTAAAAATGCAGTTATTGGTTGAAATGCAATTAATCCAACAAATAACATCTTATATATTGTTTGATTTTTAAATAATTTATCTGCTATCTTTATTACAAAATATATTGCTATTGTCATACTTATAGTACTTACAAGTCTGGCCGCAACTACTAGTGAAAATTGCTTCATTGTAAAAATAGAAGCTATTTTCATAAATATTGTACTAATCATATATGTAAAAATCGGCTGAAATGCATATGAAATCCCCCATATTGGATTGCGTATACTTGGATCATCACCTCTTGGTAATTTATTATTCTCAAACATATATTTACATATATCCCATTTCATATATTCATCTGGGCATGAATCATATGGTTGTGAAACTGTCCAAATTAAATAATAACAAAATAATATTATTAAAAATAGTAACATTATTATTTTTTTATGTTTTTCAAGAAAGTTATTAATATTAACTTTATATTTTTTTATTTCATTTGTCATCTTGCCCTTTTTCCCCTTTTTCAACTTTCTCAATTATATATGGTGGTCTTTTTCTTGCAGCATCATATGTTCTCCATAAATATTCTCCTATAACACCTATTGAAAGCATAATTATGCCAAATCCCATAAGCATAATCATTACAAGAGATGTATATCCTTCAACATCTATTTTTCCAGTTATTTTTTGACAAACAATAACAATTAATAAAATTAATGATAACAATGATGTTAAAAATCCTGCTGTTGTTATCATTTTTACCGGAAAATATGAAAAACTTAATAATGAGTCATATACTAATTTTATTTTTTTAGATAATGTCCATCTTGATTTTCCTATTTCTCTCTTTTTTCTTACATATGGGATAGTTGTTGTTTCAAATCCTGCCCATAATATTTGGCTCATTAATGATGTGTTTTTTTCTTGCATTTTTACTAACAAATTTATGACTTGTCTATCTATTAAAAACGAATCAAATCCACCTTTTGGCATATTATGTAACGCTAATTTTCTCATTAAAAATGCATATAAATTCGAAAACATTTTTTGTGTTACTGGTTCTTCTCTATCTGCTCTTGTTGCTAATACAACTTTATATCCTTCATCATATTTTTTTATCATATCTAATATCATTTCAGATGGTTCCTGTAAATCTGCTGCTTTTCTCACTGCACAATCTCCAGTACATTGTGATAATCCTGCTAGTATTGCAGAATGTTCACCAAAATTTCTTGATAATTTTATTGTTTTTATATTGGAATCTATTTTAGCCAATTCTCTCATTACTGAATATGAGTCATCTTTTGAACCATCGTCTACAAATATTAATTCATATTCTCTATCTAATTTTGATAGTACTTTTTCTTTTAAATCAGCATATAATGGCAATAAATTATCATGGTTATAATATACTGGTACTACTATTGATATTTTTTTCATTTTTTCTCCTTCCACTATTTTCGTAGTCATTCTACCACAATATTTTCATAAAATCAATGTTTTATTTATTAAGATTCTCCTTAATATTATCTATGCTTTCATTTAATTTTGATGTACAATATGGACATCTATCTGCCTTAATATTTATTTTGTTATAACAATGTGGACAAATTTTGGTTGTTTCTTCTTTTGTTTCTTCTGGTCTTTCTCCTATTTTTGCTATTTTATTCATAACTTTTACTAACATAAATATTACAAATGCCATTATTAAAAAGTTTATTATGTCTGTTAAAAATGCACCATATGTTAATTTTAATTTTCCAATTTCTAATACCCACTCAGAAAAATTTACTCCTCCAAAACATCCTAATATTGGTGATATTATATTACTTGTAAATGATGTTACTACACTTTGGAATGCTCCTCCTATTAATACTCCAACAGCTAAATCTAAAACATTTCCTCTTAATGCAAATTCTTTAAATTCTTTTAAAAATTTTCCTTGTTTTTTCTTTGCTTTTTCTATTACTTCTTTTGCTTCTTTTATTTTTTCTTCATTTTCTTTTTTCATCTTTAATCTCCATTTTTAATTATTATAATACATTTCATTTTACATTTTAAAAATATTATTTGTAACTTTTCTTATATATTCAGCATCATCTATATGCATTAAATATACATCTGTCCCATTTTTTTGTATTTCTTCTAATTCAGTTTTAATATCATCTATTTTTAGATGTGCTCCTCCTGCTCTTGAAACATCTACATAGAACTCCTCTGCATTTTTTAGATATGGTTTAAATGGTTTTAGAGTATTAGTATCTCCCGTATATACAATTCTTTTATTATTTATAGTTAACTCAAACCCATAAGAATCTAAATACTTTACATGTTCCGTTTTTATAAATCTTATATTTTTATTTTCTTTTTTTAACTCATATGCTTCTTCTGGAGTTCCTGTTATATCTAAAAATTCCTTTATTCTTTTACAATTTGTAATTACATTAACTTTTTTATTATATATAAAATATAAATATAATATAAATTGACTCAATGTTCCAGCATGATCATTATGCAAATGTGTTATTATTACATTTATCTCATCATATTTATTAAAATCAAATTTATCTTTTAATCTTGAAAATACTGTAAATCCACAATCTATTAATAATAATTTATTTTCATATTCTATATATGCGGAATTATTTTCTTTTCCAAAGCCTGAATCTCTTCCTAAAAATTTTAATATTTGTTCTTTCATTTTCTCTCCATTTATTAAAAATCTCTTATTTATTTTTCTAAAAATACTATACAACATTTTTCCTTATTTTTCAATATACATGTAGTTTATTTTAAACAAAAAAGACAAGGAAATTAAATTTTCTTGTCTTTTTTTACTTTTACATAAGCTTTTTAGTTGATAAAGCAAGCTCAACAGCTTGTTTTACTGCCTGTTCTCTTGAATAGTCATTTCCAAACAATTCATTAATGCTCTGTATACCTTTAGCCCTAAGATATGTATCAAGATTTTCTTCCTTAATTCTCTCAATATCTTCTGTAGGAATTTGCCAACCTGTACTCTTCCCCCAAAGGTATCTTTTCAAATTGTTATCCCATATACATACAACTTGTACATTAAAGTATACATTTGAAAAAGTTTCAATTCCAGCTTCACAGCTTACATAAAAATCTGCTCCATTGCTTTTTTCAATTAGGGTATTTACCCTATTCAAAGCTCCTTTATAAGTTTCTTCATTAAATGGTTGTTCTGGAACTCCAGATTTAACAGCTAAATTAAAAAACTCAATTTCAGAATCGCTTACTGAAAAAAACCGAGAAAATGCATTCTTAATTCCTTTAATCTTTTCAGTAGAATTAGTAGCAATTTCAACTTTCATGGAATTTCCTCCTAAAAAATTTATGTATCTATATTATAACATATTTTTCTATTATTTTCAAATTTCTATTTTCCATCATAAAATTCATAAGATCCACGACTAAGTTCACTATATTCTACAAAACTTGTTCTTTTCTGATTTAACTCTTCTCTATCAAATGGACGTATTAATTTTTTATCAACATCAATTAGATAGTCTTTTCCATTTATATTTACACATAAACATCTTATATATCTTAATGATTCTCTTGATTCTCCATCTATTCTTTTCCATAGTTTTTTTCTACTTTTTGGATCTAATCTAATATCTACAATTTCTTTCATATATTCATAAATTCCTTGAGAATCTACATCATATTGTTCTGCTAAAACTTTTATTGCTTCATTTAAAAATTCTACATCTTCATCTTCAAATTTTGTTTCATCTGTTTCATGTTCTTGTTCTTCTCTCTGTGATATATCACTTTCCATCTTTATTATAGCAAATTTTTCCTTACCTTCATTAAACTTATCAAGTGCTTTTTTAAATTTTCCTGAATCATCTACTAAAATGTTTATTCCTTCTGCTGTTAAATCTGTTTTTAATCTTGTTAAATCTTTAATATTAAAAAAGTTATCTAAATCTAAGTCTACACTATATTCACCACATGTTAAACCAACAAAATAATGAGTAAGATCTTTATCCCAAAAAATACAAACATCATATGATTGATCATCTTTTAAAAGTTCTTTTAATGCTTTTGCAAGATACCTTGATAATTCAAAGCAAATTCTTCTATTATGTTTTTGCCTATTTTCTTCCCATTCGCTATCAATATCTCTTCCATACCAATCTGGTAAACTATAGCTATCTTCATCTACTTTTTTTATATAAGATATTAAATTATCATCATATACATAATCTTTACACAATTTTTCATATATTAATAAAATTTTCTCTTCTGTTGATAGTTTGTCATTTTTTGATAACTCATCTATATATGCCTTTAATTCGTCAGAAATTTTCCAATCTGCCTTATCATATATTATGCCTTCACTATCATTTTCTACTCCTTCAACTTTCTCTTTAGGATCTAATACAGTTATATGTTTTCTTTTTAATGATATATTTACTAATTCATTTAATCTTCTCAATCTTTTAATATCAGTATTCATTTTTAATTCTCCTTATTTTTTATTTTATCCTCCATAATATGGGTACTCATGTTCTTCTGGATTAAATACAAAAATATTTTTATCTAAACTTTTTTCATCTACTACTTTTAATGTTTGGTCAACACTATCTAACAAATACATACTAGAATTATATTTAAATGTAAAACATCTTGCATATCTTTTTTCTTCTACATTTTTTACTTCTTTCCAAATTTTATCTATTTCGATTCCTTCTCGCTCAACAATTATTCTTACATATTCAAAAAAACCTTGTGAATCTATATTATATTTTTTTAATATTTCTACAACTTTGTTAAAATATTCAATAAGGTTTATAGGTCTTATATTTTCTGTTGCTTCTTCTATTTCTGATAATTCTTCTTTTTTGTCTTTATTATATTCATCTACTGCTTTTTTTAATTTTCCAGATTCATCTCTAAGAATTTTTATACCTTTTATTGTTAAGCCTAATTTTAATCTAGTAAGATCTTTTAAGCTATTAAAATCATCTAAATCTAATATAGCACTATAATCTACTCCTGATAATGCAACCACATAATGAGTATTAGCTTTATCTCCTAACATAAATGCTTCTAGCTTATCATTACCATTTAACAATGTATTTATTGCTTTAGCATAAAATCTAGCAAATTCATAACAAATTCTACGATTATGCTTTTTTCTTTTTTCTATCCATTTTTCATCAACTATTCTTCCATACCAATCTACTGCTATATATTTAATATTATTAGGATCACTTATGTCTTTTCTAAAAAAATATAATACATTAGCATCATATACATATTTTAAGCATATATATTGATAAACTGCTAAAATTTTCTCCTCAAAACTTTTTGTATTATCCTTTTTTAAATTATCAACTAATTCATTAAGTTCATCGCTCATTTCCCATTTTACTGAATCATATTCGATCCAATCTTCTTTTAAACTTCTATTTGGTTCCAATATTATTTTGTAATCTCCATCCATAAAACTCTTTACTTCATTATAGAATCTTACTATATACTCGTCCTTCATTTTTTTCTCCAATCTCTATTTTTTATTTTTATTATTAAATAATTTATTATAACCGAGTCGTATCATATTTTACAACTAAATTTTTATCATCTCTTCTTAATTTTCCTTTTCTTTCTAAATCATAAAAAACACTTGGATCTGTTAATTTCTGATACACATTTTCTAATTTTTCTTCTTTTACTCCAACCTTTTTTAATATTTTTAATGCATTCTTCTTATCAATTTTAAAAAATAATGCTTCATCCTTTAAATATTCTTGTATTTTCAAGTTTATTGAATAATCTAGATTTTTATTTTTTGAAACATTTATAGTCGCCTGATTCATTACTAAAATAACCTTAAATTCATCCATATAATTTCCTCCATATATAATTTATAGTATAGCAAAATTTAGCGTTAATGTCAAGTTATGTAAATCCATATTAAAAAAACATAGTAAATAATTTTAACTATGTTTTAATTTATTATTGTAGTCTTCTATCTATAGCATAACTACTTCCAATAATAGATTTTGCAACGTGTTTTACTTGTGCACCCACTTCACCAATTTCTAATATATTAGCAAATCTATTTTTATCAGCAATTACTGCTCCTATAGAAATTGCTGTTAACGCAAATTGTTCTATAATTCCCTTTCTATTTGCAACTTCTATATATCCTTTTTCCAAATCTTCTTCATTAAAAAATCTTGTTACCCCTTCATCAAAATTAGCAATTATTAACTGACATATATTATCTACATTTAAAGTTGGAACAATGGCTATAAAATCATCTCCACCTATATGTCCAACAAAATAATTTTCACTAAAATTTTCATGTATACATTTTAATATTACATTTGCCGTATATTCTATTATTTGATCTCCTTTTAAAAATCCATATACATCATTATATGCTTTAAAATTATCTAAATCCAAGTATAAAACTGAAAATTCCTCATTATTAGTAATTCTCTTTTTTAATTCAGCATGAATTTGTACATTTCCTGGAAGACCTGTTAATGGACTTATTCTTCTATTCATTTTTAATAGTCTATCCATATTTTTTATTGTATAATATATATATTCTGTATCTACTGGCTTTTTTATATAATATTCTACTGATTGTTCTAAAACCTCTAATTTATGATATCTATCTGTATTTGAAGATACAACTATTATAGGAGTTATTTGATTATCCTCATCTGTTCTTATTTGTTTACACAAACTTATAATATCTCTATCTATTGAATCTTCATTTATTATTATTAAAAATGGTATATTTTTTAATGTTATATCTATTTGTTCTGTTTTTACTCCAATAAATTTGAATTCTTTATCATTTTTAAATAATTCTTTAAATATTGGAATAGATGATTCATCATCATCTATTACATATATTTCTTGTGCCATATCTTTCCTCACTTCTTATTTTTTAATTAATCGGTAATGGTCTCTGTCTTTTTATTGTACTTTTTAAATTTCCATTTGATGCTTCAATAATTATTTTATTTGAAGAATTATTTTGTAACTTTATTTCTGTAGAATATGTTGATTCATTAATATCCTCATTAATTTTTTCTTCATCATCTAAAATTATTTTTACATTTTTTAATGAACTCTCATCTGTTATATTTATAACATAATAATACTCATTATCTTTAACTGTTAGTGCAACATCAATTTTAGGCGCTGTTGCTCCTATAACAACTTGGGTCTTTTCTGTTTTTACATTTTTTTCATCTAATACTACAATTTTTAATGTATGCCTTCCTTTTGGTGCAGTAATTTGACTAGAATATTCTAATGAGTCTACATTTATTATTGTATTTTCTCCATCATCCCAATTATATGTTATTGTCTTTATTTTTTCTGTTGAAGCAACTGTCATTTTTACCGCATTATCTATATTTTCCAATGTAATTTGTGCTAAGTTTCCAACTGTATATTCTCTCTCATATTCTACAAGATGATTCATTGTATCAATTGCTTTTACAACTATTTTGTTTTTTCCACCATCCAATTTTACTGTTGTTTTTATATCTTGTTGGTTATCCCCTTCAATAATTTCTTCATCATTATCATTTACTTTATAAGATATTTGTACAATTCCTTTAGTATGATGAGCAAAAATATCTACTGAACTATTCTCTTCATTAAAGTCAAAATTTACAATTGGTGTTGCATTTTCTTCAACATTTTTATTTATCTTATCTTTTGCATATATACTTCCTACAATTATACATATTCCAAAAATTAATATACTTATTGCAAAAAATATTACTATTTTATTTATCTCTATTACAGATTTTTCATGATTTGGTTGTTTTTTTGTTTTGGAATTATAAACTTCATATTTTATATTATTATTTTGAAATTTTTCATCACCTGTATCTAATATTTGATTCATTTCTTCACCTCATATTTTTTCTTTTACATGTTGAATTATAACACATTGATTTTTAGTTGTAAATAGTAAGAATTAATAAATTTTTTTCCATTTTTATCAAAAAAGAAACTAGATTTTCTGAATAAAATCTAGTCTTTTTATTTATTTTTCTAACATTGTATCAATCTCATTTTTTATATTTTCTTTCATTATATCACAACTATGGTCAAATTTTGCTTGATCTTCCTTGCTAAGTTTTAATTTCAATATTTCTTTTACACCATTTTTATTTATTATTGCTGGAACTCCTATATATAAACCTTCTTGGCCATATTCTCCATTTTGATATGTTGAAACTGTTAATATTGCATTTTCGTCATTTAAAACTGCTTTTACTAATCTATTTAGAGCCATACCTATTCCATAATATGTTGCTCTCTTTTTATCAATTATTTCATATGCTGCTTTCCATACTCCATCATGTATTTTCTTCAAATCTTCCATTGGATGATTATTGTCTTCCATTATATCAACCATTTTTTTACATCCAACATAGCAATGTTCCCAAGGTACGAATGATGAATCTCCATGTTCTCCTAATATATATGCATGTACATTTTTACTTGAAACATCTAAATATTCTGCAATTAAATATCTTAAACGAGCTGTATCTAATACTGTTCCAGATCCTATTACTCTTGATGTTGGTAATCCTGAAACTTTTGAAACAACATATGACATTAAGTCTACAGGGTTACTTGCAATTATAAATACTCCATTAAATCCACTTGCCATTACTTGTTCTGTTATTTCTTTTACTATTTTTGTATTAGCTACTGCTAATTCTAATCTAGATTGTCCTGGTTTTTGTGGTAATCCAGCTGTTATAACAACTACATTAGCGTCTTTACATTCAGAATAATCTCCTGCTTTTATTGTCATTTTTTGTGGGGCATATGGTAATCCATGTGATAAATCCATTTCCTCACCTTTTGCTTTATCTTTTAATACATCTATTAGTACAAGTTCATCTACTCCTCCTTGGTTTAGCATTGCATATGCCATACTCATTCCAACAAAACCTGTTCCTACTAATACTACTTTTTTATTTGTATTCATAAAAATCACATTCCTTTCCCACTGTTTTTTTGAACATTATAATTATAGCACATATTTCCATTTTTTAAACAAATTAAAGAAAAATTTTCTTATTTGTTCTTAAATTCTTTTAATTTTTCTTCAACTTCACTTGTAGTTCCTAATTTTAATATTTCTTCTGCTAATTTTTCACACTCTTTTTTATCTAAATTATTAACAATTTTTCTTGAATTTAATATTTTATTAGGATTCATTGAAAATTCATCTAATCCTAAACCAACTAATAATGGTATTAATAATTCATCACTAGCTGCTTCTCCACACATTCCACAAAATATTCCAGCCTTATGTGCACCATCTATTGATGATTTTATTAATCTTATAACTGCTGGATGATATTTTGAATATAAATTTGATATTTTCTCATTTCCTCTTTCTACTGCAACTGTATATTGAATTAAGTCATTTGTTCCTATACTAAAGAAATCACATTCTTTTGCAATTTCTTCAGCAATAATTGCTACAGATGGTATTTCTACCATTATTCCTATTTTTATATCTTTTTTATATTCTTTTCCTTCACAATCTAATTCTTTTTTACATTCTTCTACTACTGCTTTTGCTTTTCTCAATTCTTCAATTGAAGAAATCATTGGAAACATTATTGCAATATTTCCATATGCACTCGCTCTTAATAATGCTCTTATTTGTGGTTTAAATATTTGAGAATTATCTAAGCATAATCTAATTGCTCTATAACCTAAAAATGGATTAGCTTCTTTTTCCATTTTTAAATATTTAATTTCTTTATCTCCTCCAACATCTAGTGTTCTTATTATTACTTGTTTTCCTTGCATTTTTTCAGCAACTTCTTTATATGAATTAAATTGTTCCTCTTCTGTTGGAATTTTTTCACTATCCATATATAAAAATTCACTTCTTAATAATCCAATTCCTTCTGCTGTATTTTTTAAAACTAATTCCACATCTGCTGGTGTTCCTATGTTTGATACAAGTTCAACTTTAAATCCATCTTTTGTCTTACTTTTTGAATTTTTATATTTTTCTAATTCAACTTTACTTTCAATAAAATCTTTTTGAATTTTTATTAAATTTTGTTGTTGTTCTTCTGTTGGATTTTCAAAGACTTCTCCACTTTCTCCATTTATGGCAACATATTCTCCATTTTTTAATCTTGTTGTTGCATTTTCTACTTTTGTTACTGCTGGAAGCAAATGTGTTCTTGCCATAATTGATGTATGAGAATTTTCTCCACCAACTTCTGTAATTATTCCTGATATATTTTTAAAATCTAATTTTGCTGTATCTGATGTTGTAAGTTCTTTTGCAACTATTATTGTATTAGGTTTTAATTTACTCAAATCTATTTTTTCTTCATTATATAATTTTGCTATTATTCTATCTTTTATATCTGCAATATCTCTAGCTCTTCCAGCCATATATTCATCATCCATATTTTCAAATATTTGTATTACAGAATTAAATCCTGTTTCTGTAGCATATTCTGCATTTATTTTTAAATTTTTTATTTGATTTTCTGTTTCTGAAATTAATGATGGATCTTGCATTATCATTAAATATGCTGTCATAATTTCTTTTTCTGTTCCTGTTGCTTTTTCTACAATTTGATTAGTTTCATCTATTACCTCTTGTAGAGCTTTATGGAATTTTTCTAACTCTTTTTCTGAATCTTCTATAATGTTCTTTTCTATTTTTCTTATTTCATTTTTCAAAATAACAATATTCCCAAATCCAATACCTGCTGAAACTCCTTTTCCTTTTATCATTTTTATCACATTCCTTCCCAACATATCAAATGCCTATAATAAAATTATTATAGGCATTTTTTACTATTCTCCAAAGTTATTTTCAAAAGCCTGTAAAAGCTCTTTCATTGCAGATTCTTCATCTGCTCCATCACATTGAATTTCAATTTCTGTACTTGATTTAATTCCAGCTGCCATAATATTTAAGATTGATTTTGCATTAATTGTTTTTCCATCTGCAATTAAGTTTATTGTACTTTGATATTTTGATGCGATTTTTACTATTTCTGATGCAGGTCTTGCATGTAAACCTGTTTCATTTTTTAATGTAATTTTTTCTGTTTTCATATTCTACATCCTTTCGCTATTTTTTATCATATTCTGGTAAATTTTTCTTTAGTTTTGCCATAATTAATGTTGAAACTATTGTTCCTACAGCAATTGCTAATAAATATAATAGTGGATGTCCTATTGTTGCTATAACAAATATTCCTCCATGTGGTGCCATCAATGTACAATTAAATATCATTGATAATGCTCCAGTCACTGCTGAACCAACAACAAATGCTGGTAATGTTCTTAATGGGTCTGCAGATGCAAATGGTATTGCTCCTTCTGATATAAATGAAAGTCCCATTATATAATTAACATATGCTGCTTGTTTATCTTTTTTAGGTACTTTTCTTGGAAATGCTGTTGCTAAAAATGCTATTGCAAGTGGTGGTACCATTCCTCCTGCCATTACTGCTGCCATTATTTCATATTGTCCTGATGCTAACATTCCTGTTCCAAATGTATATGCAGCTTTGTTAATAGGTCCTCCTAAATCTATTGCCATCATTCCACCTAGTATTGCACCTAAAACAACTTTATTTGCTGTTCCCATTGATGATAAATAATTATTTATTGCTGTGTTTATTGCTCCAACATATGGGTTAATTAATAACATAAATGCTCCCATAAGTAAAATTCCAAATACTGGATATAATAAGATTGTTTTTATTCCCTCTATACTATCTGGTAAATAACTACAAATTTTCTTTAATAGTATTACAATATATCCACCAACAAAACCTGCTATTAAAGCTCCTAAAAATCCTGAACTTACAAGTACAACTGAACTATCTGTTAATGATGCAAATGTTGTTCCTTGAACTGCTAAAATTCCTCCAACAAATCCAACTGCTAAACCTGGTCTATCTGCAATACTCATTGCTATATATCCAGCCAATACATATAGCATTATATTAAATGCTGCCCCTCCGACTGTTTTAAAGAATGCTGCTACTGGTGTATTCATACCAAAATTAGATGGATTTATTGAATAATCATCTAATAAAAATGCTATTGCAATTAAAATACCTCCACCTACAACAAATGGCAACATATGTGTAACACCATTCATTAAATGTTTGTATATTTTTGTTCCAAATCCTTCTTTTTCATCTGAATCATTATTTTGAGATTTATTGCTTGAATGATATATTTTTGCATCACTTGATAATACACGTTCTATTAACTCTTGTGGTCTATTAATTCCATCTGCAACTTTTGCCTTTATTAATTTTTTTCCATCAAATCTTGACAAATCAATTTTTGTATCTGCTGCAATTATTACTGCTTTTGCATTTTTTATTTCTTCTTTTGTAAACTTGTTCTTTACTCCTGAAGATCCATGTGTTTCTACTTTTACTTTATGTCCTAATTGTTCTCCCATTTTTTCTAATGCTTCTGCTGCCATATATGTGTGCGCAATACCTGTAGGACATGATGTAATTGCTAATATTTCATATTCATCATTTTTCTTTGTTTGTGATAATTTTGCATTTTCTGCAATATCTATACATCTTAGAAATTCTTCTGGAGTTTTTGCTTCCATTAGGGATTTTCTAAATTCTGTATCCATCAATAATGTTGATAATCTACTTAATACATCTAAATGTACATTATCTTTTGTATTTGGAGCAGCAATTAAAAATAATAATTTTGCTGGTTGTCCATCTAATGAATCAAATTCTACTCCATCATTTATTACCATTGCTGATAATCCTGGCTTTGAAACTGCATCTGTTTTTCCATGTGGTATTGCAATTCCTTCTCCAATTCCAGTTGACCCTTCTTCTTCTCTTTTTAATACAACTTCTTTGTATTTTTCTTTGTCTGTTAAGTTTCCATTTTTCGCCATTAAATCTACTAATTTATTAATAGCGTCTTGTTTACTATTTGCTATGCCATTTAATTTTATAGCATCTTTGCTAAGTAAATCTGTAATTTTCATAACATTCATCCTTTCTTTAGTTTTTCTATATAAAGACCTTTAAGCTTAAATCTTAAAGAATTTTATAAACTTATTTATATTTTTTCTATAGTAATTTGTTTTAATAATTCATCAATTTCTTCTTTTAATGCTAACCCTGCTGAAAATGCTGTTGCACTTCCTGATGCAATTCCTAATTTTAATGCTTCTTTATAGTTTTGTTTTTTTAAATATCCTGCAATAAATCCTGCAACCATTGAATCTCCTGCACCTACAGTATTTACAACTTGTCCTTTAGGTGTATTTGAATAATATACTTCATTTTTTTCTGTAAGCAATATTGCTCCATCTCCACCAAGTGATATAAGCACATTTTGTGCACCTTTTTCTTGTAATTTTTTTGCATAAATTATTATTTCTTCTTTTGTCTCTATTTTTGTATTAAACGTTTCTTCTAATTCATCTTTATTTGGTTTTATAAAAAATGGAGTATATTTCAAACAATTCATTAATAATTTTTGAGATGCATCTACTACAAATTTAATATTCTTTTTATCTAATTCTTTACATATTATTTCATATATATTTTCATTTATACATTTTGGAATATTTCCAGATAATATTACCATATCATTCGAATTAATATTTTGTATTTTTCGTAACAATTTTTCAATATCATTTTCTGTAATTTCTGGTCCATTACCATTTAATGCAGTCTCACTTTCTTGTATTAACGAATTTTTTTTCAATGAGCTAATCTTTACATTTATTCTAGTATATCCTTTGTTCGTTTCAATAAAATCTGTTTTTATATTATATTCTTTTATTTTTCTCTCTAGCTCTTTACCTGTAAATCCTGCAACAAAAGAAATTGCTGTATTTTCTATTTCTAATCTTTTTAAAACTATTGATACATTTAAACCTTTGCCACCTGCTAATATATTTTCTGTTTTTGTTCTATTTATTTTTCCAATTTTAAAGTTTTCAACTTGTGTTGTGTAATCTAAAGCAGGATTAAATGTTAATGTATATATCATATTTTTACATTCCTTTCCTCTTTTAGTTATCAATTTTTCAACTTGATGATATCATAATATAAATTTTTTTACAATAGATTTTTTTATTTTAAAGATAAAAAAAGAATCACAATTTTTCAATATAATTGTGATTCCGACTTTTTTCTTTTTTATTATCCATTAAATGGTATGAATTTATTTACTATACTTCCTGCTGATGCTTTTCCAATTTCTCCTTCATCTGTTCTAAACATAGCATATGAAGAATTTATTTTATTATCAATTAATTCTTCAACTTCATTTTGTGTTGAATTTTCTGCAAAAACAAGTTCACTTACAAGTATTTGTTTTGCATTATATAACATTTTCTTTTCACCTGTTGATAATCCTTTTTCTTTTTGTTTAAAACTCAAATTTCTAACAACATCTGCAATTTCATAAATATTTCCACTTTTCATTTTGTCCATATTTTCTCTATAACGTTTATTCCAATTTTTTTCCATTTCTGTTTCATCTTGCTCTAATACTGACATAACTTTTTGAGCTTCTTCTTTATTTATTACACTTCTTATACCATGTTCCTCAGCTGTTGCAGTTGGTATCATTACCTTTACTTCTCCCGGCATTTCTAATATATAATATGATTGTTTTTCCTCCATTACTTCTCTTTCTTCTATTGCTACAATTCTTCCTGCTCCATGCATTGGGTATACAACTTCGTCTCCTACATTATACATGTCTTTCTCTCCTCTCAGTAAATTTATTTGGCATATTTCAATCATAAAATTTCCGTTTTTTAGATTTCTTTAACCTTTTTTATTATACCATAAAAAATGGCAAAAGTCAAAACATTTGCCATTTTTTCTTATTTTTTTAATTATATTTATTTTTTAATTTGTAGAACCAAATCCACCATTTCTTTCACCTTCGGCATTGTCATTATCTGTTGTAAGATATGGTGTAAATATAGCTTGTCCTATTCTATCACCTTTTTTTATTTCTATGTCTTCATCTTTTATATTATAGAAAGCAAACATTATATGTCCATCATTATCTTCATTTTCATAATAGTCTTTATCTACAACTCCAACACTATTTGCTAATATTAATCCTTTTTTCCCAGGATTAGAACTTCTATTTACTAACATTAAATATTCATTATCTTGCATATATGCTTTTATTCCTGTTTTTACTAATGTTGGTTTCATTCCTTTTTTAAAACTTGGAACTATAACATCTTCTGCAGATTCTACATCATATCCAGCTGAATATTTTGTTTTTCTTTCTGGTAAATTTATTCCTTTGTTTTCAAATCCTTTTGCAACTTCAAATCCTCTAATTTTTTTCATTTTGTTTTTCCTTTCGTTATTCTATTTTCCATTTACATTTATCATTCCAGTACTACTTGCTGAAATTGTATATTGACCAGCATTTGTAAAACTTAAAAGTGAACCTTTTAATGTTTGAGCTTGTGTCCTATTTGTATTTTTTACATTTACTACAATTCTATCTCCTTGTTTTAAGCACATCTTTTTATTGTTATTTTGTAATTGTTCTAATACTTGTGTTGTATAGTCTGAATAATATACATTTTCACCTATTTTTGTATAATTAACTTGTGTTGTTTTTTTACCTGGGTTTTCATCCAAATGTTGAACTTCAATTTCTACATTATATGTGTTACCTGTTGCAGCCAATGAATTTTCTAATGATTGATATTTAGCTTGTGTTATAACTCCTGTATTTTGCACATCTGTGACAAATTCATTTACTAATAATTCTACATTCTCTTGAACTACATTATCATTTCTTTCTGTTAATGCAACTAATGGTGCTATAAATAATAATGTTGCAGCTAAGCATATCGCAATTACAGTTGTTGTTGTATTTTGCATAAAATCACATCCTTTCTCTTTATATTATTAAAACTTATTTTTCTTCATTTGTCAAATTTTCTTCATATAGATTTATTATTTCTTGTAATCCTTTTGAAAACTCTTCTAACATAACTGTTTTTATAGAAATATTTTTATCTTTAATGTATTCATCTATTATCTTTTTTAATTGAATTAAATTTTCTTTTTCAGATATTATTTTATCTCGATAAATATTAGCTCTTTTTATTAATCTATCTTTTATAATTATTAAATCTTCATTGCTCGAATACATAAGTCTTTGAAAAATAAGTCTTGGTTCTTGGTATTTAAATATTGGAATGTTCATACATTCTTTATCAAATCTATCATAAAATTTTTCCATTTTCATTGGAATGCATTTAAATATTTCTTCTGCTTTCTGTCCCAATGCCTTTTCTTTTAATTTTTCATTTAACTCATAAAATTTATTTAATATTTCTTCAATATCTTTATAATTTTTGTCTATTGCTATTTTATCTAGCTCTTCTTCTATATTTTCACAATAAACTGATTTTTGGGCAACTAAATCCATTCCATCACTAAATATACTTTTTAATGTTACTTTTTTATATGGTATTAAGCCTTTATCAACAAAATAATTAAAATATGTATATAACTTTACCAAATCTACTAATTCTATTTCGCCTTTTCTTATTTCATTTATAATCTCATTTATTACCTTTAAAAATTCTTCATCAGATATCTTCCAATACTCTTCAGTAAGTAATCTTTTGTATGCTTGTATATTTCTGTTTTCTCCCGTATTCTTAATCTCATCCATATCAGTTTTCAGTAGTTTCATATCAAATATTCTTGTTCTAACATAATACTCAATAAATTTGAAAAATCTATATTCTGCTTTAAAATTATAGTAATAATTATTATCAAATTCTTTGATATAAAATTGCCTATTATCCATCAATACTCTAGATGACACTAATATTGCTTTATATTCTTCATTGTTCTTAATATCTAAAAATTTATCTTTAGTTATCTTTCCAGCTTTTATTTCAAATGAAATAGCTATTGTAAATATCAACATTGTTTGAATTATTCTATTGCTAACTTCTGGATATTTTTGAGTTATTATTTGATATATTTTTTGAAAGTCTTTTAATGCATGTTTTAATATTCTTAAGTTTCTAGTTCCACTCTTTTCAAATGTAGATACTATAAGATTTATATTAGTTCTAAAAAATCTATCTAAGTCTCTATCATCTTCATATCTTATTAAAATTCCATTTATTATATAGTCAAATTTTGGAGCATATTCAAATGTTTCACCTATAAGTTTTTCTTTGATTCTTTCATAATCATTTGCTTTATCAAATACATTTTCTATTTGATTTTTTATTTTTTCTACCATAGGTTTATTATTATTTTGTAGTTCTCCTTCTTTATCTAGTATATATGTTGCAATAAATGTTTTCATTTCCAAATTACTGCTTTTTATTTTAGTAGCTAGTTCTTTTTCATTACATATTATTATTGTCTTTATATGGTCATGTTCAACAAAATTATTAATATACCCTAAAATATCTATAACATCAACATTTGCTCTTTCTAAGTCATCAAAACATAATACTTTATCATCTGTTGAAAAAAATTCTTCATAATCTATTTTTCCTTCATTATTTGACACACCAAATAGGTTTGCCATATCTAATCCAGTTTTAGCATATTCAGGAATTGTTGCTTCTTCATGTTGACTCATATATTTTCTTAAATTTTTGTCCATTAATTGCGTTGTTTCTATGAATATCTTTTTACTTATATCTTCAAGATTAGAAATTCCATATAGAGACATATATATTGTCTTATATTGCTTTCCATTAAATTTCATGGAATCAATCTTCTTTTTTATTTTATTATTCCAAAAATAAGTTTTCCCAGATCCCCATTCACCATTAATCATTATAGCATAATCTGTATATTCTGCTCTTACATAATCTAATATACTTTCAACTAAGTCTTCCATATAATCTAGTAGATGCTTTTTTGCATCTTCTCCTTTCTTTTTTAATCTTTTGCAAGGGTTAGTACACCTATATTTTCTTTTTTAATTCCTTCTTTTATAAACATTTTTGCACATTCGTTTAACGTATTTCCCGTAGTATAAATGTCATCTATTATAAGAATTTTCTTATTTTTTATTTTTTCTATATATTTTATTTTAAATGCTCCTTTTATATTTTCTTTTCTATCTTTTTTATTTAGTGTACTTTGTGGTACAATATTTTTGGTTTTATATAATATTTTACTTTCTATTTTTATTTGTAAAATATTTGAAATTATTTCTGCTATTAATTGACTTTGGTTATAGCCTCTTTGTAGCCTTCTTTTCCAACTTAATGGTACCACAATAATTATATCATATTTTTTTAATTTTTCCAAATATTTTTTATTATTTTGTAGAAAATGTTCAATTGTTTTGTATATATATGACTCTTTTTGAAATTTCATCTTTAAAATTAGGTTTCTTATTAAATTTTTGTATTGAAATAAATAATATTGCTCTGAAAAATTTTGTCTTTTTGAACTAATTTTGGTGAATTTAAATTCTTTTTGTAATTTCTTTCTACATTCATAACAAAGTGAGTTTCTGCTTTCTTTTTCACATATTCCACACATTTGTGGATAAAAAATGTCTAATAATTTCTGAATTTTTTTATTATTAATTATATCTTTATTTCATCTCTCCTCCATAAAAAGAACAAAGCGACGTAGTCGCCCTTTGTTCTCGCCCGATTTGAGTTTTCGACTAAAAGGAGAAAATCTCAAAGGGCTAGCGATTGTAGCTTTTATATACTAGGAAGTTCAGAGAACTTTCCTAGTATATAAAAAGAGCTTATATTTAATAAGCCCCTCTTTTTTATTATACTTCCATGATTATTGGTATAATCATTGGATTTCTTTTTGTTTTAATAAATAAGTAATCTCTTAGGTTTTCTTTAATTGTTGATTTTATTGTTGTCCAATCACGTATTCCTCTTTCTTCACATTTTGCTACTTCATGTCTTACAACACTTTTTACATCATCCATTAAATTTTCTGATTCTCTTACATATACAAATCCTCTTGAAATTACATCTGGACCAGCTACAACTTCCCCTGTTTGTGAATCCATTGTTAATACTATTACTATTAGTCCATCTTGTGCTAAATGTTGTCTATCTCTTAATACAATATTTCCAACATCTCCAACACCTAATCCGTCAACTAATACTCTTCCACTTGGTACACTTCCATTAAATTTACATTCATCTTCATTCATTTCTAGTACTCTACCATTTGTAAGCATAAAAATGTTTGATTCACTTATTCCCATTAATTTTGCTGTATCTGCATGTGCTCTTAATTGTCTATATTCACCATGTACTGGTATAAAATATTTTGGTTTTGCTAATGCCATTATTAATTTTTGTTCTTCTTGACACGCATGTCCTGAAACATGTACATTTGCTAATGCACTATATACAACTTCTGCACCTAATTGCATTAAATCATCTATTACTTTTGATACATATTTTTCATTTCCTGGAATTGGTGTTGCTGATATTATTATTAAATCATTTGGTGTTATTGTTATTTTTCTATGATCACCTGCTGCCATTCTTGTTAATGCTGACATTGGTTCTCCTTGGCTTCCTGTTGTTATAATAACTAATTGTTCATCTGTATATGTTCCTATCATATCAATATCAATAAATATGTTGTCTGGACATTTGATATATCCTAATTCTATTGATGTATTTATAATATTTATCATACTTCTTCCACATACAGCTATTTTTCTGTTATATTTAATAGCTGAATTTACTATTTGTTGTATTCTGTGTACATTTGATGCAAATGTTGCTACAACTATTCTTTTTGAACAATTTTGAAATACTGTATCAAATAGTTCTCCTACAGAACTTTCTGACATTGTAAATCCTTTTCTTTCTGCATTTGTACTATCTGACATTAATGCTAATATTCCTTTATTTCCTAATTCTGCAATTCTTCCAAAATCCATAAGTTGTCCATCTATTGGTGTGTAATCTACTTTAAAGTCTCCTGTATGTAATATTGTTCCTGCTGGTGTTGTGATTGCTAACATTACAGAATCTGGTATGCTGTGTGAACTTCTTATAAATTCTACTTTAAAGTTCTTCCCTAATTGAATTGTTTCACCTTGTGTTACTATATGCATTTCTGTACTTCTTAATAATTTATGTTCTTCTAATTTGTTGCTTATTAGTCCTGCTGCTAATCTTGTTGCATATATTGGTGTATTT
Organism: uncultured Clostridia bacterium; assembly: GCA_934122085.1. Classification (GTDB taxonomy): domain Bacteria; phylum Bacillota; class Clostridia; order TANB77; family CAG-508; genus CAG-269. Next base: position 19,894 of record CAKOVS010000008.1, on the reverse strand, counting down.
ATTTGTTTTAAAAAATATGGTATTCCTCCTATATGGTCTTCATGACCATGTGTTATAACCATTCCTTTTAATTTTTCCTGATTTTTTACTAAATATGTTATATCTGGAATTACTAAGTCAACTCCTAACATATCATCTTCTGGAAATGATAAACCACAATCTACAACAATCATTTCATTTTCATATTCAAATACTGTAATATTTTTTCCGATTTCATGTAATCCTCCTAATGGGATTATTTTTAAACTTGATTTTTTGAATACCTCTTTTGCAATGCTTGTTTCTACTACTTCTCCATCTTTTACTTCTTGCATTATTTTTGGTGTTCTTGTTTTATAATTTCTCTTTGTTTTTGTTCCTTCTTCTTGTTTATAATTTTCTTTTTTATGATAATTTCTTCTTGTCTTTCTTACTTTTTCAGCAACAGTACTTGCTGTTTCTTCTAATATATTTTTTTCTTCTGACATTTATTTATCTATTCTCCTTTCTCTTTTAATTTTATCTGTATCAATGTTAAATAAAGCTTACAAAAATGCTTTATAAACCTCTCTTTTTATTTAATTATCTCTCATAATTATTTACTACTTTTATCATTTCATACGATAAAATCAAATCAATCTCTTGACAACACATTTGATATTTTAGCATATTTTTATATAATTGTCAATTGTATAAATTCCATTTTCTTGTAAATAATAGCATTATAATATTTTTTACAAGAAAGGATTGTTATGGAAAATACTAAAATTGGAAATAAAGAAGCAATTGCCCTTTTAACAACAATCTCATTTAATCAAATAATTATATTTGGAGTAAAATCTATAATTAATAATACATCTTCTGCTTCTTTACTTAATCTACTATATTTAAGTATTATTATATTAATTTTCACAAGTTTAATATGTTATTTATTAAATAAATTTCCATCATTTGATTTACTTGATATATCTGATTATCTTGGTGGAAAAATATTAAAATGGATTGTTGGAATTTTATTTTTTATATATTTTATTATTTTTGCAGGAAATTCACTTCATCTGTTTTCTTCATGTTTAGAAATAATATATTTTCCTTTAACTCTACTGATTTTTATAAGATCATTTTTAATAATAGGTGCTACTATTACTTGCCTATTCAAAAATAATGCCTTATATAGAAGCAATTTTATTGTTTTTCCTTTAATTATAATTACTACTATCTTTATGTTTTTCTCTGATATGAAATATTTTAACATTGAAAATGTATACCCTATGTTTGGAGATAGTCTCTTTTACACTTTTGTTGGTGGATTAAATAATATGATTGTATTTCAAAGTTTAGCATATATTTTTTTCTTGCCACCATTATTAAAAAATACTCAAAACATAAAAAAAATTGCAATAACATCTATTGTAATATCTTGTATTTTAAACTTATTATGTGTTGCAACAGTTCTTTTTACATTTGATGGTTTTACAGAAATAGATGAATTACTACCTTTATATTCAGCAGTAAAGCATATAGAATATGGTGAATTTTTCAGAAAAATGGATTCTATATTTTTTCTAATTTGGATTATTAGTTTTGTAAGTTACTTAAGTTTAACACTAAAGTTTTCAGCAAATATTTTTAAAAAATTAACATATTCCAAATCTAACTTTTTCTTTATATTTATTTCTGCATTTTTATTATTTATAACATCTGGATGGCAGAAAAATTATAATACATCTTTGATGTTTACTGAAAATTTTTTAAGTTATTTCTTTTTTATATTAGTATTTGTAATTGCTATTTTAGTTTTACTATTAGCATTTATAAAAAAGAAAGTTAAAAGGTGGTTACAATGAAGAAAAAATTTATAATTATTTTAATATTATTTGTTGTCTTTATTACATTTATTGCAGGATTTTCCAATTCATACGTCTCTCATCGTATAGAACATCTTGCATATGTTCTTGTACTTGGAATTGATAAAGGCGAAAAAGCAAGATTAAAAATCTCTACTCAATTTATAAATGTTTCTTCTTCATCAAGTGGTGCATCTTCTGATTCTTCGCAAATTGTATTAACATCTTGTGAAGCTAATTCTATGTTTAGTGGATTAAACCTTTTAAATAGTTATATAGGTAAAGAAATTAATCTTGCACATTGTAGTGTTATCGTTTTTTCAGAAGAAATTGCCAAAGAAGGCATTTCATCAGAGATATATAGTTTAATAAATAATGAAGAAATTCGTTCTTCTGCTAATATTGTTGTTACAAATTGTAAAGCATATGATTATATTAATAATAGTAAACCTAATTTAGAAAATCTAACAAGTAAATATTTTGATACATTTGATATTACAAGTAAACTGACTGGATATTTTTCAAATATAACTCTTGGTGATTTTTTTAATAATCTATCTGAGAGCAATTCAGACCCAATAGCAGTCTTAGGTGGATTAAATTCAACAGCACGTTCTGAAGAAAATAAATCATCTTCAAATTCTTCTGAAGAAAGTTCTTCATCTTCAAATAGTGGCAATTCAGGCAATATAAATGGTGAAGCCTCAAATTCTAATTCATCCTCACAAGATGTTGAGGAGCAAGAAAAACAAGATATTGAAACTAATCAGAATAATTTAGTTGCTGGAAAAAGTTCAATTGTTGGTAGAAGAGGTACAGAAGACCTTGGTCTTGCTATTTTTTCTGGTGATAAATATATTGGAGAATTAACTGTTTGGGAATCTATTTGTCATTCTCTTATTACAAATTCTATTGATACCTGTATAATATCTGTTGAAGATCCATTAGTTGAAAATAAACAATTAGAAATTCAACTTTCTCATAATAAAAAATCAAAAATAACATCTAATATCGAAAATGGAGCTATAAATATAAATATTGAACTAAATTTAATTGCTAATATAATCTCATTAAATTCAAATATAAACTATGAAGATACAGATACTATAGATAAGATATCTACTGCTACTCAAAATCGTTTAAATGATGAATTAAATAAATATTTTGATAAAACAGCAAAAGAATATAATGTTGATATTGATAAATATTATTTAAGTATTCTAAAATATTTTCCTTATCAAAAAAACTTTGATGATTTTAATTATAAAGAAAAATTAAAAAATGCCAACTTTAATTGTAATACACATGTTAACATTATTTCTTCATTACTCATAACAAAAACATAAGTGCAAATGTAAAAATACATTTGCACTTAACTTGATTCTTTAAATCCTTTTCCTAATACTTCTCTTGCATTTGCAACTACAATAAAACTTTTTTCATCAATATTTCGAGCAATACTTTTTATTTTAGGTATATCTCCTATATTTGCTGCACATATTAATACTAATTTGTCATTTCCACTATACATTCCTTTTCCGTAAAGCCCTGTTACTCCTCTTTTTACATTTTCTTCTATTTTCTTTGAAATTTTATCACTTTTGTCTGAAATTATAAACATTATTTTTGTGTAATAAACACCTTCAAATATAGTGTCAATTAATTTTCCATATAAATATATTGCAATTGCAGAATATAATCCTATTTCAATATGTTTAAATACAAATACATTTGCAATGACAATTATAATATCTATTATTGTTAAATATCTACTTATAGTAATATTAGGTTTATATGATTTTATTAAATTTGCAATTAATTCTGTTCCACCAGTTGATGCTCCTACTTTTAAAATTATTGCAGTACCAATTCCTATTATTGCCCCTCCATATACTGATGCTAAAAATCTGTCTGTTGTTATTGGTTCAATTTTATCAAATATATCTATAAAAACTGACAAACTTGCTGTTCCTACTATAGATTTTATTAAAAACTTTCTTCCTATTCTATAATTTGAAAAAATAAACATTGGAATATTTAATATTAAATTCATTAATCCCATAGGAATATTAAATAAATAATATGTTATTGTTGCTATTCCTGAAAATCCTCCTGTTGATAATTGATTTGGTAATAAAAATAATGATGTTCCAAATGCCATTATCATCGCCCCTATTACTGTTCCGCTTCCATCTAGAATAGCTTGTTTTACTCCACTTTTCACAAACATCTCCTTTACAAAAAAACTATATATTACAATTATTTGTAATATATAGTTTTTTATACATATTATATTAGATAACCACCTTTTCACCTGTTTCAATATTATAATATTCTGTTAATTTTTGTGGTTCAATTTTTAAGACATCTGTAAAGTTATATACATATTCTGGAATTCCTCCACCTTCATTTGCACTTCTATCATATTTTATTATTATAGGTTCAATTGTTGTTTCAAAATCATGTATTGTCATATCATAATAATTTCCCCACTCTGTTACAGATACTAAATTTTCTTCCATTGATTGTTCAAAAAATCCATTTATTTCAATATAATAATTTAAAATATAAAAATTATTTGTATCTTGATTTGCTTTTACTTTTAAATCTGAAATTTCTCTTTCTATATCTTTTATTTTATTTGATACTAATTGTTTTTCGAAATCACTACTATTATCTTCATCCCATAAAACTAAAATCTCTATAAAATAATTTTTCTCATTTTGATAATTTGTATAATAGTAAAAATCGTTTAAAGTTCTATCTGTTAATGTATATAAATTTTTATATCCTATATTATTTGATTTATATAATGATTCACTTGATAAATATTTATTATAAATATTTATATAATCAGCCCATTCTTCAAATGAAACTGGTATATATATTTCATCATATACTATCATAATTGCTGATGGAGTACAATAAAACTCTGTTATTTTTCCATTCTTATATTGTTCTATAAAATCTGCAACATCTTCTTCTATATTTCCATAATCATTAACTTGTAAATTTCCACTTAAATTCATCTCAGCTCTATTTGACACAAATCCATAATATGCTGATTTTCTTAATATTTCAGTTATTGGAGCATTTGTTGTAAATAAATCTTCTAACTTTATTAAATTTCCTGTATTTAGGTCATATGTAAATCCTTTTTGAACATTTATCAAATCGTCACTATCATCATTTATTTTTCCCCAAGAATATGAAGAAAAAGAAAGTATGTTACTAAAATTAGCTGTCTCATATAAACTTATTGAAGCATTTACAACTTTATCTAAATCAATATTTTCTTTATATCCATTTAAAGCTTCAATTTCAATTTCTTTATTTATCTTCTCTTGAATTTTTTGATTTTTTAAACCATCTATCTGGAAGTATGTTATTTCAACTCTTTCTTTTGTTGCTCTTTTTTCTGTAATTTTCAAATCATTTTGATTATATTTTCCTTTTAAATCAATTCCTTTTTGATTTGTTGCCTCATTGTTTTTGGTTTCTTCTGTTTTTGCTATTTCTTCTGAATTATCATCTTTTATATCAATTCTTTTATACATAACTAATATTGATGTTATTATTATACAAATAACAGAAAATGTAACAACAAAGATCAATTTTCCTTTAATAGTTTTGAACATATCCTGCCTCCTTAGCAACTTTTTGACCATATGTTGATATCATTGCATTTAATAATTTTCTAGCATCACTATTTTCTGGCTCATCTTTTCTTATTACAGCATAATATGCTGTTTGGATATTATATAAACCTGTTTTTATATTATCATAAGTTGGTTCTATTCCATTTACAGATAAAAGTTTTATTTTGTCTTTTGAATACATTGTTGTAATATAATAATAATATGAATATCCTATAGCATTCTCTTTATTTTGATAATCTGAAACTACATCAACTATATCTACCATAGATTGTGCAATTGTTTCTTTTTCAGGTTCTTTCATTTTTATTCCTTGCATTACAAGTGACAACATTCCAGATTGACTTCCAGAATTTTGTGGTCTTTGATATGCTAATATTTGAGCATCTGTTCCTCCAACTTCTTTCCAATTAGTTACTTTTCCTGAATATATATCTTGAATTTGATTTAATGTTAAATTATCTACTGAATTTTCTTTATTAACAAAAAATACAAATGCTTCTTTTACAACTGGTATAATTTCTAATTCTACCCCCGCATCTTTGGCAAGTTGTTGTTCTTCTTCAGATGGATATGTTACTAATATTAAATCTGATTTTTTATTTATTAAATTAACATATGCATTATGTGTTTTAGAATGTGTAACATCAACTTTTTTAATATCTGTTCCTGTAAATGCTGATTTATATGCTTGTGCTAAAGGTAATGTAGCTGTTGAACCATCTATTTTTGGATAATTTACCATTGTAAAAATTGGTTCTTGATTTTTGTCTTTCTTTTCCCATGTATGTGTAAAATATAAATATGCAACAATACATCCCACAACAACTAATATCATTATAACAATCAATAATATATTTATCGTTTTATTTTCTTTTTCCATAGTTTCTTTTATTCCTTTTCATCTAAAAATTCTGGATATTTTTCTAATATTTCTAGTTTAAATTTTCCTTCTTTCATTTTTTCATCTTGTTCAATTATTAAATCTAATTCATATACATCTTTTAATTTTCTTATATTTTCTCTCTTATGTCCAACAACATTATTTACATCTTTAGGATTAATTATAATTTTTACCCTTTTTACTTTTGTGTTCATTTCTTTTATTCTTTTTAATATATCATCATACCATAAATTTGCTTCTACTAATTGTCTAAATGCTGGATGATATGGACCTGCAACCACTTCACTTCCTTTTACAGATGGATCTGTTATTTCATCTGTATTTTGAAGTCCTATTCTAATTATATCTATTCCTTTTGCTCTAAATAATGGTACAATTTCTTTACATGTTTCTACAGCTTGTACAACTGTTAATGGCTTATATTTTCCTTCTAAATAATCTTTTTCAAGTTTTGTATTATGTATTACTAATACAGGATAAATTCTTACCATTTTTGGTTTTAATTTAATTAATTCTTTTGCTGTATTTATTTCATCTAATCTAGTACTTTCTGGCAACCCTACCATCATCTGATGTCCTAGATTAAATCCATACCATCTGATTAATTTTGATGCTTTTTTTACATCTTCAAATGTATGCCCTCTATGGCTTTGTTTTAATATATAGTCATTTGCAGATTGAACTCCTAATTCTATTGTTCTTACTTTATATTTTTTCAATCTTTTTAATATATCTTTATTTATATAATCAGGTCTTGTTGAAACTCTTATACTATCTATTTTTCCATCTTTTATAAATTTATATGCTGTTTGTAGGAATTCTTCTTGTTTGTTTACATCAATTCCAGTAAAGCTTCCCCCAAAAAATGCAACTTCTTTTTTGGCTTCTTTATCTTTTATGTTTTCTAAATAAAAATTAATTGTTTTTATTATATCTTCTTTTGTTATCATTTTTTGTTGTCCACTTATTGATTTTTGATTACAAAATACACAATCATTTGGACATCCTAAATGTGGTACAAATATTGGAATTATATAACGTTTTTTCATATTCTTAATTCCTTTCTTACATTATATATTTATTCTATTTTAAGATTTCAAGAGCTTTTCTCGCAGCTTCCATTTCTGCAATTTTTTTAGATTTTCCTTCACCTATTGCAAGTTTTTTTCCATTCCATTCTACTTGTGATACAAATATTTTTGCATGGTCTGGTCCTTTTTCATCTATTATCTCATATTTTATACTTGTTGTTCCGTGTTCTTGTAGTTTTTCTTGAAGTACTGTTTTATAATCTTTTTGTCCAACATGTTTTGTTGCAATTTCAATTTCATCTCTTAAATTATCTATAATAAATCTTTGAGCTTCTTCTAAATTACTATCTAAATACATTGCTGCAATTACTGCTTCAACACTGTCTGCTAAAATAGCTTTTCTAATTTGCTCTTTTCCTTTTATTTCTGAATTTCCTAAATATAAAAATTCATTAAATTTTAGTTTTGTAGCTATTTTATATAAACTATCTTCACATACTACTGTTGCTCTTACTTTTGTCATCTCCCCTTCTTTTAATGTTGGATAATTTTGATATATATATATACTTGATATGAATTCTAATATGCTATCACCTAAAAATTCTAGTTTTTCATTACTTTGAACTCCTTTTTCATAAGCATATGATGTATGTGTTAATGCTCTTTTTAGTAATTCTTTATTTTTAAATGTATATCCTATATTTTCTTCTAAACTCTTCATGATTTATTTAACTTACCTCTTTTTTCCATTATTATATGTTTCTATTTTACTATATCAAATAAAAAAATGCAACAAGAAAAGTGACTTTGTCAACTTTTCTTAACCCGATTTGAGTTTTCGACTGTAAGGAGAAAATCTCAAAGGGAATAGCTATTGTAGCATCATTTTATTATGCAAAAATTATAAATTTTTGCATAATAAAAAGGACATGTTTTTTAACATGCCTATCTTTTGTTTTTATTATACATTTTCTTTTATGTAATCTACTACATCTCCAACTGTAACAACTTTTTCTGCATCAGCGTCTGGAATTTCTATATCAAATTCTTCTTCTAAAGCCATAACTAATTCTACTATATCTAAAGAATCAGCACCTAAGTCATCAATGAAAGATGCTTCTAATGTAACTGCTGTATCAGCTACACCTAATTGTTCAACAATTATTCCTTTTACTTTTTCAAATACTTCTTCTGAACTCACTACAAGTTCACCCCCTCTCAATTTTAAATGATATATTTCATTTAATTTTCAAATGTTTCTTTAACATTTATATTATATGTTTATTATTTTGTCAAGCATATTTGGATTTTTTTTATTTTTTATACTAACCATTCAAAATTTAAGCTTTATTAATTTGTTCAAAGTGCTCTATCATCTTGTCTACAGCTTTATTTTCAACAAATTTTTCAGCTTGTTTTATTGTAAATTCAAATAGTTTTTCATCACTACTTCCATGTGCTTTTACAACTGGCTTTTTTACTCCTAAGAATAATGCTCCTCCATATGATTTATAATCCATTGTCTTTTTAAATCTATTAATTGCTGGCAAACATGGTATTGTTCCAATTTTAGCAAATATATTTTGTGTTAGACTTTCTGATAAAGTTCTTTTTACAAATTTTCCAAGTCCTTCTGTTGTCTTCAAAAATACATTTCCTGTAAATCCATCTGTTACTATTGCATCAACTTTTCCTGAAAATGCGTCTCTTCCTTCAACATTTCCTATAAAGTTTATTCCTAATTCTTCTGATTTTTCTTTTAATAAATGATAACTTTCTTTTACTAACTCATTTCCTTTTGTTTCTTCTGTTCCTATATTTAACAATCCTACTGCTGGTTTTTCAATTCCAAAAGTGTTTTTTAAATATATTGTTGACATTTGAGCAAATTGTAATAAGTTAATTGGTTTACAATTTGTATTTGAGCCTGAGTCTATTAATAATAATTGGCTTTTATATGCTGGTAATATTCCTGCTAATGCTGGTCTATCTATTCCCTTTATTCTTCCAACAATTAATGTTGCTCCTGCAAGCAATGCTCCTGAATTTCCAGCAGATATGAATACATCACCTTCGTTTTCTTTTAGCATTTTAAATCCAACTACCATTGATGAATCTTTTTTATGTCTTATTGCATCTGTTGGTCCATCTTCCATTTCAATTGTTTCTGTTGCATTTTTTATTTTTAGTCTATTTGATACTTCTTCAATTTCTTTTCCTGTAAATTCTTTTACTTTGTTTCTTATTACTTCTTCTTTTCCTACTAATGTTATTGTTGCTTTTATTTGATTAACTGCTTTTAATGCTCCTTTTATATTGGCATCTGGTGCATTGTCTCCTCCCATTGCGTCTAGTAATATATTCATTATTTCATTTCCTTTCTTATTATGTTTATTATATTTTGCTATTATTCTTATTCATGATGTTTCTATTTTATTATTGTTTTATTAAAATTGCAATAGGTTTGGAGAAAAAAATAGAAGAACAATATGTTCTTCTATCTTTCACTTTCTTCATCTTTTTGCTCCAATTTTTCTGTAATTTTTTTAGCTGTTTCTGAAGATATCATTTTCATATCCATTTTCTTTTTCATATACCCTTCAACTTTTTTATCGTATTCTGCTTTTTTCTTTTCTTGTTCTGCTTTCTCCATTTTTTCTACTTCATTTTCCATTCCATTCTGTGCAACATTACGAACATCAAGTTGTTGCAAAAATTTAGAACGTTTACCATCTATTCTCTTTGCTTCTTCTAACTTTTTATCTGCTTCTTCTGAATTTAATTCCAAATCAAAATTCTCTTCTTTTTTTGTTATTTTATCCTTTAGCACTTTAAAGAAATTTTTAATTTTTGCTAATCTAGGATGTTTTTGATCAAATTCGCTAACTGAAACTAATGATGTTTCTTTATTGTCTTCTTTTTCTGTTTTATTACCTTGTTCTACAGTTGCACTCTCATTTTCTTCTATTTTCATTCCATTTTCTTCTTTTATTGGTAAATCAACTGTTTGAGAAGCTTCTTTTAATTGTTTTATTTTATCTTTTTGTATATCTTTAGCAACATACTTACTATATTTAAATTCATCTTTTTTCCATTGTATATCATCTATTTTTTCGCCATTCATTAATTTTTTTCCAAAATAATGAGACTCTGATATTTTCATACAAATCGACTTATGGATATCTCTTAATTGATCTGATGTTAATTTTGAAAATTCACTTGTTTTATTTTTTAAATTATTTTCTTCATTATATAACTTATTATAATTATCATTATTTTCTTGTCTCTGATTAGTTAACTTGTCTTTTGCTTCTTCTTTTTCTTTTAATTTTTCTTGTAATTTAGCTAACTGAGTATCAGTTAAATTAGTTGCTTTTAATTGGCTTTTCAAATCAATTATTTCTTTATTGATTGTTTTTAAATCACTATCAATCTTTGTCAAATCTTTATCAAGTTTTCTTAATTCTATATCATTACTTTTGCTCTCTCTTAAATCTAATTCTTTTTCAACTTTTTCTTGATATTCATATAATTTATTTAAATATTCAATTATATTTTTAACTTGACCTAAATTTTTCTTTATTTTTGTCATTTTTTCATATTCCAAATATTGTTCTTTGGTCATTTTATTACTATTTTGACCACTTCTTTGCCCTTTTCTTCTTTCTGCTCTATCTTTTCCAAAAACTTTATTTAATTCTTCATATTTAGCATCCATCTCTCCATTAACATATTGAGCATATAATTTTTCCCATGTTCTTTGTTTTCTATCCATAAAACTTTCCTCCTATATTCTTACATTTTCACACTATACCTTATTATACAATATTTTAATCCATTTGTCAAATTTATGTAAATTTCTTTTTTTCTTATTAAGTAGATTATAACATATATTTACATTTTTTTGTTACATTTATATTATTTTTTTATTTCAATATAATTACATATTAAAAATTTTTTTTAAACATCTCCAAAAATAATTAACACAAACTACAAAAAGAACTATGAAAATTCATAGCTCTTTTATATATATTCAAATATTATTCGATTATATCAGCAACAACACCTGAACCAACTGTTCTACCACCTTCACGAATAGCGAATCTTAATCCTTTTTCGATAGCGATAGGTGTAATTAATTCAATTGTCATTGATACGTTATCACCTGGCATAACCATTTCTGTTCCAGCAGGTAATTCAATAACACCTGTTACGTCTGTTGTTCTGAAATAGAATTGTGGTCTGTATCCGTTGAAGAATGGTGTATGACGTCCACCTTCTTCTTTTGTTAGAACGTATACTTCTGATGTGAATTTTGTATGTGGATGTATTGTTCCTGGTTTACATAGTACTTGACCTCTTTCGATGTCTTTTCTATCAATACCTCTTAATAATGTTCCGATGTTATCTCCAGCTTCAGCTTGGTCTAATAATTTTCTGAACATTTCAACACCTGTTACAACTGTTTTCTTTCTTTCTTGTGATAATCCTATGATTTCAACTTCGTCAGAAACTTTAACTTCTCCTCTTTCTACTCTACCTGTAGCAACTGTACCACGTCCTGTGATTGTGAATACGTCTTCAACTGGCATTAAGAATGGTTGGTCGATTGGTCTTTGTGGTGTTGGGATATAGCTATCAACTGCATCCATTAATTCTTTCATTGGAGCATAAACTGGATCGTTAGGATCTGTTGATGTGCTCTCTAATACTTTTAATGATGATCCTTTTACAACTGGAATTTCGTCTCCTGGGAAACCATATTCTGTTAATAGGTCTCTAACTTCCATTTCAACTAATTCTAATAATTCTGGATCGTCAACCATATCACATTTATTTAAGTAAACAACGATGTATTTTACACCTACTTGTCTAGCTAATAAGATGTGTTCTCTTGTTTGTGGCATTGGTCCATCAGCTGCAGAAACAACTAATATTGCACCATCCATTTGTGCAGCACCTGTAATCATGTTTTTTACATAGTCAGCATGTCCTGGGCAGTCAACGTGAGCATAGTGTCTTGTATCTGTTTCATATTCAACGTGAGCTGTATTAATTGTGATTCCTCTTGCTTTTTCTTCTGGTGCTCCATCGATTTGATCATAAGCTTCGAATTTAGCTTGACCTTTTAATGATAAATATTTTGTAATAGCAGCTGTTGTTGTTGTTTTTCCATGGTCTACGTGTCCGATAGTACCGATGTTAACGTGTGGCTTTGTTCTTTCAAATTTTGCTTTTGCCATTTTTTATTCCTCCTTATTTTTTTGAGATTTCTCTCTATATTTTAAATTTAATAACGTATTTTATTTTGCACTTGCATTTTATAACATTTCAGGCTAAAATGCAAGTGTTTTTATAAAATTCACATATTTCTTTATTTTAGTGTATTAGTTTTCTTTTTTAGCTCTTGAGGCTACGATTGCTTCTAATACTGATTTTGGAACTTCTTCATAATGAGATGGTTCCATAGAGTATGTTCCTCTACCTTGTGTTTTTGAACGTAAGTCTGTAGCATAACCAAACATTTCTGATAATGGTATGAATGCTTTTATTTCTTGCATTCCATCATTTGCTTCCATTCCTTCCATTCTACCACGTCTTGAGTTTACATCTCCAATAACATCTCCCATGTATTCTTCTGGAACTGTTATTTCTACTTTCATTATTGGCTCTAATAGAACTGACTTAGCTTGTTTACATCCTTCTTTGAATGCCATTGATGCAGCTATTTTGAATGCCATTTCTGAAGAGTCAACTTCATGGTATGATCCATCTACTAATGATGCTTTGAAATCGATTACTGGGTATCCAGCTAAAATTCCTGTTTCAGCAGCTTCTCTTAAACCTTGTTCAATTGGTTTAATATATTCTTTTGGAACTGCTCCACCAACAATTTTACTTTCGAATTCAACACCTTTACCTGGCTCTAATGGTTCCATTTCAAACCATACGTCTCCGTATTGTCCTTTACCACCAGATTGACGGATAAATTTACCTTGAACTTTAACTTTATTTCTTATTGTTTCTTTGTAAGCAACTTGTGGTTTACCTACATTACATTCTACTTTGAATTCTCTCTTTAATCTATCAACAATGATATCTAGGTGTAATTCACCCATACCAGCGATGATTGTTTGACCTGTTTCTTGATTTGTATAAGCTTTGAATGTTGGGTCTTCTTCAGCTAATTTTGCTAAAGCTATTCCCATTTTTTCTTGAGCTGCTTTATCTTTTGGCTCAATAGCTATATCAATAACTGGTTCTGGGAATTCCATTGATTCTAGAATTATTGGATGTTCAGGATCACATAATGTATTTCCTGTTGTAACATCTTTTAATCCAACTGCAGCAGCAATATCACCAGCATATACTTTTTCAATATCTTCTCTGTGATTTGAGTGCATTTGTAGAATTCTTCCAACTCTTTCTTTTTTGTCTTTGCTTGAATTTAAAACTGTAGATCCTGTCTCTAATGTTCCTGAATATACTCTAAAGAAACATAATTTTCCTACGAATGGATCTGTTGCAATTTTAAATGCTAATGCAGCAAATGGTTCTGAATCAGATGTTTTTGCTTCTGTTTCAACACCATCTAATGTTGTTCCTTTGATATGAGGTATATCTAATGGAGATGGCATATAGTCAACTATTGCATTTAATAATTCTTGTACACCTTTGTTTTTATATGAAGAACCACATGTTACTGGAACGATTTGATTTGCTATTGTTCCTTTTCTTAATGCTTTCTTGATTTCTTCTTCAGATGGTTCTTTTCCATCTAAATAATTCATCATTAATTCTTCATCTTGTTCACATGCAGCTTCAATCATTGTAGTTCTCCATTTTTTAGCTTCTTCTAACATATCTTCTGGAATATCTGTTTCTTCAATTTCTTTTCCTAAATCATCTTTATGGATGAATGCTCTCATTTTAATTAAATCAACAATTCCTTTAAAGTTATCTTCTGCTCCGATTGGTAATTGAACTGGTACTGGATTTGCATGTAATCTATTTTTTAATTGGTCAACGCAAAGCATAAAGTTTGCTCCAACGATATCCATTTTATTTACATATACCATTCTTGGAACTTGGTATTTATCAGCTTGTCTCCAAACTGTTTCTGTTTGTGGTTGAACTCCACCTTTTGCTGCTAATACTGTAACTGCACCATCAAGTACTCTTAAAGATCTTTGTACTTCTACTGTAAAGTCAACGTGACCTGGAGTATCAATTATATTGATTCTGTTATTTTTCCAGAAACATGTTGTTGCAGCAGATGTTATTGTTATACCTCTTTCTTGTTCTTGTTCCATCCAGTCCATTGTTGCAGCACCCTCGTGAACTTCTCCTATTTTATGTGTTTTTCCTGTATAGAATAATATTCTCTCTGTTGTTGTTGTTTTACCAGCATCAATATGAGCCATTATTCCTATATTTCTAGTTCTTTCTAGTGGGTATGCTCTTCCTGCCATGTAATTATTCCCTCCTTTTTTTCATTTTGTGATTGAAATAATTTTTACTCTTTTTTCTCAATCTAAATTTTACCATTTATAATGTGCAAATGCTTTATTAGCTTCTGCCATTCTATGTGTATCTTCTTTCTTCTTGAATGCTCCACCGTTTCCGTTAACAGCGTCTATGATTTCACCAGCTAATTTCTCAGCCATTGTTTTTTCATGTCTTGTTCTAGCATATGTTACTAACCATCTTAAACCTAATGTTTGTCTTCTTTCAGGTCTAATTTCTAATGGTACTTGGTATGTTGCTCCACCAACTCTTCTTGCTTTTACTTCAAGAACTGGCATGATATTTTCTAATGCTGCTTCAAATACTTCTAATGGATTTTTTCCTTCTTTTTCTTTTATTATATCAAAAGCATCATAAACTATTCCTTGAGCAACTGATTTTTTACCATCTAACATTATGTTGTTAATTAATTTTGTAACAACTTTGCTATTGTATATTGGATCTGGTAATACATCTCTTTTTGCTATAAATCCTCTTCTTGGCACTATTCTTCACTCCTTTTCTTTCTGAGATTTGCTCTCTTATTGATGATATCTACAAGATATCTAAGTTACTCTGAAAATCTATTGATTTTCCGTTTAGTGCTACATTATCTATTCTAAATTTAAGTACTTTAATTTAGTAAGATGTGCATGCACTATAAAATAAATCCTTTATCGATTTATTTCTTTGGGCGTTTTGCTCCATATTTTGAACGTCCTTGCATTCTGTCTTTTACACCTGCAGTATCTAATGTTCCTCTGATAATATGGTATCTAACACCTGGAAGGTCTTTTACTCTTCCTCCTCTGATTAGAACAACACTATGTTCTTGTAAGTTATGTCCTATTCCTGGGATATATGATGTTACTTCATAACCATTTGAAAGTCTAACTCTGGCAACTTTTCTTAAAGCTGAGTTTGGCTTCTTTGGTGTTACTGTTTTTACAACTGTACATACACCTCTTTTTTGTGGTGCTTTGCTGTTTGTTAATGTTTTATTTTTTGAATTCCATCCATGTTGTAAAGCTGGAGCTGTTGATTTTGCCTTTGTTGATTTTCTTCCTTTTCTTACTAATTGATTAATTGTTGGCACTTAAATTTCACCTCTTTTCCTAATTTTATTTAATTCTAAAAATTAAATTAACCGCAAACAAATTATTAAAAATAATTCGCATTGCGGTTAATATTTTATCATTTTTTTCCTATTATGTCAATGTTTTTATATTAAAATTATTAATTATTCTTTATTTCCTTCTGGTAATATATTTGCACTACTTATATTAAATATTTTTTTCATAAAACATTTTATTTTTTCTGATAATGTTACATTTCCGATTATATCTACTAATGCATTTTGTGTTGAATTTTTTACTATTTTTTGTAAAGTTCTTATTTCTTTTTTACTTATTTTTGCTTCATTTATATATGATAAATTATATGTTATTGCAGGTAATATATCTGAATCATATTCATCAATTGAAGAAAAAGACATAACATAATTATATACCAAATTTTGAGAATCTACATCATATTGAACTGCAAATCTATCTAAGATTTCACATACAATTGGATCCATTTTTCTTATTGCCATATTTCTTAAATTTCTATATGAACTTGCTGAATATTCAATCAATTCTCTCTTCCATGTTTCTCTTTCAAACTTTTCTTTTTCTAGCAGTTTTTCTTTAATTGGATAGATTTTTATTGTCTTCTTGTTGCTTAATTCTGCTTTATATACTAATTCGTTTTCTTCGATTTTTACTATAATATTTTTTATTGAAACTGGTTCTTCTTTTTCTCTTTCTAACATTTGTGGATTTTCACTGTCTTCAAATGTAATTATTTCTTTTTCTTCTGTAAAATGTTTTTCTAATATTCTTGTTATTTCATTTATATTATTATAATAATCTGTTAATGTTGGATCAACGGCAATTTCTTCAATAGGTTTTAGTTCTTCATTTATTAATTGAACTTGCTCATTTTCATTTGTACTTTCTATTTCTTGACTTTCTAGTATTTCATCTATTTGTTCATCTTGTTCTTGGCTTTCTTCTGTTTCTGTAGCTGAAAATAGATTAATTACATCAACAATTTGATTATGTTTAATTAATCTTTTTGCAAACATAATTCTAGCCATATCTTGTCCAATTTCATTTATTGATTCTGTTAATTCATAAACTTCTTCTGGCTCTAAATTATCTCTATTTTCTTCTATTTGTTCACTAATAATTCTACTTTTTCTTACACTCTCAGCAATCAAATTATCTATTTCTACAAATGATTGTTCTCTTACATTTAATAGTTTAGAATTTATTTGATTTTGAAACCATTGACTTTGGTTTCCTAAATCTGATATTTGCTTTCCTAAGCAATTTACTTCTGACCAAACTTCTTCATCATTTTTTATTTTATTTTGTGCTTTTTTTGTATTCCTTTCTTTTGCTAATTCATTTCTTTTGTTTTCTATATCTCTTATTTGAGCACTTAAAACTGCTTTTTCATTAACAAATATACCTAATTCATTAATTAATTCTTCCATCATTTTTAACCTGTTATATTAAGTTGATTGCTTCTTAATATGTTCCTTTCTTTTGTTATTTCCGAATTTTATTCAGTTGTTATTCTATCATATCACTTTATTTCTTGCAAGGGTTTTTGTCAATTTTTTTTATATTTTATCATTTTTTGTTTAATATATTTTTAAGTTCTCAATTGCCCTATCTGCTAACATTCCATACTTTATTTTTTTGTCTTTTATTCTCTTTGGAAGTTCTGGAACAATTCCAAAATTTGCATTCATTGGTTGAAATTTGTCATTTGGTGTTGAAATATATTTAGCTAATGCTCCTAGCATTGTTAAATTTGAAAATTCAATTTTGCTTTCATTTTTTATTTGGGCAACGGCATTTAATGCTGACACCATTCCTGATGAAATTGATTCTACATAACCTTCAACACCTGTAATTTGTCCTGCAAAATAAATATTTTTATTATCTTTGAAGTTATATGTGTTATCTAATAATTTCGTTGAATTTATATATGTGTTTCTATGCATAACTCCATATTTTACAAATTCAGCATTTTGTAATCCAGGAATCATTCCAAATACTCTTTTTTGTTCTCCATATTTTAAATTTGTTTGAAATCCAACTATATTATAAATTGTTCCTAATTCATTATCTTGCCTCAATTGAATTACTGCATATGGTCTTTTTCCTGTTCTTGGGTCATCAAATCCAACTGGTTTTAATGGTCCATATCTTAATGTATCTTTTCCTCTTTTTGCCATTACCTCCACTGGCATACAGCCTTCAAATATCTCTCTTTTTTCAAATTCATGTAATGTTACAACTTCAGCATTTATTAATTCTTCTACAAATTTCTCATATTCTTCTTTATTCATTGGTAAATTTATATAACTTGCTTCTTGTTTTTGTATTCTTTCTTTCCAGTCATCTATTGTTTCATCTTTTCCTCTTTCTTGTTCATATCTATTACCAAAAAAAGCAATATTAAAATCAATACTTTCTTTTGTAACAATTGGTGCTGCAGCATCATAGAAATGTAATTTATCTTCTCCCGTTATTTTAGAGATTTCTTTTGATAATCCTTCTGATGTTAATGGTCCTGTTGCAATTATTACAATTCCTTTTTCTGCAATTTTTTCTATTTCTGTTACTTCTTGATGAATTATTTCTATTAATGGATTTTTTTCTAATTCTTCTGTTACTTTTTGTGAAAACAATTCTCTATCTACAGCTAATGCTTGTCCTGCTGGTATTTGCGTTTCATCTGCTATCTTTATTAACAATGAATCTAGTTTTCTTAATTCTTCTTTTAGCAATCCACATGCATTTGTATGTAAATTTGACTTAAATGAATTACTACAAACAATTTCAGCCAAATTTTTATTACTATGTGCTTCTGTAAATTTATTAGGCTTCATCTCATACAATTTTACTTTTATTCCCCTTTTAGCTATTTGATATGCCGCTTCACTCCCGGCTAATCCTCCACCTATTATTGTTATATAATCTACCATTTTATTTTTTCCTTTCTCATTTTTTGAAACAAAAGGCGTAATCGCAATTTGTTATCGATCGATTTAAGTTTTCAACTAAAAGATGAAAATCTCAAGTTGCTAACATTTATAGCTTTTTATATACTAGGAAAATATAACTTTCCTAGTATATAAAAAAACAACATTTATTTTCATAAATATTGTTTTTTATATAGTTATAACATATTTCTATTATTTTTTCAAATAATATTCATATCCACTTTTGCTATTTGTAGAACTAACTAATGTTGGTACATTATCATCAGAAAAATATACTCTTTGGAATGTCAAACTTCTTCCATCAATATAGTTTAAAATTATATAACAATCTCCATATTTATTGTAATTTCTTTTTACTTCATATTTACCTTCATTAATAAATTCTGAAGATGATATAGGTGAAATTAAGTCTTGGAATGTTCCATCTTCCTTTAATTCTAGATAGCTTATTCCTTTATATCCAGATCCAAAAGCTTGACTTGGATCTAATTTTTCTGAATTTTCTTTATCAATTACTTCATAAGTATTCCATTTACCAATTAAATCAGAATTATTATTTATATCTTCTTTAGATGCATCACTATTTATTTTCTTTGACATATACAATATATAGTCATTTTCTGTTTTTACTAAAACTTTATTTCCATCTTTATCTGAACTTGTTAATTCTCCTTTTCTTCCATCATCATATTTTAATTCTATTTTTTCATCATTTATTGTATATTTTCCTTCATCTATAAACTCTGAAGAATTTCCTCCTGTAAGATTATTTATAAATCTTCCATTTTCTAGAAATGTGAAATATCCATTAACTCCTGCTGAACCAAATACTTCCATTGAACTAATTTCTTTTCCATTTTTGTCTGTTACATTTTTGAATTCCCAATCTCCTGTTAACATTTCATTTG
>CAKOVS010000007.1 GCA_934122085.1 uncultured Clostridia bacterium | reverse complement strand
TTGTTGGACTTACAGCCAAGCTGGTTATAGACCTTTTTACAGTTACCAAACATTGCGCCATATTTCCATTTTGCGCAATCATTTTTAAAAAATCTTGTATTCTTACTCTAGCAAGGGTTATAAAAACTATATGGCTATTGTGAGAAAATATAGAGTATATTTAGATTAAAAAATTATAAATTAAAAAAGAAAAGCAAGAAGCAATATTATAGAGAATGAAAAATGGCAAGGGGAGAATTAATAAAATTTTCCTTGCCACAAATCATTATCACGAAGATATTTGTCAAGACCATTCATAATCCATTTTTTATGAGAATTCCAATCTGGAGCGACAAGCAAATCTTTAGGAGCATCACCTGAAATACGATGAATAACTATATTAGGATTAATATGTGATAAAATATATCCAGCACATTCTAAATAATATTCAAGTGAAATAGGAGTATATGTTCCATTATAATACATATTAGCTAAAACAGTATTTTCAATAACATAAGTACAATGAACTTTTAAACCTTGAATATTATGATTATTAATAAAACCAACAGTATTTTTTATATCATCAAAAGATTCATTAGGTAATCCAACCATAATATGTGCAACAACATCAATATTATACTTATTAAGTAAATTAACAGCTTTAGAAAATTGTTGTGAAGAATAACCTCTATTAATTAATTTACCAGTCCCATTATTAGAGGTTTGTAAACCAAGTTCAACCCAAACATAATATTTATCACAATAAGATTTTAAAAGCTTGCAAATATCTTCATTTATACAATCTGGACGAGTTGCAATAGCTAAAGCAACAATTCTATTATCAATTAAAGCAGAATCATATTTAAGTTTCAAATTAGAAATAGAATCATAAGTATTAGTAAAATTTTGAAAATATGCAATAAATTTATTTGCTCTTTCTGCTCTGTATGTTGTAAAATAATTTTTTACTTGGTCTGAAATAAAATTTTCAATAGTATGTGAATTAGAGCAAAGTTTTATATGATCACCAGAACCACGTTCACTACAAAAAATACAGCCACCATTACTAATAGAACCATCTCTATTGGGACAAGAAAATCCACCATCAATACAGATTTTTAATGTACGTTCACCAAATTTATCTTTCAAATATTTATTTAAATGTTTATATCTTTCTAAATTTTCCATAATAAAAATAGTATAACATAAAAGCTTGAAAAAACCAAGATTATAATATATAATAACACCATATTTTTTATATTAAAATATAAAAATTTCAGGAGAAATTTATGATAAGAGAAAAAATCAATGAATTATCTAAAAATATGAAAGAAGATCATATAAGCGAAAGTTCAGCACAATGTGCATATTATACAATATTATCATTTATACCATTTATAATGTTAGTAATAACACTTATACAATATACAGGAATTGAGCCACAAACATTATTTGATGTGATTTCTAAAGTAATTCCATCAAGCATGAGTGAAATGATATTAGGAATTGTACAAGAAGTATATTCAAAATCAATAGGAACAATTTCAATTTCTGTAATATTTACAATTTGGGCAGCAGGAAAAGGATTATATGCATTGACAAAAGGATTACAAATTGTGTATAATACAGACGATAAAGAAGAAGCATCATATTTATATACAAGAGTAAAAGCAGTTATTGAAACAATACTATTTATAGTATTAATTGTAATAGGATTAACATTATTAGTATTTGGCAATGGAATTATAAGTATAATAAAAGAAAAATTTGGAACATTAGAAAATTACAATTTAATTTCATCAATAGCAACAGAAATTGGATTAATTTTTGCAACATTTATAGTATTTATATTGTTATATAAATTTATGCCAAAACATAAAATGGCATTAAAAACCCAAGTGTATGGGGCAATATTTGGAGCAATAGCATTAAATGTAATTTCATTTGTATTTTCAAGATATTTAACAATATTTAAAGGATTTTCAATAACATATGGAAGTTTAACAACATTAATGTTAATAATGATGTGGACATATTCATGTTTCTATGCATTATTTTTAGGAGCTGAATTAAATAAAATATTAAACCAAAAAAAGGAGAATTAAAATGAATATTGACGAAGTAAAAATATATGTATTAGTATTTTTCATATATGCATTTGCTGGCTGGGTAATGGAAACAACATCAATTTCAATCAGAAATAAAAAGTTTGTAAATAGAGGTTTTTTAATTGGACCTGTTTGTCCAATATATGGATATGGAGTAGTATTAGTAAGTTTATTATTACAAAAATATCAGAATGATATAATAGTAACATTTTTTATGTCTATAATAATATGTGGTTTTCTAGAATATTTTACAAGTTATTTTATGGAAATAATATTTAAAGCAAGATGGTGGGATTATAGTCAAAGAAAATTCAATATTAATGGTAGAGTTTGTTTAGAAAATTTAGTACTGTTTGGACTAGCAAGTTGTATAATAATATATGTAACAAATCCATTTATAATAAAATATTTAAAAATGATACCAAACATGGTACAAAATGTATTAATTGGAGCACTATTAACAGTACATTTGGTTGATAATATTGTATCATATAAGATCATACTTAACTTGAAAAAGGTATCAAATGAAATTAAAGATGATACAATTGAAATTTCTGAAAAGGTTAAAAATATTATACATAATAAATCTAGATTGTATAGAAGATTGGTAAATGCATTCCCTAATATAAAAGAAAAAGTTCAATTTAAAAAGTGGACTTTGAAAGAAAAATTAGAAGATATAAAGAAACAAATCAAAAAAGAAGCATGAGGTGCTTCTTTTTTTGATTTCAAAAATGACAAAATTATATTAAAATAATAGAAAAAAATTAAAAATATGGTATAATAAAAACAATAATATTATTAATTACAGGTATTATAATTGCAAAAATAGCTATAAAAATCTATTCAAATGCTATTTTAAATTATGGTACTAAAATGAGTTTTAATGATATTGTAAAAATGTATAAAGATAAAAATAATTAAAAAGAGGCCGCAGTCCAATTAAGGACTGCGGTTTGTACATATTTACTTGCGTACGATCTGGGAAAACGTGAAATTATATGCAACACGTTTAGAAGGGGCATCAATATTGTTGACATTGTTCACTACGAATGCAGATTTGGTGTCACGGGAATCATCAGACATTACAACGATGTATTTCGAATGCTCTTTGTTGCGAGAGAGTGTCTCATACAAGGTGAAGTGCTCTGTTCCTACACCATAGGCATAGCTCTTTTCCCATGTTGTGACTTCAATGGTGTACTCATTGGGAGCATCACCATACTTAATCATGTCTAACACGAGGTTAGCAGTGATTTTGTTGTCCATTCGGATAGCCAAAACAGAAAGAATTGCAACCATGAAGACTGCCAAAATGGTGATGATGCCGAACGATTCTTTTTTAGACATAATGCTTTTCTCCTTTTATGCACAGATGTTACGGAAAAAGTTCCGATTAACATAATTATAACACATTTGGAATAAAGATGCAAGAAACCAGAAATCATAAAAAGAAAGATTCTGGTTTTATTTATAAGATTAATTTTAAATATTATTGACTGTTCACAATTTGCATAAAAATTTTCTATCAAAAAATCATTAAGTATGTAACTTAATGATTACTATTTCAAAATAATTTTATCAATAAAAAATATTAAAGTCAACAAAATTACTGGATTTTTATGTTAAAAAATTTTATATGCATTATGTTTTTTATTTAATATAGAAATAGTGATAAAATGCCTAAATTCTAGCCTTTCATGAAAAATATAAATCTATAAGTTACATACTTAATGAATTATAGAAAGAAAAAATGAACTAATGTAAGAAAGGGAGAAACAGATGAAAAGAGGAGAAAATAAAGGAATAACATTAATAGCACTAGCAGTAACAATAATAGTAATGTTGATATTAGCTGGAGTAACAATGGCAACATTAACAAGTGAAAACGGAATAGTAACACAAACAAGAAAAGCAAAAGAATCGTCTAAAATAGCAGAGTTAAAAGAAAAAGTAAAATTAGATACAGTAGAAAAGAGATTAGAAAATTTAAATGGAGAATTAAAAGTATCTGCATTGAAAGAAGTGTTAGATAAATATTTTGATAATGTGCCAGTAGAAACACAAATAACATCTGAAACAGAATTAACTGCTAAGAAAGAATATGGAAAATATGAAATCAAAGTTTCAGATATAGATATTGGAGACATAACATATGAGTCAAGTTATACAATGTTTAAAGATGCAAATGGAGAACAAGTACCAATACCAAATGGATATACAGTTTCAACAAATTCAAATGAAAATGTAGTGAATAAGGGATTAGTAATATCAGATAGTAGAGGAAATGAATATGTGTGGATACCATGTACAATAGATACATTAAGTAATAAATTACAATATAAAAGAACTGAATGGGGAGTTGAAGATGATGGTGGAACAAAAGCAATAAAAGATGAATTAACCTTAACAGATCCGAGTGTAACATATTCAGATACTGATAAAACTTATGGAATAAATGCAGAAATATCAAAAGAAATAGTAGCTCAAATAAATGCAGAAAAAGAAAGTATAAAAAAATATGGTGGATATTATATAGGAAGATATGAAGTAGGAAAAAATAATAATACAGCAGTAATAAAAGCAAATCAAGAACCATATGCAAGTATAATATGGAGTAAAGCATACGAATTAGCAAAAGGAATAGGTGGAGGAACAGGAGCAACTACATATTTATGTTCAAGTTATTCATGGGATACAGCAGTTAATTTCATACAAAATATAACAGGAAAAAATTATGCAACAAGTATAACAGGATTTAATGGAAACTGGGCAAGTCAAGAAGTAAAAGATAGTAGCGGAAATGTAATAAAACCATCAGGAACATCACAAAGATTAAATACAGGATTAACAACATCATTATGTAATATATATGATATGGGAGGAAATGAAGCAGAGTTTACAACAGAAATAAATCCAGGTACTGGTGAGACGGTAGTGATGCGAGGTGGTTATTGCTACTACGACAATAGACCAGCTGGCTACCGCTGGGACAATAATTCTGGCTATGCCGCTAGCCATTATGGGTTCCGAGCCACTTTATTCTTAAAGTAGCTCTGACTACTGTTACAGTATTGTAAAAAGTAAAAAAATAGGATTAAAATGCAAAACTAATAATTTACATAAGAAATCAAATTGCTAATATTTATGATAATTAAATATTAGCAATTTTGTAAAAAATAAAATAAGGAAAAATAAAATTAATATGACAATAAATAATACATTAGATAAATATAGAACATCTGGAACATTAATACTAATTCCAAAAACAGAGGATTATGTGAAATATGTTTTTCAGATTTTAATAAAAATACCAAGGATAGAAAAATTTAATATAGGTTCAGAAATAAAAAAATCAGCATTACAAATGTTGGAATATGCGCATTTTATAAATAAAGATCGAAAAGATGCTTATACATATTTAAATAAAATAGATGCATTAATTAGTTATAATAGATCAATGATAAGAATATTAAATGAAGAAAAATCAATATCATCTAAAAATTATGAAATTGCAATAAACAAGTTAGCAGAGTTAGGTAGAATAATAGGTGGCTTGATAAAAGCAAATCCTAATTTAAGAAAGATTAATTAATGAATAGAGCAATAATTAGTGGAAAGATTAATGATATTGAATACAAATTAGTAGATAAAGGAAAAATTTATGCTTTAATAATAATAAAACTTGAAGTAGAAAAATGTGAAAAAAATATATTAATTATTGGCAAAAATAAATTAGCTGATGATATTTATAGAAGGTATCATATTTATGATAATATAATAATTAATGGATATTTGAAAAAAACAAAAGATGATGTAATAATTATTTTAAAAGATATTGAAAAAATGTAAAAGGTTTGAGTACAAATGGCAAAGTGGATAAGAAATCAATATGATAAAGCACTAACATATGAAAATTTAATGAATGCACATAAAATGTCAAAAAAAGGAAAGGGATTAAGAAGAGAAGTTATATTATTTTCATTAAAAGAAGAGGAATATATTGAATATTTATATGAAAAATTAAAAACAGGCACATATGTTCATGGTAAATATTCAGCATTTAAAGTATATGAGCCAAAAGAAAGAATCATTGAGAAAGCACCATATATAGACAGAATTGTTCATAGGTGGATAGTTGATAATTTTTTAGTTCCATATTATGTTCCAAGCTTTATAAAAACTACATATGCTTGTATAAAAGGAAGGGGAATGCATCAAGCAACTTTAGATTTACAAAAAGCAATGCAAAAAATGAAAAAGTCATATAGGGAATATTATATTTTAAAAATGGATGTAAGAAAATTTTTTAATAGTATTGATAAAAAGATATTATATAAGATATTAAAAAAAAGAATAAAAGATGAAAAATTATTATGGCTTATTAGACAGGTATTATCAGCACAACTAAAAATAAAAGGAATTGAAATAGGAAATTATACTTCTCAAACATTTGCTAACATTTATTTAAATGAACTTGACCAATATGCAGTAAAAAGTTTGAAAATTAAAAATTATTATAGATATATGGATGATATAGTTATATTGACAAAAAATAAGATAGAAGCAAGAGACTATTTAAATAAAATAAAAAATTTTTTACAAGAAAAATTAGAGTTAGAGTTAAATGATAAAACAAATATATTTAAATCTAAGCAAGGTGTTAATTTTTGTGGATATAAAATTAATGAATATAGATTAAAAGTTAGAAATAAAGGAAAAAATAAATTTAAGAAAAAAGTAAAAAATCTATTAATTGAAATTAAGAATGGAAATATATCATCTAAAGAGGCAAGACAATATTTGACAGGGCATTTGGGATATTTTGATATAGCAAATACATATAATTTAAAAAGAAAAAATATATTTTTACAAGAAGAATTATTAAGTAAAAATATTATAAATTAGGGATAAACTGTAAGCTCAATTTTCTACTGGTGAGACGGTAGTGTTGCGAGGTGGTAATTACAACAACAACAATAAACCAGCTGGCAACCGCTGGGACAATAATTCTGGCAATGCCAATAGCAATTATGGGTTCCGAGCCACTCTAATATCATTTTTGATGTATAAGGTTCAAGGACCTTTGCCAATAAAGTATTAGATATTAAAGAAGTTTATTCCTTCCTATAAATTGGTAAAAATGAATATAATTTTAATGTGAATCTGGTAGGAGACGAAAGAAACATTATAATGTACAAAAAGATACAATTTAAACTGTATCTTTTTGTGTTTCATTTAAAATATTTTGAGCTTCAGTTTTTAAATTTGTAATAAATTCAAAAGCTTCTTTTACAGATAAACTATCTATGTTAATAGAAGACAATTTTGATAAAATATCAATAGAATTTTGTTCTAAATTATATTCTGAAATATTATATTTTGTCATATAAGAACTATCAATTATTTTTATAGAATATGGTAAATAATTTAATAGTTTTAAATATTTATTAAGTGAATTTTCAGGAAAACCACATTTTTGTATAGAAGCATTAAGATTTGTTAACTTTAAATCTAGAAGTTCACTTATTTTTTTGGCATCTTCATCTAGAAAAATATAAAACATGCCAGACTTAAATAAATATAAATCTGATGAATTTTCAGATTTTAAACTTTGATACATAGTGAATAATTTACTCATAATAGATACTCCTTTTCATTTGTATATAAAATATTATATTATATAAATTAAAATAACAAATAGGAAATAATGGTATTTTATAATTTTAAATTTTATTGCAAACTTTTATATAATATAGTAAAATAAACATGAAAGATAAAGAGAAAAGGTGATAAAATGTTTAACATAGAAGAACAGTTAAAAATATTACCAGATAAACCTGGAGTATATATAATGCATGATGCAGATGACAAAATAATATATGTAGGAAAAGCTGTTAATCTAAAAAGAAGAGTAAAATCTTATTTTAGAAAAACAGATAAAACTGAAAGAATAAAAAGAATGGTATCATTAATAGACCATTTTGAATACATAGTTGTTGATAATGAAGCAGAAGCATTAATATTAGAATGTAATTTAATAAAGAAAAATAGACCTAAATTTAATGTATTATTAAAAGATGATAAAACATATCCATATATAAAGATAGATATAAAATCAGATTATCCAAATGTAACAATAACAAGAAAAATAATAAATGATGGTTCAAAATACTTTGGACCATATGCAAATCCTGGAGCTGCAAAAGAAATGCTTGATTTTATAAAACAGAAATATAAAATTAGACAATGTAAAAACTTTAGATCTGAAACAAGGGCTTGTTTAAATTATCATATAAATAGATGTTTAGGTCCATGTATGGGATATGTTTCAAAAGAAGATTACAGAAAACAAATTGATGAAATAATAGACATTCTTGATGGAAAAGTTGATAAAGTATTAAAAGAACTTGAAAAACAAATGATTGAAGAGTCAAGTAAAATGAACTTTGAACAAGCAGCATATATAAGAGACAGAATGCTTGCAATTCAAAGAGTTAATGAAAAACAAAAAGTATCAAATATAACAGAAAATAATATAGATGTAATAGGAATTGCAAAATCTGAAATTGAGGTATGTGTTGAAATATTTTTTGTTAGAGGAAGCAAAATGGTAGGAAGAGAACATTATTTTTTCCAAGACATAAGAGAAATGGAAGACAAAGAAATAATTTCAGGTTTTATAAAACAATATTATATAGATAGTCAAAATTTACCTAATAAAATAATGGTAAGGGAAGAACTAGAAGATCAACAAGCAATAGAACAATGGTTAAGCAAAGAAGCTGGAAGAAAGGTAGAAATAAAATCACCAAAAAAAGGTGAAAAATTAAGATTTGTGGAAATGGCTGATAATAATGCCAAAATTACTCTTGAAAATAAAGAAAGAGATAGAAGCGAAATTTTAGTTGAATTAAAAGAAGTATTGGGATTAGAAAAATTACCAAGAAAAATTGAAACATTTGATATATCAAACATTTCAGGAGAATATATGGTAGCTGGAATGTGTGTAATGGTTGATGGAACAATAAAAAGAAACATGTCAAGAAGATTTAAAATAAAAACAGTTTTAACACAAGATGATCCAAAATGTATGCAAGAAGTAGTAACACGTAGATTAAAACACTCAATTGACAATACTAATTCATCAGGTTTTGGTAAGCTCCCAGATGCGATATTTGCAGATGGAGGAATTACACAAATAAGAGCAATAAAACAGGCTGTGAAATCATTAGAATTAGATATTCCTGTATTTGGTATGGTAAAAAATGATAAACACCAAACAAGGGCATTAATAAATGAGCAAAGACAAGAATTTGAAATATCAGAAAATTTAATGAACTTAATTACAAAATTTCAAGATGAAGTACATGATACAGCAATTTCTTACCATAGAAAATTAAGAGATGAATCAATAACAAAATCAGAATTAGATGATATAAAAGGAATTGGTGAAACAAAGAAAAAAGCATTATTAAAATATTTTGGAAGCGTTGAAAAAATTAGAAATTCTTCAATAGATGAACTTTTAAAAGTAAATGGAATTAATGAAGAATTAGCAAAAAATATATTACAACAATTAAATTAATAAAAATTTGTAACATATTGCGATGAAAATAAGAAGTAGATTATGAATATTTTTAGAATATTTACATATACATATTAAGGACAAGAATTGAGGGAGGTTTGTATATGAAATTTTTGAAAAAACATAAGATGCTTTCTTTTTTTATGGCTACATTTATTACATTATCAATTGCTAATTTTGTTATGATTTATGAATTAGTAAAAATTGGAGTAAAATTAGCAACAATATAGAAATTAGATTGACATTGAAATAGAAAAGTGATAAATTAAATATGTAAGTTGGAAGTACCACTAAGTCTTTGAAGGGGGTAACTTATATGACTTTACAAGAACTGCAAAAAGAAATTTTTGAAAACAAAAAACGGCATGGTTTTAACACAACAGATATGAATGAAGAATTTTGTCATCTTGTTGCAGAAGTCGGAGAAGCATATGATGCTTGGTTCAGAGGAAAAGACACATTTGCAGAAGAACTTGCTGACGTAGCAATTTTCCTGTTGGGAATTGCTGAGATGAAAGGGATTGATCTTCAAAAAGAAATTGAAAGAAAAGAAAGAATCAATGAAAACAGAAAATGTGTTACCAATGAATTAGGCCACCGTGTACACAAAACATAAATATAAGAGCAGTATTTTTTGATAATAATTTATCGAAAAATATTGCTCACTTTATTTTTATTAAAGCATAAAATATTTTAGGAGGATAAAGTTGAAAATGAGAGGGTTATGTTTTTGTGGAGGAGGAATAAAAGCTGCAGCACACATAGGTGCACTTAAGGCATTAGAAGAAAAAAATGTAAAATTTGATTGTGTATCTGGTGCATCATCTGGAAGTATTATAGCAACATTATATGCACTTGGATATAATAGTGATGAAATGTGGAAAATGTTTCAAAAATATTATAAAAAAATAAAATATGCAGAATGGAAGCAAATATTCAAATTAATTTTGGGATTATTATTTAAAGGTGAATTAGTAATTGATGGTTTAAATAGTGGAAAAAGTATTGAAAAAATAATGAGCGAAATATGTAGAAAAAGTCATGTAGAAAATATAAATCAAATAAAAATGCCATTATTTATTTCTATGGTAGATTTACAAACAGGAACTGTATATATTGCATCATCTAATGAAAATAGAACACAATTATTGGATGATACTCAATATATAACAGATATACCTATAAGTACAGCTGTAAGAGCAAGTTGCAGTTTTCCAGTAGTATTTTCTCCCTGTAAGTTTGAAAACATACAATTAATAGATGGAGGAACACGTGAAAATTTGCCTTGGAAGTGTTTGAGAGATATTGGAGCAAATGAAGTTATAGGAATATGTTTTGAAACAATTCATAAAAAAGAATGTTGTAAAAATATTATAGAAGTTGCAACTAGAGCAATGGAATTACAAGGAAGAGAATTATCGACATATGAAAAAGATGGAATTGATAAATTGATAACAATTAATTTAGAAAAAACATCTTTGTTAGATTCTGAAAATATTTATGAATTGTATAAACAAGGATATAATCAGGCTAAAAGGTATATTTCCAACAATTAGTTGTGTGTTTTTTGTTTTTGTTGAAAAAAATATAGAAATGTTGTATAATAATTCGTGTGAAAAGGAGAAAAGATATGAATATAGCAAATAATTGGAATGATTATAAAATATTAGACATGGCAGATGGACAAAAATTAGAAAAATGGGGAGATGTAATATTATCAAGACCAGACCCACAAATAATATGGAAAGATAAATCATACCCAGAAAAATGGAAAAATATAAATGCAACATATCATAGAAGTAAAACAGGCGGAGGAACTTGGGAATACAATAAAAAAATGCCACAACAATGGCAAATAAAATACAAAGATTTAACATTTAATATAAAGCCAATGGGATTTAAACATACAGGATTATTCCCAGAACAAGCGGTAAATTGGGATTGGATGATAGATAAAATCAAAAATGCGAAAAGAGAAATAAAAGTATTAAACTTATTTGCATATACTGGAGGAGCAACAGTAGCATGTGCATCTGCTGGTGCATCAGTTTGTCATGTTGATAGTTCAAAAGGAATGGTAACATGGGCAAAAGAAAATATAGCATCATCAGGTTTAGCAGAAAGACCAGTAAGATATATAATAGATGATGTTGTAAAATTTGTTAATCGTGAAATACGTAGAGGCAATAAATATGATGCAATAATAATGGATCCACCATCATATGGAAGAGGGGCAAATGGAGAAGTTTGGCAATTTGAAAATAATATTTATGATTTAGTAGAATTATGTACAAATGTATTATCAGATAATCCATTATTTTTCTTGATAAATTCATATACTACAGGAATTTCAAGTAAAGTCCTAGAAAATATATTAAATTTAACTGTTAATAAAGAACATAATGGAAAAGTTTCTTCAGGAGAAATTGGATTGCCAATGGAAAATTCAAAATTGGTGTTACCTTGTGGAATATATGGACGCTGGGAAATTTAATGCTTTTTCAATTAGAAAATAGCTTTAGAAAAGAGATGAAAGTGAATATGAATAAATTAAATGTAATATATGAAGATAATCACATAATAGTTGTAGAAAAACAACCAAATATTCCATCACAAGCAGACAAAACTGAAGATATAGATATGCTTACAATTATAAAAGAATATATAAAAGAAAAATATAATAAAACAGGAAATGTTTACTTAGGATTAGTTCATAGGCTAGATAGACCTGTTGGTGGAGTTATGGTATTTGCGAAAACATCAAAAGCAGCATCAAGATTAAGTGATCAAGTAAGAGAAAAAATATTTAAAAAGAAATATTTAGCTGTTGTAGATGGAAAGTTTGAACAAAGCAAAGGTATTTTAGAAGATTATTTATATAAAGATGAAAGAAATAATATAAGTAAAGTTGTAAATAAAGATAAGAAAAATGCTAAATTAGCAAAACTAGACTATGAAGTTTTAGCATATAATGAATTGAAAAATTTATCATTAGTAAGAGTAAATTTACATACAGGCAGACATCACCAAATAAGAGTACAGTTATCACATGCAGGGCATAGTATATTTGGAGATCAAAAATATGGAACAAGAGGGCAAGGAAAACAAATAGCATTATGGGCTTATAAACTTACAATAGATCATCCAGTAACAAAGGAAGAAATGACATTTAAATGTTTGCCGGAAAGTAATGGAACTTGGTGTATTTTAAGAGATGTTAATATATAAAAAGACATGTGTTTAATAAAAAAATGTGATAAGGAGAATAAGAAAATGGAAAATGATTGTTTATTTTGTAAAATAATAAAAGGAGACATACCATCAAGTAAGGTATATGAAGATGAAGATGTGCTTGCATTTAAAGACATTAATCCAGCAGCACCAATACATGTATTAGTAATACCCAAAAAACATATAACATCACTTGCAACAATGGAAGATGGTGATGAAAAAGTAATTTCAAAAATATATAAAGTTATTAATGAAATTGCCGAAAAACAAGGCTTTAAAGAAAATGGCTACAGAGTAATTGTAAATTGTGGTAAAGATGGAGGACAAGAAGTAGGACATTTACATTTTCATTTATTAGCAGGAAAAAAGTTGGGAGAAAAAATAGTATAAAATTGCTAAAAATATCTATCTTTTTTTTAGAAAATATGTTATAATAAATTTATAGGTCAAAACGTAAATGATTTTATATTAAATAATATATTTGAAAGGAATGGTAGATATGAATAGTAAATATAGTACATTTTTAACCGTTTTATTAATAATAATTATAATAGCGATTATTGGAATAATAGGCTTTTTAGGATATAAATTTATATCAAGTGAAAATAGTAAAAAAGAAGCAGAAGATTTTGCAGATTCTTGGAATGAAAATATAAATCAAAATGATAAAAAAGATGATAATAATATAACATCAGATACAAATACAGATATTGATATAGATGTAACAATTCCGGATCAAACAAATACAACTCAAACAGAATCTACATCAAATTCTGGTGAAGGTGTAAAATATAATGGATTTTTAACAGCAGGAAAAATCGAAATACCAGGAACAGGATTAAAAACACCGATAATATCATATTCAGAATATTCTAAATCATCATTAGAAACATCTGTATGTGTGGTATATTCAACAACAGGAGAAGAAAATACACAAGGAAGTGGAATAAATAAACCTGGAAATACAGTAATAGCAGGACATAATTATAGAAATAGTAGATTTTTCTCAAATAACAAAAAATTAAATATTGGAGATAAAATTTATATAACAGATTTAGAAGGAAAGAGAATGACATATACAATTTATAATAAATTTGAAACAGATGACACAGATACAGAATATATGACAAGAGATACACAAGGAGCTGTAGAAATTTCACTAACAACTTGTACAGATGATAGCAAAGCACGTTTAATTATTTTAGCAAAAGCAGATGCATAAATAATAAATAAAGTAAGATAGAAAAAATTCTATCTTATTTTTTTGTGCTAATATAGAAATTTTTTATTAACAATGATATAATCAAAATGAAAATTTTACATTAGGAGGAAAATTTAAGACATGGATAAAAAACAAGCAAAAGAAAGAATAGAAGAACTTAGAAAAAAAACAGAATATTATGCAAAAAAATATTATGATGATGATAACCCAGAAATAACTGATTTTGAATATGATATGATGATGTTAGAATTAAGAACATTAGAAAGTCAAAATCCAGAATTTATAACCAAAGATTCATTAACACAAAAAGTAGGTGGACATGTAAAAGAAGGATTTGCTAAAGTAGAACATGAAGTACCACTTCAAAGCTTACAAGATGTATTTAATTTTGAAGAAATTGAAGCATTTGATGAAAGAGTAAAAAAAGTAGCTAGTGAAAACGGAATAGATGAAGTAAAATATGTTGTTGAAACAAAAATAGATGGTTTGTCATCAGCATTAGAATATAAAGATGGAAAACTTGTAAGAGGAGCAACTAGAGGAAATGGACTAGTTGGAGAAGATGTAACTGAAAACTTAAAAACAATAAAAACAATACCTCAAGAATTACCAGAAAAAATAAATATAACTGTTAGGGGAGAAGTATTTATATCTAAAAAAGAATTCGAAAAAATGAATCAAGAAAGAGAAGAAAATGAAGAAGAATTATTTGCAAACGCAAGAAATGCAGCAGCAGGTTCATTAAGACAATTAGATAGTAATATAACCAAAAAAAGACCATTAAATATTTATATATTCAATGTTCAAAAAATAGAAGGAAAAGAATTTAATTCACACTTTGAAGAATTAGAATATTTAGAAAAATTAGGATTTAATGTAAATCCTGTTCGTATACCATGTTCAAATATAGAAGAAGTAAAAAAAGCAATAAATAAAATAGGAGAAGATAGAGAAAATTTAACATTTGGAATAGATGGGGCAGTTGTTAAAGTAGATAATTTAAAATTAAGAACAATTTTAGGAACAACATCTAAAGTTCCAAAATGGGCAATTGCATATAAATATCCACCAGAACAAAAAGAAACAATTTTAAAAGATATAGAATTTCAAGTAGGAAGAACAGGTGTAATAACACCACTTGCAATATTAGAACCAGTAAGAGTTGCTGGATCACTTATATCAAAAACAACATTACACAATGAAGATTTTGTTAAAGAAAAAGGATTAAAAATAGGTGATAGAGTTATAATACAAAAAGCAGGTGATGTAATACCAGAAATAGTACGAGCAGTTGTAGAAAAAAGAGATGGAACAGAAAAAGAATTTGTCATGCCAACACATTGCCCAGTATGTGGTGCAGAAACAGTAAGAGAAGAAGGAGAGTCTGCAGTAAGATGTACAGGAATAGAATGTCCAGCAAAATTATATAGAAATTTAGTACATTTTGTATCAAGAGAAGCAATGAATATAGATGGGCTAGGTGAAAATATTATAGGAATATTACTTGAAAAGAAAATGATTTCAAATATTGCAGATATATATGATTTAGAATTTGAAGATTTAGCATCATTAAAGAAAAATGGTAAAAAATTTGCTCAAAATTTAATAGATAGTATAAATATAAGCAAGCAAAATGATTTATATAGATTAATAACAGCATTAGGGATAAGACATGTAGGAGTAAAAGCTGCTAAAGTATTAGCAAAAACATATGAAAATATGGATAATTTGGCAAATGCATCAATTGAAGATTTAAGTCAAGTAGATGAAGTTGGACCAATTGTAGCAAATAGTATAAATGAATTTTTCTCTCAAGAACAAACAAAAGACTTGTTAAAAAGACTAAAAGATGCAGGTGTAAATATGGAAAGACAAAAAGAAGAAAATGAAGATGACAGATTTGCAGGAAAAACTTTTGTATTAACAGGTTCACTTGAAAAATATTCAAGAGAAGAAGCATCAAATATTATAGAAAAATTTGGAGGAAAAACATCAAGTTCTGTATCTAAAAAAACAACTTATTTATTGGCAGGAGAAGATGCAGGAAGTAAACTTACAAAAGCACAAAGTTTAGGAGTACAAATCATTAGTGAAAATGAATTTGAAGAAATGTGTAAATAACAAGGAGGAAAATTAGTGGAAAATTATACATTTGAAGATATGTGGTTAGATTTAAAAAATGGATATCAAATTTATTATACATATGTACGAAATCGATATGTATTATTTAGAACTGCAAAAAATTGCTATACACAAAAATTGTTGTCAGATGACCCTAAAAATCCACAACCTAAAATGACAATGCTTACATTAAAAAGAGTAAAAGAAATATTCCCACACATGGAAGACATTGAATATAAAGTTGGAATACTGGATGAATTTAACTCATAAAGATATTAATAAGAATTTCTATGTGATGAAAATTATATAGAAATTCTTATTTTTTTCTATAAATAAAACTTAAATTTAATAAAAAGTTTGAAATATGTGAACCAAATAATATAAAAAAACATCTAAAGAGTATAAAGATATAGAAAGGGGAAAATATGGATACTGAGAAAGTAGAAAAAGCCAGGAATGGCAATGTAGATGAAATTGGTAATCTTTTAATGGAAAATATGAAATCTATGTATAGAGTAGCATTCAGTATTTTAAAAACAGAAGAAGAAATATCTGATGCAATTTCAAATACAACAGTAATTGTTTTTGAAAAAATACATACATTGAAAAATGCAGAATTTTTTAAGACATGGCTTATTAGAATTTTAATTAATGAATGTAATAAAATTCATAGACAAAACAAAAAAATTATATATTTAGAAAATTATAATCAAACAGATTTAGTTTATAATGATAAATATGATGATTTTGGAGTAAGACAAGCCATAAAAAAACTAGATGAAGATTTAAAAACAATGGTTATATTATACTATTTTGAAGATTTTAACATAAAAGAGATTTCAGAAATTCAAAAATTACCAGAAGGAACAGTAAAATCAAGATTATCAAGAGCAAGAAAAAAATTAGAAAGTATTTTCTTAGATGAAAATACAAGAAAGGAGGATTTGAATGGATAGAGATGATGAAATAGATAAAATATTAAAGCAAAAATTTGAAAATAAAATTTTACCTTCAGAAGAATTTGAAAATAATATGAAAAAAATAATAAATGAACAAAAAAGTAAAAAGAATAAGAAGTATAAAAAGATAATGGCTATTACATCTATTGCAGCAGTATTTGTGATTATATTCGCATTAGGAATGAATTTTATGAAATTTGATTCTACTCAAGTTCAAACAATATCAATAACAAAAATAGAACCAACGAAAATATCTGATCAAGTTTTAGCAGATGATTCAGAATTTATAATATATACAGATAAAGATGCAAATATAGAGAGTGTAAAGAAAAGTTTGTATATAGAACCAGCATTAGAATATTCTATAGAAAAAACAGGGAAAGATGGACAATATAAATTAAAATTTAAACAAAATATACCAGATAATACAATTTTAAAATTACAATATGTAAAAGATAAAATAACAAAAGATAGTTGGGCATATCAAACATCAAACAAATTAAGTGTAACAAATACATATCCAACAAATAGAGCAGATAGAGTGTTAACAAGTTCTAATATAGAAATTGAAATGTCTTATTCAAATATAGAGAATTTCGAAAAATATGTTCAAATAGTACCAGAAGTTGAAGGAACATGGGAACAAAAAGGAAAAGTTTACAGATTTATACCAAGTAATGGATTAGTAGACCAAACTCAATATACTGTAACAGTAAAAAAAGGATTAAAAATATATGATCAAGAATTAGAAGATAATTATACTTTTTCATTTAGTGTAAATAACGATAC
The DNA here is from genome assembly GCA_934122085.1 of uncultured Clostridia bacterium. Lineage (GTDB taxonomy): Bacteria > Bacillota > Clostridia > TANB77 > CAG-508 > CAG-269. Next base: position 85,129 of record CAKOVS010000007.1, on the reverse strand, counting down.
AGGAATTACAGAAAAATATGAAAATATATCAAATTCAATCGATAATATAAATACTTATAATTCAAATGAAAATATATCATTATATTATCAAACAAATGAAAATATTGAAATTACAAATGTTGAAATTGGTAAATTTGATAATTCAGATAGTTTTATAGAATATTTACAAACTAAAGATTATTCAAAAGCAACAGATTTACAAAAAGTAGATTTTAATTTAATAGAAAATGGAATAAAATTAACAAGAACATTACAAGATGGATATTATGTTGCAATAATAAAAAATAAAAATGGTTCAGAATTATTTAATACTCCAATTCAAATAAATAATTTGAATGCATATATTACAAATACAGAAAATGATATTCTTGTATGGGTAGCAGATGAAAACGGAATTGCTTCAAATATTAAGGTAAAATATGAAAGCGAAGAAAAAACAACAAATTCAGAAGGAATTGTAAAATTTACATCAGATACAACAGAAACAATAAAATACTTAAAAATTGGTAATACAGAAAACAAACTAATTGTAGGTGTATATAATTACAATAAAGAATTATATTATTCAAATTCTTATATTTATACAGATAGAACATTATATAAGAGTACAGATACAATAAATATATGGGGATTTGTTCCAAAAGCAATATATGGTAATGATTTACAAGATGAGTTTTATATATCATTTAATGGTGAAAGCAAAGAAAAAATAAATATTGGAAAAGATGGAAATTATAATTATAAAATAGAATTACAAAATCATTATGATGTAGAATATGCAATGATTTCATTATACTATAAAGATAAAGAAATTGCAGGAAGATATGTAACAATTGAAAATTATGAGCTTCAAAATTATACATATGAAATTATAGCAAATAAAAATTATGTATATAATAATGAAAAATATGATTTTGATGTTAAAGTAACACATATAACAGGACTTGTTGTACCAAATAAAAAAGTTCTTGTAAGATTTAATGGACAAGAATTACTTGAAAAAACAGATGAAAATGGAATTGCACATTTTTCAGTAGATATAGAAAAAGATGATGAAAAAACATATATAACAACATATATGTATATGGAAGTATATAATGGAGATTTAGAAGAATATAATGATACAGCTACAACAAAAGATGTAGAATTAATTTATAGAGACATATATACAACAGTTAATAATACAGGAAGTAATTATGAATTAAGCGCATATAAATTACAAAAAGATAAAGAAATGGAAGTAAGTTATGATCTAAAAGAATTATATGATGGTGAATATAATACAACAGTTGAGGTAGACTTAAGAGAAAGTAGAAGTGAAAAGAAAGTTGTAAAATATGAGCTTGATAAATATACAAAAACAAATAAACCAGTATATGATTATATAATAACAGAAAATACACAAAAAATTACTGAAATAACCATGAAAAATGGTAAAATGAGTTATGATGTAAGTTCTTTGAAAATGAAGGATAATACAGAAATTTATAGCTATACATATACTTTAATATTCAGACTACAAGATAGAAGCGGAAAAGAAATAGAAATCAAAAAAATCATATATAGAGATGAAAAAGATGTAGAATTAGGATATTCATATAGCTTTTTCTCAAATTTGGGAAAATTAGCATATAAACAAAAAATTTCACAATACTATGATGTATTTAGATATTTCTTAAAGACAGATGTAACAAACTTCAATATAGGAGATTCAGCTAAATTTATATTATCTGAAAGTATAGTAAATAAAGGAAATCAAGAAATAGATAATAATGGAAAATTATTATTAATATCAGCACAAGAAAATATTTTGACTACAAAGATAACAGATAAGAGTGAAATTGAATATAAATTTGAAGAAAAAGATTTCCCAGGATGTAAAATAACATCAGCATATTATTATAATGGTAAATTTTATAGAATGCCAATATATTATTATGATTTTAATGAAGAAACAAGAAAAGTTGATATAGATATAAAATCAGATAAAACAGAATATAAACCTGGTGATGAAGTAAATTTAACAATAAAAACAACAAATAATAATAAACCTATAAAGACATTTGTAAATATAAGTGTTGTTAATGAAGCAGTATTTGCAGTACAAGAAGATTCAACAGAAATAGTTTCATCAATATACCAAGATCCAGAATATCCAATTTATACATATTCAAGTTATTTTGATTATATAAATAAAGATGCAGATGGATTTGGAGGAGGAGATGGAGATACAAGAGGAAATTTCGGAGATACAGCATATTTTGATACAGTATATACAGATTCAAATGGAATTGCGAATGTAAAATTTAAGCTACCAGATAATGTTACAACATATAGAGTAACAGTTCACTCAGCAAATGAAGATGTATATGTTGGTGTTAATAAAATTGATATAACATCAAAATTAGATTTCTTTATTCAAAGTACAGAGCCAAGAAATGTAAAAACAACAGATGATTTAGTTTTAAATGCAACAAGTATAGCCTCAGAACAATATGATGTAAAATATCAATTTACAATAGAAGAATTAAATAAAACATTAGAAACTGAAGGAACAACAAATTCAATTACAACAGTAAACTTTGGAAAATTAGATTATGGAACATATCATGTTGTAATAAGAGGAAATGGAAATAATCAGGAAGATGCAATAACATATCCAATTAATATTATAGAATCTGCACAAGAAGTAAAGAAATATACAAAAATAAATATTAATGAAACTCCTGAAGTAAAGCCAACAAAAAATCCAGTAGTATTAGAAATTTATAATAGAAATATGGAAAAATATATTGACTATATTGATTTTATAGAAAATACATTAAAAGATAGATTAGATACACAAATATCATATAATGAAGTTCAAAAAATAAGAACAAAATATTATGGAAGTTCAAATAATCAAGTTAATATAAATATGACTAAATATAAAGATACTCAAAATTATACAGATTATTTAAAAAATCTAGAAAATGCAAATACAGATATTGTATTAACAGCATTAATTCAATATTATGCAAAAGATTATATTTCAGGCTTAAATATAGATCCATTTATAAATGATGATAATAATTTATTTGAACAATATTTATTAGCATCTGCTAACCAAAAAACTGTATTAACAGATTTATTACAATTAAAAGAAGAAAAAGATATTGAAAATTATAATAAATTATTAGTAACATTATCATTAGAATTTTTAGGTGACTATCAAAATGCTAAAGATTTATATAATCAAATAGAATTAAATAGTGAAGAAAAAGAAGAATATAAATCAATTATTGCAATAATTGAAACATTTATAAATAAAGACAATTCTAGTAAAATTATTGATGAATTAATAGCAAATTCTCCAGAAGATGAATATTTAAGATTTGCAATATTATCATTCTTCCAAAATAATGAAACAGATATTTCAAATGAAGAAGAAATAAAAATAATATCTTCAAATATAAATGAAACAATAAAATTAAATGGAATGACAGTAAAAACATATATTATAAATAATAAAGACTTAGATACGATAAAATTTGAAACAAATAGTAATGATATTATTGTAAGATATTATTATCAAACATTATTAGAAAATATAGAATCAGAAAATGTAAGTGAAGATATGTCAATAAAAATTACGGGAAATTTGAAGAAGAATTCAACAATATATTTACAAATCAATTGTAATGATACAGAAGCTAAAGAATTAAGAATAGCTTTACCAAATTCATTAAGATTAGCAAATACAGAAAATTTAAAAGGATATTGGATAATGAATAATGCAATTGATTATATATCAGTATACAAACAAAAAGGATATTCAAGCATAAAGATACCTTTAATTGTAACACTTGATGGAAATTATAAATTCGAAAATATAGTAAATAATCAAAATGGAATATATCATATTTCAAATTCACTAGATTTAGATATTAAATAGTAAAAATGGGGGCAATTAATAATTGCTCTCATTTTTTTGAAAGTAGAAATTTACTATTTACAAATAAAGTTTTATGAGATAAAATCTAAATAGTAATTGACTGAGGAGAGGGAAAATTATGATAATAGATGGAAAAGAACTAGCGAGAAAAACAAGAGAAAAATTAAAAATAGAATGTGATAATTTAAAAAAAGAGGGAATACTTCCAAAACTTGCAGTTATTATGGTTGGAGATGATAAAGCATCACAAATATATGTAAAAAACAAAAGCAAGGCATGTCAAGAAATTGGAATAGAATTTGAAGAATATTTTCTAGGAAATGATATAAAACAAGAAGAATTAATTGAATTGATTCAAAAACTAAATTTGGATAAATCAATTAATGGAATATTATTGCAAAGTCCTATTCCAAAATCCTTAGATATAAATGAAGCATTTAGAACTATATTGCCAGAAAAAGATGTTGATGGATTTAATCCTATAAATGTCGGAAAATTGTGTTTGAACCAAGAAACATTTGTGTCATGTACACCATTTGGAATTATGAAGATGTTTGAAGAATATGATATTGATTTAACAGGAAAGAATGTCACAATTTTAGGAAGAAGTAATATAGTCGGAAAGCCATTAATACAATGTTGTTTAAATAAAAATGCTACAGTAACAGTATGTCATTCAAAAACTAAAGATTTAAAAGAACATACGAAAAATGCTGATATTGTAATTTCAGCAATAGGAAAAGCCAAATTTGTTACAGCAGATATGATAAAAGATGAGGCTGTTGTAATTGATGTTGGAATAAATAGAAATGAAAATGGAAAAATAGTTGGGGATGTTGATTTTGAAAATGTAAGTTCAAAAGCAAGTTATATAACACCTGTTCCTGGAGGAGTAGGACCAATGACAATAGCAATGTTAATGAATAATGTTATAAAAGCTACGAAGTTACAAAATAGAAGGAGTGAAACTTTATAGAAATAGAAGAAATATCAATAGAATCAAAAGAATATCCACAAAAGTTAAGAAATGTATATAATCCACCATTAAAATTGTATGTACTTGGAAATAAAAAAATATTAAACAATAAAGGTATTGCGATAGTTGGAACTAGAGATTGTACCAAATATGGAGAAAATATTTCATTAAAATTTTCAAAAGAATTAACAAAAACTGGATTTAATATCATAAGTGGGTTAGCTTTGGGAATAGATACATATGCACATTTAGGTAATGTACAAATTAATATGGAGAATAGAAAAATTATTGGAAAGACAATAGCAGTATTAGGGTGTGGAATAGATGAATTATATCCAAAACAAAATAAAATATTAGCTAAACAAATATTAAAAACTGGAGGATGTATTATTTCAGAATATCCAAATGGAACAAAACCTAACAAGATTAATTTTCCTCAAAGAAATAGAATAATAAGTGGACTAGCAGAAGCGGTAGTTGTTGTTGAAGCTGGAGAAAGAAGTGGAGCAATTATTACAGCTAATTTAGCACTTGAACAAGGAAAAGAAATATTTGCTGTACCTGGTGATATAACCAAAAAACAAAGTATAGGAACAAATAAATTAATAAAAGATGGAGCATATATAATTACAGATGTTAATGATATATTAAATAATAATGTATAAAAGGAGAGTAAGATGGAAGAAGAAAAAATTGATAGAATATTAAAATTAGTTGATATGCTTGAAGTAACTGATAAAAATAGAGATGATATAGCCAAAATAAAAAAATTAATAGAACAAAAAAAGTATGCTGAAATGTTAGAATTATTGAAAAAAGTTACTAATAAATCAGAAACAAAAGTAAAAGAAGAAAATGAATCAATTGTATTAAAAAAGAAAGAAGAACCAGTTCAGGAAAAAGAAGAATTAGAATTAAAAATAGACCAGACAGAAGAAGAAAAGGAAAAAGCAAATCTAGAAAAACTAATGGAAAAACTTGAACAAGAGAAAGAGGAAGAAGATTATGAATACCCATCAAAACTTTCTAATAAAGGTTTAGAAGAAACATATATAAGTTTATTACTTGCTAATCCAAAAGCAATATCAATGTATTATATAGAAAAAAATGATTGCTATTTTGAAAATGCTTTATTATTAAATATATATAAAAGTATATTATTTACTGAAGGCGAAGCTTATGCACCACAAATTGCGAAAGATGGTTTCAATTATGCAAAAGAAAATTATAAGATATTTCAAAGTAAAAAAAGGTTATTAGAAAAAGGTAAAGAAAGTAGAAAAAATTTTGAGAAAGTATATGTTGAATTAAGAAAACTATTTGAAATAAGAAAAGGGTATACAACAAGTCCTATAAAAGAAACTCAAAAGCAAATTGAAGAAATAGTAGATTATGAATTATATGATAGAATGACTATTCAAGAAGTAAAAGATGCTATAGTTCAAATAACAACAACAGAAAAATTTAAAAGATCTGTTTTAAGTAATAATATGACTGATTTTCTATTGTCTGGTGAAAATAATTTGAATTCAGGATTAAGTTTACCATTTCCAATATTAAGTAGCGTTTTTAAAGGGATTAGAAAAGGTGAAACAATGTCTTTTGCAATGCCATCAAACTCTGGAAAAAGTAGATTTACGATAGATTTAGCTGCAAATATTGCATATAAACATAAACAGAAAGTCTTAATAATATCAAATGAAATGTCAGAAGAAAAAATGAAGCTATGTTTAATTACTACAATTGTTAATAATAAGGAAATACAAAAATTGCATGGACATAAGTTAAGAATCACAGAAGGTGAAATTTTGGAATTTAAATATAAACCTGATTCAAACTTAAATATAAATACTGATGAAGATGGATATGTATTAAGAAAAGAAAATGAAACTTTAACAGATTTTACAAAAAGATTATTAGATTGTTCTACACAATTTAAAGAAGTAATTGAAGTTACAAATTGGATTCAAGCTCAAAAAGATAATCAAATATTTTTTGTTAATATAACAGACCACACAAATGATGAATTAGAGAAAATAATATTAAATTATTACTATAAAGAAAAGATTGAATATATGTTTTATGATACATTAAAGCCAGATACAGAAAATATAGGAAATAGTGAAGAATTAAAGAAAACAGCAACAATATTATCAAATTTAGCACAAAATTTAAATATATTTATAGGTTCATCTTTACAATTAACAGAAAGTAATAAATCACCATTAAATCTTGATGTTAATGATTTAGCAGCTTGTAGAACAGTAAAAGAAGTTTTAGATACATTATGCTTAATAAAACAAATACATAATGATGATTTAGGATTATATGAATATTCAAAAGAAGAAGTACCAATAGATACATTTGATTTAGAAAAATCAAAAAATCCAGATGTAAGATATTATGCTTGTGTTGTTGATAAAAACAGAGCAGGGGCAAAGCCAAGAGTTGTATTTAAATTAAATCTTGCATACAACGAATGGGAAGAATTAGGATATTTAAGAATGAAAACAGAGGAATAACATAAAAATAAATATTTTATCGTTCTAAAAACTTTACATGAGAATACAATTAAACAAAAGTATTCTTATGGGGGTTTGACAATTGAAAGGTATAATAATAGATGAACGTGCAATACAATTTGCACATTATATAATAGATTCAAAAGATACTGTAAGAGGAACTGCAAAAAAGTTTGGAATAAGTAAAAGCACAGTACACAAAGATGTAACTGAAAGATTAAAAAAAATAAATCCAGCATTAGCTAAAGATGTAAGAAAAATATTAAATGAGAATAAGGCAGAAAGACATATAAGAGGAGGTTTAGCAACAAAAGCTAAATATGAAAAAAGTCATAAATTGACTATTGACAACAATTAACTAATAGTATAAGATTTATATGTAAATATAATTAGTTACAAATGAAAGGAGAAATTAGTATATACTAATAAAATAAAGATGAATTTAAGATTAGAAGATGAAAGAGAAAAAAATAGAAAAATAAAAATTATATATGGCATAATTATAGCAATTTGTGTAATTTCATTGATTTCAGCAATAATAATTCAAGTTGTTAAATCTTTACCAAAAGAAGAAAAAGAAATAGATACAAGTGTATTGCAAAAGTATAAATCAGATTTTAATAAAATATTTACAAATAAAGTAGAATATTCAAAAAACAGTGAATATAGATTAGATAAAATAGATGATTCAAAACAAATTATTTACACTGGTTATACAAATAATGAAACAAAAGTAAGTGATTATAATTTAGATGTTAATATACCATATATTAATATAAAAAATACAACAATAGAAAAGTTTAACAAAGATATTAAAGATACTTTTGAACAAAAAGCAAAAGATATATTAAGTACTCAAAAGCAAAATATTATTTATACAGTTAATTATAAAGCATATGTTACAGATAATAATATATTATCTCTTGTTGTTAGATCTACATTAAAAGAGGGGGAAAATCCAGAAAGAGTTATAGTTCAAACATATAATTATGACTTAACTGAAAAAAAGGAAGTTGCTTTGGAAGAGTTATTAAATTTAAAAGGGATTTCAAGACAAGATGCTGGAAATACTATAAGAAAAGAGATAAAAGAAATCGAAAGTAAAGTTAATGAACTTGCACAATTAGGATATAAAGTATATACAAGAGATGTAAATAGTGATATATATAAATTAGATAATATTACAGAATTTTTTATTAGTAATGATAATGTTTTATATATTATCTTTGCATATGGAAATCAAAGTAATACAAGTGAAATGGATTTAGTTGTAATGTAGGTAGGTATAATAAATACCTACTTTATTTTATAATAATAAATTCGAAGAAATTTTCTAATATATAAAAAAGCGAGTCTAAGATTTTTTATCAAATAAAAATTTTAAGAAAATCTAAGACTCGCCATATTTATCTAGTACAGAAAGTTCTCCTACAAGGAGAACTTTCCTACTATATAAAAACACAGACCTAAGATTCTCTTTCTTAGGTCTTTCGAAAATAAAAGGGGATGTTTGTTGTAATCAGTTTTTATTTACTGACTATGTTTATAATATACCAATGAATTTTGTTCATTGTGTGAATTAAAAGTGAAAACTTAATAAAAAAATATTAAATTTTTATTAAGGTGTTTCTGCAAGAGTTACTGTAATATCTTTATTTGTTCCATTTCTATTAATAGTTAAAGTCATATTATCTCCAATTTGATGAGAATTCTTAATTTTATTTAACTCATCCATTGTAGTAATTGATTTTCCATCAGCCTTGACAATTACATCTCCTGCTTTTATTCCAGCTTTTTCAGCTGCAGAAAAGTCTTCAACACTTTTTACATATACACCAACTTCTAATTTGTATTTTTTTGCAGTTTGTTCATCAAGATTAATTCCAGTAATACCTATATATGGTCTCAATACTTTTTGATGATCTTTTAATTGACTAATTACATCAGTAGCGGAGTTTATTGGAATAGCAAAACCAATTCCTTCAACACCTGTTCCAGATAATTTTAAAGTATTTATGCCAATTACTTTACCATCACTATTAATTAAAGCACCACCACTATTACCAGAGTTTATTGCTGCATCTGTTTGGATACAAGTATATTTTGTTCCATCAGATTCAACTTCCCTGTTAACAGCACTAATAATACCTTGTGTAACTGTTGTATCTAATCCAAGAGGACTACCAACAGCCATAACAAATTCACCAACAACAGCTTGATCAGAATCTGCAAATTCTGCTGCAGTTAAACCTGTTTTTTCTATTTTTAATACAGCTAAATCAGTTTGTGAATCTTGACCAACAACAGTGGCATCATATGTTGCATCATCACCATATGTATCACTATTTAATTTGATTTTTATTGATGTTGCTTTTGATAATTCATAATACGAATTTGATGATGAACTATCAACAACATGATTGTTTGTTACAATATAACCATCTTCACTAATAATTATACCAGATCCAGTTGCAGTGGTAGTTGAACTTTGTGGTTGGCTATATCCCAAAAATGAGCCAAAAGAATTAGATGTTACATTATATGAAACTTCTATACCTACAATAGATGGTAAAATTTTATTTGCAGCAAAAACTGCTGTATTTGAAAAATTTGATAGTGAAACTAAGTTTGTAGTTGTTCCAGAAGCAGCTTGAGTTGAAGTTTGAACTGATGGGTTTTGTTTACCTATTAGTTTTTCTTTTATAGATGGTATTCCAAAACAAGTTCCCAAAACTAAAGAACATCCAACAACACCACTTGCGAATGGAATTAATACAGTTTTTCCAAAGCTATTTTGTCTTTGATTTTGTTTAAAATTTGCATTTGAAGTTTTACTTGAAATTACTTCAAAATTATTATTATTATTTTCTTCCATAATGAAGACCTCCTTTTTGTACATTATAAGAATACACAATTATTGTGAAAGTTTTGTGAAAAGCAAGTAAAATTATTTTGCATTTATATTGATATTTTTTTGGAATTATTGTAGAATGAAAATATAAAATTTCATAAAAGGAAAGCAAAAAATGAAAGAAAAAGAAGAACAAAGACTAAATATGTTAAAACAATATGAAAATGATTTAAGAAACAAAGGTTATAAATATATATGTGGAATTGATGAAGCTGGAAGAGGACCATTAGCTGGTCCTGTTGTTGTAGCAAGTGTAATAATGCCTGAAAATTCAATGATTGAAGGAGTAAATGACTCAAAAAAAGTTTCTGAAAAGAAAAGAGAAAAACTATATGATTTAATATTAGAAGAAGCAATTAGTTATGGAGTTGGAATAATAGGACAAGATGAAATTGATGAAATAAATATTTTGAATGCAACAAAAAAAGGATTAACAACATCTTTAAAAGAATTAACAGCAAAACCAGATTTGATAATTGTAGATGCATTAACACATATAGATACATTAGGAATACCATATGAATCAATAATAAAAGGAGATGCAAAATGCTATTCAATATCAGCGGCATCAATAATAGCAAAAGTTACTAGGGATAGGATAATGAGAGAATGGGATAAAATATATCCTCAATATGGATTTGCACAACATAAAGGATATGGCACATCTGCACATATTAATGCTTTAAAAGAATATGGACCATGTCCATTACATAGAAGATCTTTTATAAAAAATTTTGTATAAAAAAGTAATGAAGAAGGGAAGAATTGTGATGAAAAAAAATAAAGGTGTTACAATGATATCATTAGCTATAATGCTTGTTGTATTAATGATACTTGCAACTATTACTATGTATTATGGCAATAGTGCAGTAAAAGAGGCTAAACTTCAAGATTTAAAAACAAATATGTTACTAATTCAAGCAAATTTAAAAGGTGATTTAGAAAAATATCATTTTGAAACAAATAATTTAAGTGACAGTGAGAAAGAAAGTAAAAAGTCAGAATACTTAAAAGGAAAAAAGATGCCTGTTACTGAAAGTGCTGTTAATGACAGATTTGGAGATATAGAAGCAAAAGTAAAGGAAATTATAAACGAAGATTATAAAAAAGTAGATAAAAAATTCGAATATTATTATTTGGATGATGATACATTGAAAAAAATAGGACTAAAAGATGTAAAAAGTAATTCAGAGAATGGATATTATATTGTTGCATATAGTATGAATCCATTATGCTCAAATGTAGTTGAAGTAATAAATACAAAAGGTTATTTAGGTAATTATACATTAAGTAGAATAGAATTATTATAATTAAAAAGGAAAGGTTTATGAATATATTAGATATAATCGCAAAGAAAAGAGATAAAAAAGAATTAACAAAAGAAGAAATAGAATATTTCGTAAAAGAATATACTATAGGAAACATAACAGATTATCAAGCTGCTGCACTTGTTATGGCAATTTATATAAATGGAATGAATGAACAGGAAATAACAAATTTAAGCTTGACAATGGCAAATTCTGGAGAAATATTAGATTTATCCTCATTAGGAGAGAATATTGTAGATAAACATAGTACTGGGGGAGTAGGTGATAAAGTTTCAATAATTTTATTACCAATTATTGCATCATTAGGAGTGCCAGTAGCTAAAATGTCAGGAAGAGGACTTGGATTTACGGGTGGAACTGTTGATAAAATGGAAGCAATTCCAGGATATCAAACAAATTTAAATATAAATGATTTTATAGCAAATGTTAAAAAAATTGGAATAAGTATGATTGGACAAACAATGAATTTAGCACCAGCTGATAAAAAATTATATGCACTAAGAGACACAATTTCATGTGTTGAAAGTATACCACTTATTGCATCAAGTATTATGAGTAAAAAAATAGCAAGTGGTGCAAATAAAATTGTATTAGATGTTACTGTAGGAAAAGGTGCGTTTATGAAAAATAAAGAAGATGCACAAAAACTAGCAGATTTAATGATAAAAATTGGGGAACTTGCAGGAAGAGAAGTAGTATGTGTACTTACAAAAATGGATGAGCCGCTTGGATATTCAATAGGAAATAATTTAGAAGTAATAGAAGCAATAAAATTTTTAAAAGGATATATGCCTAAAGATTTAAAAGACGTAGTATTTGAAATTGGAGCCAATATGCTAAAATTAGCAGGAGTTGGAGAAAATCTTGAGGAAAACAAAACAAAAATTCAAGAAAATATTATAAATGGAAAAGGATATGAAAAATTTGTACAAATGGTTAAAAATCAAGGAGGAGATATTTCATATATAAACAATATAGATAAGTTTGAAAAAGCAAAATATGTAATACCAGTAACAAGTTTAAAGTCAGGAAAAATATCTGAAATTAATGCGGAAAACATTGGGAAAGTTGCATGTCTATTAGGTGCAGGAAGAATAAAGAAAGAAGATAATATAGATTATACAGCAGGAATAGTATTGAATAAAAAAGTAGGAGACTATGTTAGAGAAAATGAAGTATTAGCATATATTCATACTAATAATAATGCTGTTATAAATGAAGCAACAGAGAAAATTCAAAATATATGTAAAATATAACTATTGAAAAAGTAATTTTTTATGTTATAATAATTATGCATATAAATTAAGAAAGGACTGATTATTATGAAAAATAAAGAAGAGAAAATAATTAAAGAAAAAAATAAAGTAGATAAAAAACAAATAGTATCAAAAATATTTGCATTTGTAATGCTTGTACTTATGATATTTGCATCATGTTCAACATGCATATATTATGTTGTTTCAAATATTCAAAAGTAATTATGCTGTAATAATACCTTTAAGAAAGGGTGAATAAAGAGTGAAAAATATAGGTGATTTAATCAATACATTTTATGAACAAAATATTTTAGCATATATACAAAGTTTGCAAGAATATCCAATAAAATTTGTATCTTTAATCTTAGATATAACAATAGTTGTTTTTCTTGCATATGAATTAATAAAAATTGTAAAAGGCTCTAGAGCATGGCAATTAATAAAAGGTATTGCATTTCTAGTTGTGGCAACAGGTATAAGCAAATTATTAAATTTATACATATTGAATTATATATTATCAATGATAATGGATTGGGGAGTGATACTTGTAATAATTATTTTCCAACCAGAAATAAGGAGAGCATTAGAACAATTAGGTGGAAATAATAGATTTTCTAGATTTTTTGGATTTGATAAAGATATAATAACTAGAACTAAAGAAGACATATACAAAATAGTAATTGCTGCATTTGAACTTGCAAAAACACATACAGGAGCATTAATTGTTATTGAAAGAGATATTAAACTTAGTGATATTATTTCAACAGGAATACCAATGAATTCAGAAGTATCTCCACAATTATTAGTAAATATATTTGTACCTAATACACCATTACATGATGGTGCTGTAATTATTAGTGAAAATAAAATAGCAGCAGCAGCTTGTATGTTACCACTTGCAAGTGATCAAGATATTGCAAAAGAATTAGGAACAAGACATAGAGCAGGTATTGGGATTTCAAAAGAATCTGATGCTCTTGCAATAATTGTTTCAGAAGAAACAGGAAAAGTTTCTGTTGCCAAAGATGGAACATTGATTGCAGATGTAAGAGAAGATGTATTAAAAAAGATTTTAATAAATAATGTTGTTACAAAACGTTTTACAAATATTGAAGAAAGAAAGAATAATAGTAAAAAAATATTAACTAATATTCAAAATTTATTTAAAAATAAAAAGAAAAAAGAAAAATAAGTGGCTCGTTGCCACCTTTTCTTTTATTAGGGGTGAATGAATGAGAAATATAAAATTAACAATAGAATATGATGGAAAAGATTTTAATGGCTGGCAAAAACAGCCTAATAAATTAAATATTCAAGGAACAATAGAACAAGCAATAAAAAGCATAACAGGTGAAGATGTCGAATTAAATGCTTCTGGAAGAACAGATGCTGGAGTTCATGCTCTTGGACAAGTGGCAAATTTTAAAACAAATTCACAAATCCCAATTGAAAAATTTGCTATAGCAATAAATTCAAGATTAAAAAAATCTATAGTAATAAAAAAAGCAGAAGAAGTTGATGAAAGATTTCATAGTAGACTAAATTGTAAAAGAAAGACATATAGATATATAATAAATAATTCACCAGAGGGAACTGCTATATATAGATATTTAGAAACACATATTCCACAAAAATTAAATGTAGAAAAGATGGAAAAAGCAGTTAAATATTTTATAGGAGAACATGACTTTAAAGCATTTAAAGCAAGTGGAACAAGTAGCAAGAGTAGTGTTAGAACAATATATGATGCAAAAGTATATCAAAATGGAGATAAAATTTATATTGAATTAACAGGAAATGGTTTTTTATATAATATGGTTAGAATTATTGCTGGAACACTTGTAGAAGTTGGATTAGAAAAAATTGAACCAGAAAAAATTGAAGAAATAATAAAAGAAGGAAAAAGAGAAAATGCAGGTAAAACACTTCCTCCAAATGGTTTATATTTAGTAGATGTAAAATATGAGTAACAAGTAAAAAAGAAATTCATAAGATATATAAATAATATTTATAAAATGGAGGTCTTTATGAATTTCTTTTTGATTTTTGCCCTTATATTTTTCACTATAATAGTTGCAATATTTCTTCAAAAATTAGTAAATTGTCCAATATTAATAGGTTTATTGTTTTTTGCCACATTTATATTAATTGCAACAATTATAGAAAATACTAATTTCATTATAGTTGCAGTAGTTTTAGGAATTATAGCTTTTATAACAGCATTTTTATTTTGCATAATTTCAAGATGTAATTTCTTTGAAAATTGCAATTGTAATAATAGTAATAATGATGTTAGTGAAACAAGTGCAAATATAAATACTACTAATAATACTTGCTCATGTTCATCATCACAACCTTTAACGATTTTAAATAGTGATGGAGAAATAGTAGCAAGAATAAATGGAGACAATATTACATGTACATCTCAGCAAAATGAAAATAATTCTTGTTTTAGAGGTTATAGACATAATTAAAAAAAGCTCAATATTAAGATAGTTATTATTACTTATTAATATTGAGCGTTTTTTATATAGTATGAAAGTTCTCCTTGTAGGAGGACTTTCTGTACTAGATAAATATGGCGAGCCTTAGATTTTCTTAAAATTTTCATTTGATAGAAAATCTTAGGCTCGCCTTTTTATCTTTTCCTCTTATATACAACAAAAAAATAACAAGAATATCTTGATATTTTCACATTCATAGAGTAAAATATATACTAGTTAATATAAATAATGAGTGGAGGTTTACATGGAAAACAAATTAAATAAAGTTGCTAAAGTACATTCAATAGAAAGTTTTGGAACAGTTGATGGACCTGGAATAAGATTTGTTTTATTTTTACAAGGATGTAGTTTAAAATGTAAATACTGTCATAATAGAGATACATGGGACATGACATTAGGAGAAGAAAAAACATTAGAAGAAATAGTAGAAAAAGTAAAAAGATATAAAACATATATGACTTTATCTGGTGGAGGAGTAACAGTTACTGGAGGAGAACCATTATTACAGGTAAAGTTTTTAATAGAATTTTTTAAAAGATTAAAAGAAGAAAATATAAATACATGTATAGATACATCTGGAATGTTTAATATTACAGATGATATCAAAGAAGTTCTTAAATATACAGATTTAGTTTTATTAGATATAAAACATATAGATGATGAAAAATGTAAAGAATTAGTTGGAGTATCAAATAAAAAAGAATTAGAATTTGCAAGATATTTAAGTGAAAACGGAAAAAAAATGTGGATTAGACAAGTACTAGTGCCAGGATATACAGATGATGAGAAAGATTTGCTAAGACTAAAAGATTTTTTATCAACATTAAAAACAGTAGAAAAAGTTCAAATTTTAAAATATCATAGTATGGGTAAATATAAATGGGAAAAACTTGGGCTAAAATATGAATTAGAAGGTGTGAGAGATGCTACAATAGATGATGAAGAAAGAGCTAAAAGGATATTAGGAATTTTATAAAATATATTTAAAGGTGAGGAATAGGTATATGCCATCAAATAAAAAAAATGGTAGTTTTAATAAACAAAGAGAAATAGAAAAAAAGAGACGTAAAAAAAGAAAGATAAAATTAATAGTTTTTGTGTTAATAGCAATAATTTTGGGAGTTACTATGTATTTCTTAAAATCACCAACATTTAAGATAAAAAATATAGAAATTACAGGAAATTCACAGCTTGATAATAACAAGATTATAGAACAATCAGGAATAGAATTAGGAAAAAGTATGTTTACCAGTTTTAATATAGTGGCAAAAGTAAAGATAAAACAAAATGGATATGTTGAAGATGCAAAAGTTACTAAAAAAATGCCAGATACTATAAAAATAGAAGTTAAAGAAAGAAGTGCAAGTTTTCAAGTAAAAACTGAAAATGGTACATATATATATATTGATGAACAAGGATATATAATTGATTATTCACAAGAGCCAAAAGAATTGATAACAATAATTGGAATGAGTATAACAGAAGAAAATATTGAAAAAATGAAAAGACTTGAAGATGAAGATCTTAATATAAAGCTAGAAAATATATTACATATAAGAGAAGAAGCAACTAAAATAGGAATTTATGATAAAATTTCTACAATTCAAGTTGGAAATGAATATATTTTAAAATTAAATAGTTTAAATTTAATTGTTAATTTAGGAAATGCAACAAATATAAAAGATAGAATGGATTATGTAAAATCTATTATGGAAAAAGAAGAAGGAAAATCTGGAACAATAAATGTTAACGGAAATTTAAACGAAGGTTTTGGACCATATTTTACAGAAAGTCAATAATTTTAAGAGAGGAAGAATGCACATGGATAAAAAAATGAAAATTAGTTTAATATTAGGTGGAATGTGTGTAGCATTATCTTGTGGAATTGCAATACAAGTTAAGACAATATCAAATATTGGGACAACCACTAGTAGAAACTCAACAGAGAACGAATTAAGAGATGCAATATTAAGAACAAAAGAAAATTATGATAATCTGTATGCAGATGAAGAAAAAGCTGAAAAACTATTAGAAAATGAAAGAAAAAGTGCAACTGAAAACAATGGAGAATTAACTGAAATACAAGAAAATATAAAAGAATTAAGTACACAATTAGGATTAACAGAAGTTATTGGAAAAGGAGTAATAATAAAAGTTGATGATGCAATAGTTCAATCAACTTTTGATCCAAATTCTACAATTGTACATGATACAGATCTTATAAGTATAGTAAATGAACTAAAAAATGCAGGAGCAGAAGCAATATCTATAAATGAACAAAGAATTGTTGGAAACACAGCTATCTCATGTGATGGAGCAGTTATTAAAATAAATGGAGAAAAAGTAGGGGCGCCATTTACAATAAAAGCTATAGGAATGCCAGAATTATTAAAAAATACATATAGAAATGGTGGATATTTGAAAGCATTAGAAGGAGATAGAATTCAAGTCGATTTTAAAACTTCTGATAATATAACAATACCAAAATATTCTAGAACATATAAGTTTGAATATGCGCAAACAATAAAATAATAATATAAGAAAAGAGAATGTTTTATGAAAAAAATAATTTTTAGTAAGGAAAAGGTTGTAATGTCAATAACAATTGGGATTGCATGTTTGGCATTAATGATAGTAATGTTTATGCAATATAAAGTAGTTAAGCAAACAGATTTAACTTCAATAGAAAATATGAGAGAAGAGGAATTAAGAACAGAACTTTCAGATTACAGAAAAAAATATTCTGAAATACAACAAAAATATGAAGAAACTATGAATAAAATTGCTGAATATCAAACTGAAAAAGAGTCTGATGAAAAAACAGCTAAATTGTTACAAAATGAATTAGATGAATTAAATACATATTTAGGAATGACTGATGTACAAGGTGAAGGAATAACTATTATATTAACAGATAATGGAGGAAAAGAGTTAGAAGGTAGTAATTCTAATGAAAAAATTGTATCAATTTCAAGTTTAGATTTATTAAGAGTAGTAAGGGACTTGTTTTCTGCAGGAGCAGAAGCACTATCTATAAATGACCAAAGAATTGTTGGAATGAGTGACATATTTTTAATTGGATCAAGTAGTACACCATTTATACAAGTTAATAGTCAAAGAATAACTTCACCATATGTTATAAAAGCAATAGGAAATAAAACATATCTTGAAAGTGCAGTAAGTGTAAAGTCAAGTATGGTACAAGTTTTAAAAGAAGAAGGACATGAAGTATCAATTCAAACATCAGGATATAACAGACCAGTTGTAATTAAATCATATACAGGTATTATTAGTACAAAATATATGAAAGACAAAGAATAGAAAGGAAAATGTAAAATGATAGTAATAGCAATTATTTTAGGATGCATTATAGGAGCTCTTATAGGGATAAATGCCCCAATGATACCATATACATATTCAACATTTTTAGCAATAGCTGTTGTTGCAGCATTAGATTCTGTTTTTGGAGGAATAACATCAGTTTTAAAGAAGAATTTTGATTTGACTATTTTTATATCAGGATTTTTCTGTAATAGTATATTATCAATAGCATTAACATATTTAGGTCAAAAATTAAATATAGATATATATTTAGCAGCATTAGTAGTATTTGTTGGAAGAATGTTTACAAATTTAACAATAATTAGGAGATATTATATAGATTTATGTAGAGAAAAATCTAAAAATAAATTATCCCAAAATAAAGAAAAACAAAATTAAAAATATATTACAAACATATTACACGAATATCAAAATATTACAAAATTATTTCAAAAATGTTTCAATTTATATTGACTTTTTTATGAAAATGTAATATATATAACAAAGAAGAAAACAATCTATATAATATAGAAATTTTAACAAAAATAAATGGAGGAATCATTTTGGCAATAGGTGATATCATAGTTGGTATTGATATAGGTACATCTAAGGTTTGTACAGTTGTTGGTGAAGTCAATAACTTTGGACAAATAGAAACACTATGTAGCACATCTTGTAAATGTAATGGTATAAAAAAAGGCAAAATTATCAATGAAGAAGAAGTTAGTTTAAGTGTTGCAAAAACTATAAAAGATGCTGAGGAGGAAGCGGAATTTAAAATAAACTCAGCATATGTAACAATTCCAGGAAAAGAAGTTACAATAGTTCAAAATAGTATTGTAAAAGAATTAAAAGATAAATTTGCAGGAATATCATTAAAAGATGTTCAAAGTGCAATTGTACAAGCTAAAGATATTGAGATACCAGAAGGGAAAACAATAATAGATATAGTACCATCAGAAGTAATACTTGATAACGGAAAAATTGTCGCAGACCCAGTTGGCAATTTAAGCTCAAATTTCACGTTAAAAGCACAAGTTATCTTAGCAAATAAAGATTATGTAAGACAATTAACATCAATCTTTAAAAGAGTTGGAATCGAAATTGATGGAATAGTTCCAACAGCTTTAGCAGAAAAAAATTTAATGTTAGATACTAATGAATTATATGATAATGTAATGTTACTTGATATTGGGGCAGGAAATACAGAAATTGGTGTATTTGAAGGCAATAATTTTACTTATACAAATACAATTCCTCTTGGGGGAGATAATATTACAAATGATATATCATTAGTATTAAATATTTCAGAAGAAGAAGCAGAAAAACTAAAAAAACAATATGGACTTGCATTAAAGTCATTTATAGATAATGATAATGAAATAATGTTAAATACTTGCAAAGATGAAAATAGAAATAAAATAATAAAAAGTTCAGAACTAATAGAAATAATTGAAGCAAGAATTGAGGAAATATTTACATTAATAAATAAAGATATAACAAATAATAATGTAAAGCAAAACATAAATACTGTTATATTAACAGGAAGAGGTATTACAACAATTAATAAAAGTGATGTAGCAGGAAAAATAAATTTAAATATACCTGTAAAAATGTCAACTGGAAGACTAATAAGTACAATAAAGCCAGAATTTAGAACTAGTTATGCACTTGTTAGATATATTGCTGCAAGACCTTATGTAAAATCTGTATCAAGCAGTATAGATAGACAGCCAAATGAAAGTATATTTAGAACAATAATAGATAGAGTAAAAGAGTTCTTTTATTCTTAAAGAAAAATAATTTAGTTTTATGGGGAGGAAAACTTAATGAAAGAGTATGAAGAAGAAACAATGATGGACGGTGCTGCAACAATAAAAGTAATAGGTGTTGGTGGTGCTGGAAATAATGCAGTAAATAGAATGATTGAAGCGGGAATAAAAGGAGTAGACTTTATCGCAGTTAATACAGATAGGCAAGCATTACAAAAGTCAAAAGCAAGTGCTAAAATTCAAATTGGAGAAAAAATAACAAGAGGTTTAGGAGCTGGTGCTAATCCAGATATAGGAGCACAATCAGCAGAAGAAAATAAATCTGAAATCGCAGAAACTTTACGCGGAGCAGATATGGTATTTGTTACAGCCGGAATGGGTGGTGGAACAGGTACAGGTGCTGCACCAATAGTTGCACAATCAGCAAAAGAAATGGGAATATTAACAATAGGTGTTGTAACAAAACCATTTACATTTGAGGGAAAGAAAAGACTTTCACAAGCTGAACGCGGAATAGAAAGTTTAAAAGGTAAAGTAGATGCATTAGTAGTAATACCAAATGATAAATTATTACAAATAATAGATAGAAAAACATCAATAAATGATGCATTTAGAATGGCTGATGATGTATTAAGACAAGGTGTACAAGGTATATCAGACTTAATAGCAGTTACAGGAACAGTAAACTTAGACTTTGCAGATGTTAAAACAATAATGAAAGATACAGGAATGGCACATATGGGTATTGGTAGAGCATCAGGAGAAAACAGAGCAGAAGATGCTGCAAAACAAGCTGTACAAAGTCCATTACTAGAAACATCAATAGAAGGAGCAAGAGGAGTAATCATAAATATCACAGGTGGTGAAGATTTAGGATTACATGAAGTTAATACAGCAGCAGAACTTGTTCAACGCAGTGTAGATCCTGAAGCAAATATAATATTTGGTACAGTTACAGATCCAAATATGGGAGAAGATATTCAAATTACAGTTATTGCAACAGGATTTGAAAAACCAGAAGCAAGAGTTGCTTCAAGTGTAGATAGCTTTGTAAATAAACAATGGGATAAGAAAATAAATTCAATTCCAACATCTACAGACAATTCTAATTCAGGAGATTTAGATATCCCAGCATTCTTACGTAAAAATAAAGGAAAAAATATGTAATAAGAGAATTCATGTACTAGAAATAGTATGTGGATTTTTTCATATAATGACAAAATTCTAGTCCTAAATATGGTATAATACTTAAGTGAAAAAATATATTATATTTGGAGGTTATTATGACAATATATATTGATATAATATTTATTGAAAATATAATAATGAATGCAATTATTTTATATGCAACATCAATTATATTAAAACAAAAAGTAAAAATTATTAGATTAATAATATCTTCAACAATTGGATCAATTTACTCGATATTAATGTATATAACAAAATTTACTATATATTCATCAATAATATCCAAATTTATATTATCAATAGTAATGATTTACATAGCATTTAAACCACAAAATTCAAAGAAAATGTTTAAACAGATTATAATTTTTTATTTAACATCATTTGTATTTGGTGGAGTAGCATTAAATTTAATATATTTTTTAAGACCAGAAAATATAAATATAAAAAATGGATTATTTACTGGAGAATATGTATTAAAAGTAATAATGTTAGGTGCAATTATGGCATTTGTAATAATAAAAATATCAATTAAAATAATAAAAACAAAATTTAATGCAAAAGATATGTATTGTTATATAAAGTTGAAAATAAATGAAAAACAAATAGAAACAAAAGCAATGATAGATACAGGAAATCTTGTAAAAGAGCCAATTACCAATACTCCAGTTGTGATAGTGGAAGAGTCATTACTAGAAGGCATTATTCCAAAGGAAATATTAAAAAACTTAGAAAATATTTTATGTGGAAATTTAGAAAATTTACCACAAGATATACAAGATGAATATCTTCCAAAATTAAGGTGTATACCTTTTTCATCATTAGGAAAAGAAAATGGTATGTTAGTTGGAATAAAAATATCTGAGATTGTAGTGAAAAGCGAAGATGAGGAGAAAAAAACTTCTAATATTATAATTGGTATATATGAAAGAAGTTTGACAAAAAAAGGCGAATATAGAGCCTTAATTGGTGTAGATTTATTATAGATAATAAAAATATTTAAAATAATTAGAAGAAAAGTAAATAAATAAAAGAGAAATAATCGAATAGTAGCGATTATTTCTTTTTTTCTACAATAAGAAAAGACAGCTTTTTTTCTATTAGAGTTGTACAATAAAAATCAAGAAAGAGGTGATGAATTAAAATTAAAAGAAAGGAATGTAAAATGAATTTTTTAGAGATTATTAAAAATAGTATAAATAATTTATGTGCAAAATATATTGAAGGAAAACTAAATGATGAAATATTGCCGATATTTTATGTTGCAGGTAGTCAAACATTACCAGCACCATTAGATCAAAAAGAAGAAGAGGAAATGATAAAAAAATTAGAAACAGATGAAAGAGAATATGCCAGAAAAACATTAGTAGAAAGGAATCTAAGACTTGTAGTATATATAGCCAAAAAATTTGAAAATACAGGAATAGGAATCGAAGACTTAATATCGATTGGAACAATAGGCTTGATGAAAAGTGTAAATACATTTAATTCAGAAAAAAAGATAAAATTAGCAACATATGCATCGAGATGTATTGAAAATGAAATATTAATGTATTTAAGGAGAAATAATAAAATAAAAACAGAAGTATCAATTGATGAACCATTAAATAAAGATAGTGATGGAAATGAACTTTTATTATCAGATATATTAGGAACAGATCCAGATATTACATATAGAAATTTGGAAGATGAAGTAGATATGAAACTTTTAAAAGAAGCAATCAAAAAATTAAACTCTAGGGAAAAAAATATAATGGAAATGAGATTTGGTTTTATTAGTGGGAGAGAAAAAACTCAAAAAGAGGTAGCAGACGAATTAGGAATTTCACAAAGTTACATATCAAGACTAGAAAAAAAGATAATAGGAAAAATGAGAAAAGATATAATGAGTAAAACAGGATAGATTACATAAATATATAATAAATAGTAGACTTATCAAAAAGAAAATGTTATAATAATTATGTGTTTATAGGCAGACACATAAAAAACCTAAATATTTATTATATAAGGATATTATTATATGTATCAGAAATTTGGAATAAAAAAAGAAATTTTAGATTTATCAGAAGAAGTTGAACAAGAAATACAACCAATATTTAAAAATATTGAGAAAATAGAAGAAATAAACAGTTTAAAAGTGTTATCAGCATTTCAAGAATGTGGATTATCAGAAATGCATTTACATTCATCAACAGGATATGGAATTGATGAAATTGGAAGAAATAAAATAGAAGAGATTTATGCAAAAATATTTAATACTGAAGATGCATTAGTAAGAGCACAACTAATATCTGGAACACATGCTCTAGCTGTAACATTGTTTGGAATTTTACGTCCAGGAGATACGATGTTAAGCATTTCTGGAGCACCCTATGATACATTACAAACTGCAATAGGAATAAGCAAAGAAGAAAGTAAGAGTTCACTAAAAGCATTTGGAGTAAAATATGAACAAATAGAATTAATTGATAATGATTTTGACATTAATTCAATAAAAGAAAGAGTATCAAAAAAAGATATAAAATTAATAGAAATTCAAAGATCAAAAGGATATTCAACAAGAAAAAGTTTAACAATTGACAAAATTGAAAAAGCAATAAAAGCAATAAGAGAAGTAAATCAAGAAGTTATAATAATGGTAGATAATTGTTATGGAGAATTTGTTGAAGAAAAAGAGCCAACAGATGTTGGAGCAGATATTATAGTTGGTTCTTTAATGAAAAACTTAGGAGCAGGTATTGCAACAAGTGGTGCATATATTGTAGGAAGAAAAGACTTAATAGAATTATGCGCAGAAAGACTTACTGCTCCTGGAGTTGGAAAAGAAATAGGACCATCATTAAATCAAAATATACCATTTATAAAAGGACTATTTTTTGCACCAAGTGTAGTGGCAAGTGCAGTAAAAACAGCTGTATTTGCAAGTAGAATATTAGAAAAATTAGGATATAAAGTAGATCCTTTATATAATGAAAAAAGAGCAGATATTGTTCAAACAATAGAATTAGGGAATGCAGAAAAATTAGTAAAATTCTGTCAGGGAATTCAAATGGGTTCTCCAATAGATTCAAATGTAATTCCAGAGCCAAGTGCAATGGGAGGATATGATGATCAAGTAATTATGGCAGCAGGAACATTTACAGAAGGGTCAACAATAGAGTTAAGCTGTGATGGACCAATTAGAGCGCCATATATTGCATATATGCAAGGTGGACTTACATATCAATATGGTAAATTAGGAATAATGAAAGCATTATCAAATTTAAAATAGTAAAGAAAGCTATGCAAATTTTGTTGCATAGCTTTTATATTGTTATTGTTCAAAATTTGGAATATAATAACCAATTCCTCTTTTAGTAATTAAATATTTAGGATTAGAAGTATCTTTTTCAATTCTTTCTCTAATTCTTCTAACAGTAACATCAACAGTTCTAATATCTCCATAATATTCATATCCCCAAACTTGTTCAAGAAGTGATTCTCTTGTAACAACTTGTCCTTGTTGTTGTGCTAAATATTTTAAAACTTCAAATTCTCTTAAAGTTAAATTTACAATGGTTCCATTAACATTAACCTCATATTTTTCTAAGTCTAAAGTTAGGTCACCGATTTTTATAGTATTTTGTTTTTTAGTTTCTCTCTGAGAGTCTGAATCATGTGAAGATTTTAAACTATCATAATGTGTTTCAGATTTTCTTAAATTAGCTTTTACTCTAGCTACAACTTCTCTTACACTAAATGGTTTTGTTATATAATCATCTGCACCAATTTCTAATCCAACGATTTTGTCTAGTTCGTCATCTTTAGCAGAAACCATTAAAATAGGAACATTATAATAGTTTTTTATTTTTTTACAAACAGTAAGACCATCAACACGAGGAATCATTACATCTAGTAAAATTAAATCAGGACGTTGAGAAATTGCCAAATCTATTGCAGTTTGGCCATCATTTGCTTCAATTGTATTATAACCTTCTCTAGTTAAGTTATGAACAAGTAAATCTACAATTTTTTGTTCATCATCAACTATTAAAATTGTTTTCTTTTCATCATCAAAATTATTGTTTTCCATATAAGACCTCCGATTAAGTTATACATATTTTATATCACAATTTTTACCAATATACAAGGTAAATTAGTAAATAATTGCAAAAAAATGAATATTGTGATATACTTAACATAAGTGCAAAATAGCATTTGTTGTTTTGCGTAGTAAAAAATTTTATACGCACCAAAGGAGGTTTACTATGGGTGCAAATAACAGGACAGAAAAAGTGAAATTCTATATCAGGAATTTCATGAAGTGGCATGAGAAGGGGTACAAAGTTCCTGAAATTGCTGAAATTTGTAAGATTTCTTGTGGACATGCATACGGCGTTTTGCAGGAAGTCGCAGATTTAAACGGAGTAGAACGGGACGAGTTATTGCTAGTGAAAAGCTGGCATAAATCCCAATCTGGAAATTCTGATAGGGCAGTCAAAACATTAGTTGATGGAGAAGAATTAAATTTGCAGTTCCAAAAGACGGTTAATGATATTGATAATATTATTAAAAAAATCGACAGTATGATTGGAGAATAAAAAGATGAGAAAGCTGAAGGGCAAGGCTATTAGCGCAAAGACGGTGAAGATGAAGGTGAAGAACCATTGGACAGCTTCAGATTTCTTGAAGAATTATGGTATTTCTGAGGATGAGTTCATGGAGCTACTTCGTGATTTATTTCACGGAGACATCGGAGAAATCAAACGGGACTTAAAGCAGAATGAAGTTCTGAAGAAGTCAGCTAAGAAAAAGGACAATACTGAGACGAATGAGCCTGAAGCAAAAATTGAAGCTGCAGAAATTCAGGGCGCAGAGGCAGTGGAAACTCAGGAAGAAAAAATTTCGGATAAAAACGAAAAAGCTGACATCGAAGAAGGAGCAGAGGTTAAAATGGTTCAGGAACAAGAAAAAAGGCTAAAGTTACTCACTGAAGAGCAAGAAAAGGCTGCCACACTGCAGCAGAACATAATTGCTCTTGAGGTGAATCATGACGAGTTAATTTCTCGCAAAAGGGTAATCCAGACTCAAGAACTTCCTAAATTAAAGGCAGTTTTGGAAGACTACAAAAATAAAATTCTGGAGACTCAAGTTCAGGTCATTAGCTTGAATGACGAGTTGAATGAAATTGTAGGAAAAGTATCTGAAGCCAATGAGACTCTTGCCCAAAAGCGAGCAATGCTTCAGGCACTGGAAGAAGAAATTCAAGCCCTGAATACTGTGGATATTTTCGTCTATGCTTCTGGGGATATTGAGGTAAGTGCTTGCACTGAAATTAAAATTCCTGAAGATAGTGCAGTTGATTGGATTGGGATTGCGAGCAGCAATACTAGTCTATGTAAGGAAATGACCATTGGCCAAATTCAGTCGGTTGCGAAAGTAATTGAGATTGTAAAGGAGTTGAAGTCTTGGCAGACCGTATTCGAGAATGATGCATGTCAGAAACTGTTTGACAGCCTAATGGCAAAGCACCAGTAAATTAACCAAAAGGTTGTACAATCATGTAAATGGTTGTGCAACCTTTTGGGTTATAAAGTTATAATTTAAACACTTTATCGTAATATTTATTAACATCTTTTTCACATTGGATAAAATATTTTTTTCCATTATAAAAATAAGAATTTCTTCTTTGTGGAAAATACCTTACTTCACAAAACTTATTACTACAAAAAGCACATTTAAAATTACTTATTAATACAGAGAAAAAATTAATATTATTCATAAAGTCCTCCTAAAAATGCAAAAGATAACAATAAATTCACTAAATAATCATTCTTGTGATATAAAGACAAACATTAATACATAGATTATCATAAGAAGTGTAAATTTACAATAGCTTAAATAATAAAAATTAAAATATTTACAAAGCTATTGTTATTTTTAAGAAACTATGTTATATTTATTTTGTATTGCCACTATAGCTCAGTTGGTAGAGCGACGGATTCGTAACCCGTAGGCCAGCAGTTCGATTCTGCTTGGTGGCACCATATACAATTTGTTGGATAAAATTTGATAGTTGACAAAATTCAACTATTTTTTTGTTCAATAATCATTCCATTCAAATAATTTAAAATACCAGCATCTGTTACAAAATTAAATTCTAATTTAAAACTATTAAGTTGTTGATATTTATATCCAAATTGTTTATTTATTTGATTAATACCATATTTGCCATCACCAATAATAGGATATCCTATATGAGCTAGATGTGCTCTAATTTGATGAGTACGTCCAGTTTCAATATTAACTTCTAATAAAGAGGTATTATTATTAAATTCTTTTATTACGGAATAAGAAGTTATAATTTTCTGGTAACCAGGTTTAAAATCATCAGAAATATATACAAGTGATTTTTTATTATCTTTAAATAAATAAGCTTCAAGTCTAGATTCTTTTATTTTAGGAATTCCATAAACTAGAGCTGTATAAGATTTTTTTATTTCATGTTTTTTAAACTTATCAAATAAAATATTTAAGGCAATGTCATTTTTCGCAAATAAAACTAATCCAGTTGTATTTCTATCAAGTCTATGACAAGGCATTGGTTTTTGTTTGGGATATTTTTGATGTACTAAAGTTGTTAAACTATTTTCACCAACAACTTCGAGATTTATAGGTTTATTAATTACTAAAATATTATTATCTTCAAAAACAATATCTAGATGAATTTCTGGAAAAAGCAAAGAATCGGCAATAAATATATTTAATTCATCATTTTCAAAAATAGTACAATCTTTATTAACCCTTTTTCCATTAATTTTTATGTCTTTTTGTCTAAGAGCTTTGTATAAAATATTTTGAGATAAATTCGGAAAAGATGTTAAAATAAAATTACAAAGTTTTTTTTCATTATATTTGTTAGGAACAATTAAAGTTTTCAAAATAACCTCCAAATTAAAATATATTAATATATTATCATAGTACATTTAATTTTTCAATACAAAAAAACGAGGAAAATAGAGAAAAAACGAATAAAATGCAGGAAAAATGAGTAATATATATAATAAAGAGCAATTTTTCAATGGATTAAAGAACTGAAAATATTTAAGAAACAAAAAATGAAAATTAAAAATTTGCAAAATGAGTAAAATTATGGTATAATAGACTTTGGTCGCTAAAAATTCAGCTTATAAGATAAGCAATAAAAAGGAGAGGATAAATTATTTTTAAGAAAAAGCTAAAATACTATACGAAAGAAAGCTGTAAGTTTTTTACAATAATGGCGTTAGGATTAGGCTTAATAATAGCGATTATTTTATTTAAGTATAAGCCAACATATGTAGTAAGTTTGTGTGGAGAACAAATAGGATATGTAAGTAATGCAACAGAATTACAAAATAGAATTCAATCAGAAATAATTGATATGGATGGAGAAAATATAGATTTTGTTACATTAGATAATATGCCAAAATATGAATTAAAATTAGTAGAAAAAAGTTTAACAACAAATGAAGATGAAATAATGTTAGCATTAAAAGATGATGCAAAAGTAATGTATAAATATTATGCTGTAATTTTGAATGATGAAACAATAACTTATGTTGATAATATAGAAGAAGCTGAAGAAGCTGTTGAACAAATAAAAGAAGAGCATAAAGATGACACAATTCAATTAGATTTAGCAGTAACAACAAATTATACAGAAAATATTAATGAAATAGGAATACAATCAGTAGAAGTTGCAAAACAAGAAGTGGAACAAAAAGTAGATATATTAATAGAAGAAGATGAAAAAACGAAATTACCATCAATAAATGGGGTATTATTAGCTTCACTTCCTGTTAATGGATATGTAAGTTCAAGATTTGGAAATGTAAGTAGAATAAGATCAGGTGCTCATACAGGAACAGATATAGCATGTGCATTTGGGACGAAAATAAAAGCTGTTGCAGATGGTACAGTTGTTTTTGCACAATATAATGGATCTTATGGAAATCTTATAAAAATAGATCATGGAAATGGTGTAGAAACATGGTATGCACATTGTAATAAGTTGTATGCCAAAGTTGGTCAAAAAATATCATCAGGAGATATAATTGCAGAAGTTGGAATGACAGGAAATACAACAGGACCACACTTACACTTAGAAATAAGGTTAAATGGAGTTGCAATTAATCCACAAAAATATTTATATAATTAAAAAAATGAACTATTAAGTAATTTGCTTAATAGTTCATTTTTTGTAATAAAAAGTCATTAATTATTCAACAGTTACTGATTTTGCAAGGTTCCTTGGCTTATCAACATCTAATCCTTTTTCTTTAGAAATATAATAAGAAAGTAATTGTAATGGAACAATTGCAACAATAGGTGAAAGTAAAATATTTGTATCAGGAATTTTAACAATTTTGTCTATATTATTACTTGGTAATTCTTGATTTGTAATGACTAATGTTTTTGCACCACGAGTAATAACTTCTTGAATATTACTAATAGTTTTTTCAACTAAATTCTTATTTGTAATAATACTTATAACAGATATTCCATTTTCAATTAATGCAATAGGTCCATGTTTTAATTCACCAGCAGGATATGCTTCTGAATGTATATAAGAAATTTCTTTTAACTTTAAAGAAGCCTCAAGAGCAGTGTTATAATCAACACCTCTACCTAAGAAGAAAACATCTTTTTCTTGATAAATATTTTTTGCATAATTTTTAATTTCTTCAGAAGATCTTAATGCTTCTTCAATTTTATCTGGAAGAGTAAAGATATCTTTTTTTAATTTTGTTAATTCTGAAGATGTAGTAGTTCCTAATATTTCTGCAAAATAAATTGCTAAAATTATAAGTAACATAACTTGAGAAGTATAAGCTTTTGTTGAAGCAACAGCAATTTCTGGTCCAGCATGTGTATAAATAGAGTAATCAGCTTCTCTTGTAATAGAACTTCCAATAACATTTGATATAGCAAGTGTTGTAGCTCCTTTTGATTTTGCAAGTTTTAATGCAGCAATAGTATCAGCAGTTTCACCAGATTGAGAGATATAAATACATAAAGTATTTTTATCAATAATTGGATTTCTATATCTAAATTCTGAAGCTATATCAACAGTAACTGGGATATTGCATAAGTTTTCAATTGCAATTTTTCCAGAAAGTCCAGCATGCATTGCAGTTCCACAAGCTACTATATATATTTTATTTATTTTTGATAAAAATTCTTTGGTAAATTTTAAATCATCAAAATTACAAGGCTCATTTTCTGGTAAACGTGAACCAATAGTTTCTCTTATTGCTGTTGGTTGTTCAAATATTTCTTTTAACATATAATCATCAAAACCATTTTTATCTGCAGCACTAGCATTCCATTCTATGCTTGTTAATTTTTTATCTATTTTATTTAAATCAATATCATAAAATTCTACATTGTTTCTTGAAAGAAGAGCGAATTCATTATCATTTAAAAGATAAAAATCTTTTGTAAATGATAGAATTGCAGGAATATCAGAAGAGATATAATTTTCTCCATCACCTTTTCCTATAACAAGAGGACTGTCTTTTCTAATAACAATCATATTATCTGGCATATATTTAGATATGATTTGAAGTGCATAACTTCCTTTTAATGATTTACAAGCTTTTTGAACAGCACGTAAAACTTTTTTATCATCATTTTTCTTATCTTTTGAATAATAATAATGTATAAGATTTGGTATAATTTCTGTGTCTGTTTGAGAATGAAATGTATAACCATTATCTAATAATAATTTTTTTAAATCATTATAATTTTCAATAATCCCATTATGAACAACAGCAAAACTGTTACTATTATCTAAATGAGGATGTGCATTTTCTTTTGAAGGCTTTCCGTGTGTTGCCCATCTTGTATGAGCAATTCCAATTGTTCCTTCAAGAGAATCAATTCCATTTAAATTATATAAATTTTTAACTCTTCCTTTATCTTTCATAACAGAAAGACCATTTTTCTCTATAGTTGATATTCCAGCAGAGTCATAACCTCTGTATTCAAGTCTTAAAAGACCATTAATTAAGATAGGACTAGCTTTTTGATGTCCTATATATCCAATAATTCCACACATTTGTGAATCCTCCTTAAAATAGTTTAATAGGGTTTTTGAACGCAAAAATTCCCTATATGCGGAATTGAAATATACTTATGTATTAATTTCTGTTACAACATTACATTGTTTTTTGTTATAATACTCTGGCTTAAGTTAAGCCACTAGAGCATCCGCCGAAAATTCGATAAACTCTAGACCTCGTCAACACAATAGTGTTCTGGCGCTTAATAAATAACTCCTTTCATTATAGATTTTTTATATTTCAATTTCTGTATTATATTATAATATATTAAATATTTGTGCAAGTACTTTGAAAAAAAAAAGAAATGCAGGTGGTATTAATCACCTGCATATTGCTTTATGAAATTTAGGAATCAGCTAAATTGATTTCATCAATAAAGCAGTTGATTTTTAAAGCATTTACTACACTAATTGTGGGAACTAGTTTGGAATAGAGTTCCTGGACATTATAATTAGAACTATCATATCTTACCCAAATAAGTTCTTCAGGATTGCAATTAGAATAATCGAATTCTTCAAAATCTTTCTCTGTATACAGAAGACAAGAAGGAGAAGTATTCCATTTTTGCATAGTCAGAGTCTTCGAAATTTTGCTAAAAATTGCAATACCATCTAATCTTTTTTTCATAATTTCAAAGTATAGATTTTTTGCAAAAACAGATACTTGAAAATTTGCTTTATATTTTCTGGCAATTGTCACCTCGAATTGAGTTTCTTCACTTGCAGTTTTTAACATTTCAATTTGCTGTTGAGAATCAACAGAAGCAAACAATGGGAAAAACTTACAAGCCATATAGTAGACAGCTTCAATGACTTGGCAATCGTTAGCTGAATAAGAATTGTTGGGATTTTGAAAATTTAAACAATCTAAAACATCTCCGTTAAAAATTTCGATGTTTGCAAAAGAATCAGCAATTTGCGAAAGTGTTTTGTAAAAAGCATTTGCAAGCTTTTTTTCAAAAGACTCACACATAGACATGTTCCCATCTTTTACAATAAAAGGAGTTAAACTATATTCATAATCAGGGCAAACCTTGAATGAAACAGGATGTTGCTGTGCAATAGATTTGTAATGCCTGGATTTTAAAATTACTATATTGCCAGTGACAATAACACTTATTTTTATATACAGAAATCCAACACATTTCCGTTTGGAACTTAATGTACCAAACATATTGGATTTTGTAATAGAAAGAGTTTCACCAATAATTTTATGAGTAACGGCAAATTCATAGCAATTAAGTGCTGAATTGTAAATCAAATTACTCTTTCCTATAAACTTGGTTGCCTTCGCACTCCACATTTGTGAAATAATAGAGCAGAAGCAAAGACTATAGAACTTATTTTTAAAGTTCGAATCTTCTGTTAGCTGCTTTTGAGTTTCTGCAATACTAGTTTTGAGAAGTGGAGAACAATAATTATCGGGATTTACTGCGATTTCTAAGGATGCTAGATTTTCCTTGCTTAATTCAAAGTTGTAAGTATAGTCAAACATATTTTTCCTCCAAATTTAAAATTAAAATACTTTTAAGGTGAGTAGAAAATAAAGATTACATAAAAACCCTCCCAATTTCATATATTAGCATTTCAATGTGCATAAAATAATTATAATATAAAAATCAAGCAAAGTCAATATATTATGTAAATATAAACAAAGCAAAATAATAAAATAAAAAGTTAGAAAATAAGCTTAAAAGCATTGACAACAACTTTTGTAATATGATATAATAATATGCGTATAAATTTGCAAATTGGTAATTCTTAGGAATTATCAGAGTTAATTCAAAATGATAAAATTTAGAAAAATAAGAATTAAATATAAGTAGAAATAAAGGGAGAAAATTGTAGAGCAGACAATAATCAAAACTTTACAAAACTATATTTTAAGAAGGGATTTTTCTAATTAAATATTTTCTCGTAAGAAAACTAGCCAAGCCATTACTTAAATATGGCATTTTTTATATAAATAGGAAAGTTTCAAAACTTTCCTATTATATAAAACGATAATTTCTTATTTATTTTTAATTGGCAGAATTTCGAGCGAAACAAAAGCTGCTTAATATTTTATAAGGAGTGATTTTTTTGGAAATCAAAGATGTTAAATTCGGAAGAACAACCCGTAAAGATTTCTCAAAAGTTGGCGATTTTATAGAAATGCCAAACTTAATTAAAGTTCAAAAAGATTCTTATGACTGGTTTATTGAAGAAGGATTAGGAGAAGTATTAAAAGACATTTCACCAATCATAGATTATTCAGGAAATCTAGTATTAGAATTTTTTGACTACTACATGGAAGAAAAAACAAAATACACAGAAGAAGAAGCAAAAGAAAGAGATGCAACATATTCTACAAGATTACATGTAAAAGTAAGATTAATAAACCGTGAATCAGGTGAAATCAAAGAACAAGAAATTTATTTAGGTGATTTCCCATTAATGACAGAAAGTGGAACATTTATAATAAATGGTGCAGAAAGAGTTGTAGTTAGCCAGTTAGTACGTTCACCAGGATGTTACTATGATGAAATATTTGATACAAAAACAGGAAAGAAAACATATACATCAACAATTATGCCATTAAGAGGTGCATGGTTAGAATATGAAACAGATGGAAATGATATATTCTGGGTACGTGTTGATAGAACAAGAAAAATTCCAATTACAACATTATTAAGAGCAATTGGATTAGTATCAGATGATCAAATAAGAGCATTATTTGGAGATGAAGCTTTACTAGAAACAACAATACAAAAAGATCCAATAAAAACAGGTGAAGAAGCATTAATCGAAATTTACAAAAAATTAAGACCTGGAGAATTACCAACAGTAGAAGCTGCAAAAAGCTTATTTAATGGATTATTCTTTGACAATAGAAGATATGATTTAGCAAAAGTAGGAAGATATAAATTTAACCAAAAATTAAGTATCGCAAACAGAATAAAAAATCAAGTTGCATTTGAAGACATTATGGATAAAGAAACAGGAGAAGTTTTTGTTACAGCAGGAGAAGTAATTTCAGCAGAAGTAGCAGAAGCAATTCAAAATGCAGGTATAAATGTAGTAGATATTAAGTTTGGAGATAAAAAATTAAGAATAATTGGTAATGGAATAGTAAATATTCATTCAGTATTACCAAATGTAGACTTAAGTAGCTTACATATAAAAGAATATGTAAATTATGAAGTATTAAAAAATATAATGGAAAATACTTCAGAAGAAGAATTAGTTAAAACATTAAAACAAAGAGAAGAAGAACTAATTCCAAAATATATAACAACAGAAGACATGATAGCATCAATAAACTATTTATTAAATATGTATCATGGATATGGAAAAGCTGATGATATAGATCACTTAGCAAATCGTAGAATAAGATGTGTTGGAGAATTATTACAAAATCAATTCAGAATTGGTTTAGCAAGACTTGAAAGAGTTGTTCGTGAAAGAATGACAATTCAAGACTTAGATGTTATAACACCACAATCATTAATAAACACAAAACCAATAACATCATCAATAAGAGAATTCTTTGGAAGTTCACAATTATCACAATTCATGGATCAAACAAACCCATTATCAGAATTAACACATAAAAGAAGAATTTCAGCATTAGGACCTGGTGGTTTGTCAAGAGAAAGAGCAGGGTTCGAAGTTCGTGATATTCACTATACACATTATGGTAGATTATGTCCAATTGAATCTCCAGAAGGACCAAACATTGGATTAATTTCAGCATTATCATCATTTGCTAATATAAATGAATATGGATTTATTGAAACACCATATAGAAAAGTAGATCCAGAAACACATAGAGTAACAGATATTGTTGAATATATGAGTGCAGATGTTGAAGATAATTACATGATAGCACAAGCATCTGAACCAATGAATGAAAACAATGAATTCATAAATAAGCGTGTTCGTGTAAGACATAGAAATGAAATTATAGAAGTTGATAAAGAATTAGTACAATATGTTGATGTATCACCAAAACAATTAGTATCAATTGCAGCAGCAATGATTCCATTTTTGGAAAATGATGATGCTAAGAGATCTTTAATGGGATCAAACATGCAACGTCAAGCAGTTCCATTAATGACATCAGAAGCACCAATTATAGCAACAGGTATTGAATATAGAGCAGCAAAAGATTCAGGAATATTAATATTAGCTGAAGATGATGGTGTTGTAGAAAAAGTTACTGGTGACAGTATTACAATGAAATATAATAATGGTAAAACAGTTGTACATAAACTACGTAAATTCAAGAGAACAAATGGTGGAACATGTATCAACCAAAGACCAATAGTTAGAAAAGGCGAAATAGTTAAAAAAGGTGATGCTTTAGCAGATGGACCAGCAACCAAAGACGGAGAAATGGCATTAGGTAAAAACATGTTAGTAGCATTCTCAACATGGGAAGGTTACAACTATGAGGATGCTATTCTTTTAAATGAAAGATTAGTACAAGAAGACATATTTACATCAATACATATTGAAGAATATGATTGTGAATGTCGTGATACAAAATTAGGTCCAGAAGAAATAACAAGAGATATACCAAATGTTGGAGATGACGCATTAAAAGATCTTGATGAAAATGGTATTATTAGAATAGGTGCTGAAGTAAGACCTGGAGATATATTAGTTGGTAAAGTTACTCCAAAAGGAGAAACAGACTTAACAGCAGAAGAAAGATTACTTCGTGCAATATTTGGAGAAAAAGCTAGAGAAGTAAGAGATACATCACTTCGTGTACCACATGGTGAAGCTGGAACAATTGTTGATGTAAAAATATTTACAAGAGACAATTCAGAAGAATTAGGACCTGGAGTAAATCAAGTAATTAGATGTTATATTGCTACAAAGAGAAAAATATCAGTTGGAGATAAAATGGCTGGACGTCATGGTAACAAAGGTGTTATTTCAAGAATATTACCAAAAGAAGATATGCCATTCTTACCAGATGGAACACCAATAGACATTTTATTAAACCCATTAGGTATACCATCTCGTATGAACTTAGGACAAATCCTTGAAGTTCACTTAGGAGCAGCAGCAAGAGCATTAGGCTGGAAAGTATCAACACCAGTATTTGATGGTGCATCTGATAAAGAAATTGAAGAATTATTACAAGATGCTGGATTATCACCAGATGGAAAACAAACATTATATGATGGAAGAACTGGAGAACCATTTGCAAGTCCAATTACAGTTGGTGTAATGTACATGTTAAAACTACATCACTTAGTTGATGATAAAATACATGCTCGTTCAACAGGACCATACTCATT
Organism: uncultured Clostridia bacterium; assembly: GCA_934122085.1. Lineage (GTDB taxonomy): Bacteria > Bacillota > Clostridia > TANB77 > CAG-508 > CAG-269. Next base: position 48,042 of record CAKOVS010000007.1, on the reverse strand, counting down.
AGTAACACAACAACCTTTAGGAGGTAAAGCTCAATTTGGTGGACAACGTTTTGGAGAGATGGAAGTTTGGGCACTAGAAGCTTATGGTGCAGCATACACATTACAAGAAATCTTAACAATAAAATCAGATGATGTTGTAGGACGTGTTAAAGCATATGAAGCAATTGTTAAAGGTGAAAATATTCCTGAACCAGGAGTTCCAGAAAGCTTTAAAGTACTTGTAAAAGAATTACAAGCATTAGGATTAGATGTAAGATTATTCTCTGAAGATAATAAAGAATTAGAATTAAAAGAACACATCGAAGATGGAATTGATTATGAAGATGTAGAAAAAGATAGAGCTTTAACTGAAGACGATGTATTAATACATGAAGATTTAGAAGACGGATACGAAGAAGAAGAAATGGTAGATAATGAAGATGAAGAAGATAGTGATGAACTATTTGATGATGATAATTTAGATGATGATGACAGCATTTATGATAATGACGGATTTGATAATGAATAATAAAACTACAATTAAATAATATTTTGAAAAGCAAAAGAGGCGACGGAAGAGTTTGCAAGAGCAGGGGATAGCCTCTTGAGCTGTTTTAAAATGCCCAAATAATTTGAGAAGGGGGACATCTAATAGAGATGGAAGAAGACGAATTAGAGATATTCAATAAAATTAAAATAGGAATTGCATCAGACGAAAAAATAAGAGAATGGTCAAAAGGTGAAGTAAAAAAACCAGAGACTATAAATTATAGAACTTTAAAACCAGAAAAAGATGGTCTATTTTGTGAAAAAATATTTGGACCAACAAAAGACTGGGAATGTCATTGTGGTAAATATAAAAGAGTAAGATATAAAGGGATTGTTTGTGATAAGTGTGGTGTAGAAGTTACAAAATCAAAAGTAAGACGTGAAAGAATGGGACACATTGAACTTGCAGCACCAGTTGCACATATTTGGTATTTCAAAGGAATTCCAAGTAGAATTGCATTAATGCTAGATATCTCACCAAGAAATCTTGAAAAAGTAATTTATTTTGCATCATATATAGTAACAGATAAAGGAACATCTGGACTAGAAAAATGCCAAATATTAACTGAAAAAGAATACCATGAAGCAGAAGAAAAATATGGTAGAAAATCATTCAAAGCTGAAATGGGTGCTGAAGCAATAAGAAAATTATTAGAAGAAATTGATTTAGCAAAATTAACAGCTCAAATAGAAAAAGAAATTGAAAATGCTAGCGAACAAAGAAAAGCAAAATTAATAAAGAGATTAGACACAGTTGAAGCATTTTTACAATCAGGAAACAGACCTGAATGGATGGTAATGAATGTTGTACCAGTAATTCCACCAGATTTAAGACCTATGGTTCAATTAGATGGTGGTAGATTTGCAACATCAGACTTAAATGATTTATATAGAAGAGTTATAAACAGAAATAACAGATTAAAGAGATTATTAGAACTTGGAGCACCTGAAATCATTGTAAGAAATGAAAAGAGAATGTTACAAGAATCTGTAGATGCTTTAATTGATAACTCAAGAAGAGGAAGACCTGTTACAGGTGCTGGAAACAGACCATTAAAATCTTTATCAGATTTATTAAAAGGAAAACAAGGTAGATTCCGTCAAAACTTATTAGGAAAACGTGTTGACTACTCAGGACGTTCAGTAATCGTAGTAGGACCAGAATTAAAAATATATCAATGTGGTCTACCAAAAGAAATGGCAATTGAATTATTCAAACCATTTGTAATGAAAGAATTAGTTGAAAGACATTTAGCACATAATATAAAAAGTGCAAAAAGAATGGTAGAAAGATTAAGCCCTGAAGTATGGGGAATTCTAGAAGAAGTTATTAAAGATCACCCAGTAATGTTAAACAGAGCTCCAACACTACACAGATTAGGTATTCAATCATTTGAACCAGTATTAGTAGAAGGTAGAGCAATAAAATTACATGCATTAGTATGTGAAGCATTCAATGCTGACTTCGATGGTGACCAGATGGCTATACATTTACCATTAACACCAGAAGCACAAGCAGAATCAAGATATTTAATGCTAGCTACAAACAACTTATTAAAACCACAAGATGGTAAGCCAGTAGCAGTACCAAGACTAGACATGATTTTAGGAAGTTATTATTTAACAATGACATTAGATGGAGAATTAGGAGAAGGAAAATACTTTAAAGATCCTGATGAAGCAATAATGGCATTACAAAATAATGCAGTATCAATCCATGCGAAAATCTTTGTAAGAATTACAAAAGAAATTGATGGAGAAATGAAATCAAAGAAAGTTGAAACAAGTGTTGGTAGAATTATATTTAACCAAGGAATTCCACAAGATTTAGGATTTATAGACAGAAAAGAGGATCCATTCCAATATGAAATTAATTTCCCAGTTATGAAAAAATCAATGGGAACAATAATTGAAAGAACAATTGACAAACATGGTTTAATCGAATCAGCAGAAGTTATAGATTATATCAAAGCATTAGGTTTCAAATATTCAACATTAGCAGGTATTACATTCTCAGTAGCAGATGTAAAAGTACCAGATTCTAAAAAAGACATTTTAGCAGATGCAGACAAACAAGTTGAAAAAGTAAGAAACCAATATAGAAGAGGTTTAATAACAGATGATGAAAGATATCAATCAGTTGTTAATATTTGGGAAAAGGCAACAAATGATGTAAGTAAGGCAATGGAAGAAAACTTTGATGACTTAAACCCAATATATATGATGGTTAAATCTGGAGCCCGTGGTAACATGAACCAATTAAGACAAATCGCAGGTATGCGTGGACTTATGGCTAGTACAACTGGTAAAGCAGTTGAAATACCAATCAAATCATGTTTCCGTGAAGGTCTAGATGCATTGGAATATTTCATATCATCACATGGTGCTCGTAAAGGACTTTCAGATACAGCTTTAAGAACAGCTGACTCTGGATACTTAACAAGAAGACTAGTTGATGTATCACAAGATATAATTGTTAGAGAACATGATTGTGGAACTGTTGATGGATTAACAATTGAAGATATTAAAGATGGAAATCAAATAGTTGAAGGATTAGCTGAAAGACTAGAAGGAAGATATCCATTAAATGATATATTAGATCCACAAACAAATGAAGTTATTGTAGATACAAATACAATGATTAATAAAGACATAGCAAAACGTATTGTAGATGCTGGAATTACAAAAGTTGTTGTACGTTCAGTAATTGCATGTAGAGGAAAACATGGCGTATGTCAAAAATGTTATGGTATGGGATTGGCAAGAAGAGATTTAGTATCAATTGGTGAATCTGTTGGTATTATAGCTGCACAATCAATTGGTGAACCTGGTACACAGTTAACCATGAGAACAATTCACTCTGGTGGTGTTGCTGGTGTAGCAGATATCACACAAGGTCTTCCAAGAGTAGAGGAAATCTTTGAAGCTAGAAAACCTAAGGGAGTTGCTGTAATAACAGAAATTGATGGTACAGTTAAAATTTCTGATAATAAGAAGAAATTAGAAGTAATTGTTACATCAAAAGATGATTCAAGAACATATACAATTCCATTTGGATCAAAACTAAAAGTAAAAGATGGAGATGAAGTAAAAGCTGCAGATCCATTAATAGAAGGTTCTATAAACCCAGCTGAAATTTTAGCAATAAAAGGACCAGAAGGTGTTTATGAATATGTAATATCTGAAATTCAAAAAGCATATAGAAACCAAGGTGTTGATATTAATGATAAACACGTTGAAGTAATTGCAAGACAGATGCTTCGTAAGGTTAGAGTTGATGATGGTGGAGATACAGATATGTTCCCAGGATCATTAGTTGATATGTATGAATTTGAAGATAAAAATAAAGAAGTTGTTGAACAAGGTAAACGTCCAGCAACAGGAAAGAGAGCATTACTTGGTATTACTAAAGCTTCACTTGCAACAGATAGTTTCTTATCAGCTGCATCATTCCAAGAGACAACAAGAGTATTAACAGAAGCTGCAATTAAAGGTAAGGAAGATGATTTAATAGGATTAAAAGAAAATGTTATCATTGGTAAGTTAATCCCAGCTGGAACTGGTATGAAGAGATATCAAGATGTTACTATTAAAGTTGAAGGCGAAGATGAGAAGACAGTTGCAGAAGAAATTGATGCAAATAAACAAGTTGAAACACAAGATGATGCTGAATAAAATTAAAACACAGATAGACATAAAAGTTTATCTGTGTTTTTTGTATAATAATGAAGGGAGCCCCAAATTGGAGCTCCCTTGACTTTAAACGAATGGATTATTCGGGTCAATAAATACACTAGAGTCTAATAAACAAGAATGTGATGGTTTGACAATAAAATAGGATAATTTACCAGTTCGATCAGTTACATATCCATATTTCATTTTGTTTTCTTTTGCAAACTTGGCAATTTGATATTCATCATCAGAAAACTTGATAATATTTTTGCTAGATTTAACAAAGTCTAACATTAAACAATTAGGATTTGCGATGATTTTTTCAAATTCGATTACAGTAAGCTCTAATCCATACCCATCAATGAAAATAGAATTTTCCTGTTTCCGAATTTCTGACAATAAATTCCCATTATTATCAAACAAAGCAACATAATTATTCCAGTTTCCATCAAAAGGCAAAACATCCATGTGATGAATAAGAAACCATAGATGAAAATGATGTTTTACAGTACAAATTTTCATTAGACCTTTCCTCCGTTTTTTGGTTCAAAAAATTACGAACTAACTAATTATAACATAATATTTAATAAAATGCAACGATAAATAAAAAATTAGAATATTCACAAGATATTCACAATAATAATATAAAATATACAAAAAATGAAAGGATATAGATATGTTACAATTAAAAGATATAACAAAAAATTATCTATCAGGAGATAACGAAGTTAAAGCATTAAAAGGAATAGATATAGAATTTAGAGAAAACGAATTTGTTTCAATTTTAGGGCAAAGTGGATGTGGAAAAACAACATTGTTAAATATAATAGGAGGACTTGATAGATACACATCAGGAGATTTAATTATTAATGGAAAACAATATGAGTATAATTTAAACTTAAATATATATAAACAAAATGAAGATAAAACATATCAACAAGTAAATCCAAGCAAAGTATTTGACGAACTAGGATTTGGAGAAATGATAGATAAAAAGAACTTCAATTTGGAGTTCTTTTTGTATTAATATTTATATAAAGGTTAAACTAACTAAAAGGAGAAAAAGTTATGTTTAAACCACAATCAATATATTATGAAAAAGAAATAGAAAATTATCAATTAGGAAAAGAACTATTAGAAAAATATAAAGAAGTACCCAAAATCCTTATAGAAAATCATAATAATATAGAAGAAATGAGAAAAAAGAATAATAGTGAATTTCCAAAAATAAAACAAAATCTAATAATAGGAACAAGAAAAACACATAAATTTGTAGAAAACCATAAAACATCAGACTATTTAGTACCATATACATCATCAGGATGTACTGCGATGTGTTTATATTGCTATTTAGTATGTAATTATAATAAATGTGCATATTTAAGATTATTTGTAAACAGAGAGCAAATGCTTGAAAAAATAATAAAAACAGCACAAAAAAGTGAAAAAAATCTAACATTTGAGATAGGAAGTAATAGTGATTTAATATTAGAAAATACAATAACAAATAATTTAGTATGGACAATAGAAAATTTTGCATATACATCAAAAGGACAATTAACACTTCCTACAAAATTTGACATGGTAGATCCAATTTTACCATTAAAACATAATGGAAAAGTTACAATAAGAGTAAGTATGAATCCAGAAGAGATCATAAATAAAGTAGAATTTGGAACATCAAGATTAAAAGGAAGAATAGTGGCTATAAATAAATTAGCAGAAGCAGGATATAAAGTTGGAATATTAATTGCACCAGTTATTTTAGTTGAAAATTGGAAAGAATTATATACAAATCTAATTCAAAGATTGAATAGTGAATTATCTGAAAAAGTAAAAAAACAAGCATTTTTTGAAATAATATTTATGACATATAGTTTTGTGCACACCAAAATAAATGAAGAAGCATTTCCAAATGCTATAAATTTATATAATACTGAAATTATGACAGGTAGAGGAAAAGGTAAATATTCATATAAACAAGATGTTAGAAAAGAAGCGGAAGTTTACTTAAAAAAACAAATGGAAAAGTATTTTCCAGATAATAGTATAGAATATATTGTATGATTTTTTATAGAAAGTTGAGGCAATTGAGCAAATTATCTTGAAAAAATTATAAAAGTATGATAATATAAAAATATAGTTTTAATAGATTAAAAAAAAACCACTTTTGCAGTTTTTATTTTAATCTATTTTTTTTATTTGATTTTATATGGCAAAAATGGGAATATAGGAGGAAGAATAAATGAACACAAAATATGTATTTGTAACAGGAGGAGTAGTATCAGGACTAGGAAAGGGAATAACAGCTGCATCACTAGGAAGATTGTTAAAAAATAGAGGATATAAAGTAACAATTCAAAAATTTGATCCATATTTAAATGTTGATCCAGGAACAATGAGTCCATATGAACATGGAGAAGTATTTGTAACAGATGATGGAGCAGAAACAGACTTAGATTTAGGACATTATGAAAGATTTATTGATGAAAACTTAACACAACATTCAAGTGTAACAATGGGAAAAGTATATTCAACAGTAATTGAAAAAGAAAGAAGAGGAGACTATTTAGGAAAAACAGTACAAGTAATACCACATGTAACAAATGAAATAAAAGAAAGAATATATAGTTTTGAAAATACAGATACAGACATAGTTATAACAGAAGTTGGAGGAACAGTTGGAGATATAGAAGGATTATCAATAATAGAAGCAATCCGTCAAGTAGGATTAGAGAAGAATCCTGAAGATGTAGTATATATACATGTAACATTATTACCATACATATTTGGTTCAAATGAAATAAAATCAAAACCAACACAACACTCTGTAAAAGAATTACAAAGTTTAGGAATACAACCCAATATTTTAGTATGTAGAACAGAACAAGATATTCCAGACACAATAAGAGAAAAATTAGCACTATTTTGTAATGTAAGAAAAAGTAGTGTAATACAAAATAAAACAGCAGACAATTTATATGCAGTACCACTAATGCTTGAAGAAGAAGGGTTAGCCAGAGAAGTATGTAATTATATGAGATTAGATAGATATGTTCCAGATAATACAGAATGGCAAAAAATGATAGATAATATAAGAAGCATAGGAGATGAATCTGTAAATATAGGAATAGTAGGAAAATATATTCAATTAGAAGATTCATATTTGTCAGTAATAGAAAGTTTACATCATGCAGGATTTGCCAATAAGGTAAAAGTTAATATTAAATTAATAGATTGTGAAACAATAAATAAAGAAACAGCCCAAGAAAAATTAAAGGGATTGCAAGGAATAATAGTTCCAGGAGGATTTGGAAATAGAGGAGTAGAAGGAAAAATAGAAACAATTAGATATGCAAGAGAGAATAAAATTCCATTCTTAGGAATATGTTTAGGTATGCAAATGGCAGTTGTAGAATTTGCAAGAAATGTATTAGGATTAAAAGATGCTAATTCGGCAGAATTTAATGAAAAAACAACAAATCCAGTTATACATATAATGGATGATCAAATAGGAATAGATAAAAAAGGTGGAACAATGCGTTTAGGAGCATATCCATGTATATTAAAAGAAGGAACATTAGCAAAAGAATTATATGGAAAAGATCAAATTTCAGAAAGACACAGACATAGATATGAATATAATAATGAATATAAAGAAAGATTAGAAAAAGCTGGTTTAATATGTTCTGGAACATCACCAGATGGAAAATTAGTTGAAATAGTAGAATATAAAGAACATCCATATTTTATTGCAGGACAATTCCATCCAGAATTAAAATCAAGACCTAATAGACCAGCACCATTATTTATAGGATTAGTTAGAGCAGCAAAAAATATAAAATAAATTATTCTAATATAAGAAAGGAATAAATTTTTATGAATAATGAATTTGAAAAATGGCAAGAAAAGTGTAAAGAATCAGGAAATAAAAGAAATGATTATTTGAGTTGGGACGAATATTTTATGGCAATTGCAAAACTATCATCAAAAAGAAGTAAAGATCCTAATACACAAGTTGGAGCATGTATTGTAAGTAATGATAATAGAATATTATCAATAGGATATAATGGAGCACCAAATGGATTTGAAGATGAAAATTTTCCATGGGCAAGAGATGGAGAAAAAATATATACCAAATATCCATATGTATGTCATGCAGAAATGAATGCAATTTTAAATTATAGGGGGTCAAAAAAAGAATTTGAAAATGCAAAAATATATGTAGACTTATTTCCATGTAATGAATGTGCAAAATTAATAATTCAATCAGGAATAAAAGAAGTAATATATTTATCAGATAAGTATAATGGAACAGATGAAAATATTGCATCAAAAAGATTATTTGACACATGTAAAGTTAAATATAAACAAATTGAATGTAAAGAAATTACAATTTAATAAAAAATAGACTGATAGTTTGAAAATACTCAAATTATTAGTCTATTTTTTATATAATGAACATATAATTATTATGAATGTGAAGATTTTGTGAAAAATAAATAAAACTATTGACAAAGGAAAAAATAGGGTATATATTATTAGCAGTCAAGCAAAAAGAGTGCTAACAAGACTATAAAAATAAAAGCTATTTATTGTAGCACTAATAGAGGAGGTATTATTATGATAAAACCATTATCAGATAGAGTATTAATAAAAATGAAAGAAAAGGAAGAAACAACAAAGAGTGGAATAATATTGTCAAGTCAAGCACAAGAAAAACCACAAATTGCAGAAGTTATAGAAGTTGGACCAGGAAGAATGGTTGACGGAAAAAGAGAAGAATTAGAAGTAAAAAAAGGTGACAATGTAGTAGTAAGCCAATATGGTGGAACAAAAGTAAAATATGAAGGAGAAGAGTATATCATATTAAGAGAAGAAGACATATTAGCAATAGTAAAATAAAAAAATTATATTAACAAATAATTTTAGGAGGTTGATTAATTATGGCAAAACAAATTAAATTTGGAGAAGATGCAAGAAAATCATTATTAGAAGGAGTTAATAAATTAGCAGATACAGTAAAGGTAACATTAGGACCAAAAGGAAGAAATGTTGTATTAGATAAAAGTTTTGGAGCACCACTAATTACAAATGATGGTGTAACAATAGCTAAAGAAATTGAATTAGAAGACAAATTTGAAAATATGGGAGCACGTCTTGTAAAAGAAGTATCTACAAAAACAAATGATGTGGCTGGAGATGGAACAACAACAGCAACAGTTTTAGCTCAAGCAATGATTAAAGAAGGAGTTAAAAATGTAGCTGCAGGAGCAGATCCAATGGCAATAAAAAGAGGTATAGAAAAAGCCGTTGATGGAGCTGTAGCAGAATTAAAAGAAATTACATCACCAGTTAATGGAAAAGAAGATATAGCAAGAGTTGCAAGCATATCAGCAAATAATACAGAAGTTGGTGAATTAATAGCTGATGCAATGGAAAAAGTATCAAAAGATGGTGTAATAACAATTGAAGAATCAAAAACATCACAAACAGAATTAAATGTAGTGGAAGGAATGCAATTTGACAAAGGATATGTATCACCATATATGGTAACAGATACAGAAAAAATGGAAGCAATTGTAGATAATCCATATATTTTAATAACAGATAGAAAAATAAGCAATATTCAAGAAATATTACCATTACTAGAAAACTTAATGCAATCATCAGGAAAACTAGTTATAGTATGTGATGATATTGAAAGTGAAGCATTATCAACATTAATACTAAATAAATTAAGAGGAGTATTAAATGTTGTTGCAGTAAAAGCACCTGGATTTGGAGATAAGAGAAAAGCAATGTTAGAAGATATGGCAATTCTAACAGGTGGTGAAGTAATATCACAAGATTTAGGAATGGAATTAAAAGATACACAAATTACACAATTAGGTAGAGCAAAACAAGTAAAAGTACAAAAAGAAAATACAATAATTGTTGATGGTGCAGGAGATAAAGAAAAAATTGCTGAAAGAGTAAGACAAATAAAAGCTCAAATCGAAGAAACAAAGAGTGAATTTGATAAAGAAAACTTACATGAAAGATTAGCCAAAATTGCTGGAGGAGTTGCAGTAATTGGAGTTGGAGCAGCAACAGAAGTTGAAATGAAAGATAAAAAATTAAGAATAGAAGATGCATTATCAGCAACAAAAGCAGCAGTTGAAGAAGGAATTGTAGCTGGTGGTGGAACAGCATATGTAAATATTATACCAGCAGTAGAAAAAGTTGCAAAATCACTTGATGGTGGAGAAAAACTAGGTGCTGAAATAGTATTAAAAGCATTAGAAGAACCAGTTAAACAAATTGCAAGAAATGCAGGACTAGAACCAGCTGTTATATTAGACAATGTAAAGAAATCAGCATCTGGATTTGGATTTGATGCAGATAAAGAACAATATGTAGATATGAAAAAAGTTGGAATAGTTGATCCAACAAAAGTAACAAGAAGTGCATTACAAAATGCAGCATCAGTAGCAGCAATGGTACTTACAACAGAAAGTTTAGTAACAGATGCTCCAGAACCAAAAACATGTGGATGTGGAAATAATCATGAAATGGATAATGGAATGAACGGAATGTATTAATAAAGCATTATATAAAAATGTCGAAAAAAGCAACAAAATTAAATTTGTTGCTTTTTATATATGATTTTACATTTTTTTGCAGGTAAAAACTTGAAAAAATTTACAAAATATGGTATAATATTTTTATCATGAGTGGCAGTTAAGCCAAGGAGGTAAAAAATCATGATCAAGTATGATGTTTGCACTGGGTTCTATTATGTGGACATGACCGGGCAGGTTATGTCCAACAAAATTATCGAGCTGAATAAGGTAGTTCAAAACATGAACAGAAATATTGTAAAGCTCAGAGCGATTAGTGCGAGCTAAGTAAAAAATATCCCTGGCGGGGATCCAAGCAATGCTTGGGTCCTTTTTATATAGTAGGAAAGTTCTCCTTGTAGGAGGACTTTTTGTACTAGATAAATATGACGAGTCTTAGATTTTCTTGAAATTTTCATTTGATAGAAAATCTTAGACTCGCTTTTTCACATAAAAAAATCACAAAAATTTCATTGACAATTCAAATTATTATCCTTATAATTAGTATGGCAAAAGAATAAAAATGTAATACAATAAACAAATATGGAAAAAATAAAAATGGAGGTAATAAAAAATGGATTTTGAACAATGGAAAGGCTTTGAAAAAGGCGAATGGAAAAGAAAAATTGATGTAAGAAATTTCATTCAAAAGAACTATACACCATATGAAGGAAATGCAACATTTTTAACAGGAACAACAGAAAAAACAAAAAAATTATGGGATGAAGTATTAAAATTATATGAAAAAGAAAGAAATTCAAATGGTTCAGTATTAGATATAGATACAAAAACAATATCAACAGTATCAGCACATGAAGCCGGATATATAGATAAAGACTTAGAAGAAATAGTAGGATTACAAACAGATGCACCATTAAAAAGAGCAATAATGCCTTATGGTGGAATCAAAATAGTAGAAAAATCATGTGAAGCTTATGGAAGAGAAGTAGACCCAGAAGTTGATAAAATATTCCATACAGTAAGAAAAACACACAATGATGGAGTATTTAGTGTATATACACCAGATATAAGAGCTGCAAGAAGTGCACATTTAATTACAGGACTTCCAGATGGATATGGAAGAGGAAGAATAATTGGAGATTACAGAAGAGTAGCACTATATGGTGTTGATGAATTAATTAGAGAAAAACAATTAGATTTAGAAGAATTAGATGTAGATGAATTTACAGAAGATGTAATAAGAGAAAGAGAAGAAATCTATGAACAAATAAAAGCATTAAACGAATTAAAAGCAATGGCAGCAAAATATGGATTTGATATATCAAGACCAGCTGGAAATGCAAAAGAAGCAATACAATGGTTATATTTTGGATATTTAGGAGCAATAAAAGACCAAAATGGTGCTGCAATGAGTATTGGTAGAACATCAACATTTTTAGATATATATATAGAAAGAGATTTCAAAAATGGAACATTAACAGAAGAACAAGCACAAGAATTAATGGATCATTTTGTAATGAAATTAAGATTAGTAAGATTCTTAAGAACACCAGAATATAATGAATTATTCAGTGGAGATCCAGTTTGGGTAACAGAAAGTATTGGTGGTATGGGAGTTGATGGAAGAACATTAGTAACAAAGAACTCATTTAGAGTTTTACACACACTAGAAAATTTAGGACCTGCACCAGAACCAAATTTAACAGTATTATGGTCAACAAGATTACCAGAAGGATTTAAACGTTATACAGCAAACTTATCAATCAAAACATCTTCAATTCAATATGAAAATGATGATGTAATGAGAACAACATTAGGTGATGATTATGGAATTGCTTGTTGTGTATCACCAATGAAGATAGGAAAACAAATGCAATTCTTTGGAGCAAGAGCAAACTTAGCCAAAACATTATTATATGCAATAAATGGTGGAAAAGACGAAAAATCTGGAAAACAAGTAGCTCCAAGATTTGAACCAATAACATCTGAATATCTAGATTATGATGAAGTTATGGTAAAATTTGATCAAATGATGGATTATGTAGCAAAAATTTATATAAAAGCATTAAATGCAATACACTATATGCATGATAAATATTCTTATGAAGCAATAGAAATGGCTTTACATGATAAAGATGTAATAAGAACAATGGCATGTGGTATAGCAGGACTTTCAGTAGTTGCAGACTCATTATCAGCAATCAAATATGCAAAAGTTAAAGTAATAAGAGATGAAAACGGGTTAGCAGTTGACTATGAAATTGAAGGAGATTATCCAAAATTCGGAAATGATGATGACAGAGTTGATCAAATAGCTGTTGATGTTGTAACACAATTCTTAAGAAAATTAAAGAAACATCCTGCATATAGAGGAGCAAAACAAACATTATCAATATTAACAATAACATCAAATGTTGTATATGGAAAAGCAACAGGAAATACACCTGATGGAAGAAGAGCTGGAGCTCCATTTGGACCAGGTGCAAACCCATTACATGGAAGAGATACAAATGGTGCATTAGCTGTAATGAACTCAATTGCAAAATTACCATTTGAAGAATCAGAAGATGGTATTTCATTCACATTTGCAATTACACCTTCAACATTAGGTCAAGATATGTGGACAAAAGAAACAAATCTTGTAAGTATGTTAGATGGATATTTTGCAGAAACAGGACATCATATTAATGTTAATGTATTTGATAGAGCTTTACTTGAAGATGCTATGGAACATCCAGAAAAATATCCTCAACTTACAATTAGAGTTTCAGGATATGCTGTAAACTTTACAAAATTAACAAGAGAACAACAATTAGATGTAATTAACAGAACAATTCATGAAAGAATTTAATAAGAGATAGATATAAAGCTTTAAGAATTTCTATATAATAGTAATTCTTAAAGCTATTTTTTATGTAGTAGGAAAGTTACAATCGCCAGCATTTTGATATTTCATCGCTTCGCTCATAAACTCAAATCGGGTGAAAACAAATAATAATGTTATAAAGATTGACGTAATTTACATAATGTGATATACTGATAAATAGTGTAAAAAAGGAGAATTTATATGAATATAGAAATAAATACAGATAATAATCTATTACAGAATAGTACCAAATCAACCAATTATGATGGGTTATCAGTTTCAAAAAAAATCGATTTATTTGAAAGATATTTGAAAGAAAATTCAAATGAATCAATTCATTCTAATACTATTTTTGAAGGATATAATATAGGAAGAATTCTTATACAACTTAGATATTTAATGAAAAATAATTTGATAAAATATAACTCTGAAGAACTTAAAAGAATGGAAAATTTAGGATTATTAGAAAGCACTAAAGAAACAATATATGACAAAATTAAACGTTTAAAACAGTTTTGTGAAAAACATCCTTATGCATTTTCTAATCTTTATAGATTACGTGAAAATTTAAATAAGAAAGAAAAAATGGAATTTGAAAAAGTTTTTAAAGATTATACTTATATAAGGGAAAGAAAATCTAGAGGAAAATTGCCAAAAAAATTAGAAGAAGAATTAAATAATAGTCAAATTGGAGGAGTATTTAAAAATGAGGATATTGAAGAATTTTATGAGGAATATGAAATTGGTGATAAAGAAAAAAGACAAATAATAAATGAATTTGGAAATATGGAAAAATTAAAAAAATCTTATATAAAATATATGATAAAACTTGCTAATGCTAAAAATTATAATGAGATACATAGAATAAAAATTGAAAATAGAGAGTCAGCTATGGAAAATCCAAAAATGCCATTAGTAAGAAATTTCTATTTAGGATCTCAAAGTTTAGAAAAACAGAAAGCTTTATTGAATTTTATCTCATATATGTACGGAGAAAAATATGCTACTAATATAATATTAGGACCAGAAGTTGATGTGATTTTAGAAAAAATCTTAAGAGAAATGTTAACAGATAGAGAAAGACATATTGTGGAATTTAAATTTGGCTTAAAAAGAGAAGAAGAAATACCAAAAGAAGTAAGGAATATGAAACAACAAAGTATGTATCAAATAATGTGTTATCAAGTAGTACGAAAAATTCGTAAAAAAGAAATAAAAGATGTTTTTTTAAATCATCTTTATAAACCATCTGAAGAATTTATTAGAGCATATTTTAGTAAAAGGGATGTTTTTGAAAAAAATAGTGAACAGTTATCAGATGAAGATAAACAAGAACTATTAAATATGATAGATGTGGAAAATGAAAATATTGGAGTAATAGATGAAGATACAATAGAAGAAATGGCAATTGAAAACATAAATTTTTCAACCCTACTATTATATAAGGCAATGAAATATAATGGGATAAATACAGTTGGAGATTTATTAGAAAGAGCAAGAAGTAAAAAAGATTTATTAACTATGGCATATATTGGCAATAAAGAAGCAGAAGAAATAATAGAAAAATTATCAGAATTTGGAATTACAGTTTATAATGGAGTAAAAACGAGAGAAAAAATAGGACTAGAGATAAAAAGCTTAAACTTATCACATAGAACATATATGTTGTTGGCAAGAAATGAAATATATACAGTCGAACAATTAGTAGAGAGAATAAGAAGTAAGGATGATTTGTTGCAATTAAGATGGATTGGAGAAAAAACAGCTAATGAAATAATTGAAAAACTGGCTGAAAATGGAATTACAATTTATAAAGATGAAAATGAAGAAACAATAAAAATAGCATTATCAAAATTAAGAATACAACAAGAAAAAATGCAAGAATTAGATGCAAATATTCTTTATCTCAAGAAACAAAAAGAAGTAGGAGAAGATGATAATGGAAGATAAAAAGCAATTTTTTGAAATATATCAAAAAGTAAAAAAAGAAGAAATAAATATTAAAACTTTAGATCCTAAAACAACATCAAAAATCTTGCAGATGCTTAATGAAGAAATAAAAATAAATGATAGAAGAATTGCCCAAAAAACTGAAGAATATGAAAAACTTTTAAAAACACAAAAAAAGACTTCATAACTTGATTGTTATGAGGTCTTTTTCTTGTATTTAAAGATTAACGATTATTGTGATCATCATCATAGTAGTTAGTTCTTCTATTATTAGAAGAAGCATAATACCAAATTAAAGCAATAATAACAGCAGTAGCAACAGCAATTATAAGCCAAGTCCACATAGTAGAATTCATACCTAAGAAATTAGCTGTGTTTGCATCTGTTGCTGTTCTAGTAGCATTATAACCTGTAGTATTTCTAACTGCTGTATTAGCATCATTACCAATACCAGTCATAATATCATTATTATTAGTATTATTTGTAGTATTAATATTTGCATTATTGTTGTTATTGTTCTTATTAGTCATATCATTTATTCCATTTTCAACACCTTTTACGGCATCTTTAACAGCATTTTCAGCTCCACCAACAACATCTCTTACACCATTAACAACATCATTACCAGCATTTTGCATAGTATTTTCAGTAGCAAAACTTAAAGTAACAGAAAAAGAGAATATTATTGCTATAGCCAAACCAATTGCAAGAAACAATTTTTTACTCATAATGTCTAAATTCCTTTCTAAAAATTACAATTAAAGGTTTCAAAACAAAACCTTATTTATAGTATTAATTTATTAAACCAAAATATACTTGAAAAATCTTGCAAAAAAATAAAAAATCATATAAAATTAATCAAAAGGAGCAAACATAATGAAAATTATAAACAATGTAGATGATTTTAAATCATTAAAATCAATAGATTTAGAAGATATAAAAACTACTAAAATTGATGATTTAAAAAGAAAAGATGAAGCTAAAACAAGAATAATGAAATATATAACATATAAAAAAAGAACAGAGCAAGAAGTAAGAAAAAAATTCAAAAATGAAATAGATGAACAATTACTTGATGAAATAATTGAATATCTAAAAGAAGCTAACTATTTAGATGATTATCAATTTATTCAAAAACAAGTAAATGAATATATGATGTTAAAAACATTATCAATAAGAGAATTAAAATACAAACTTCTAGAAAAAGGATTAGACAAAAAATTAGTAGAAAAATATATAGAAGATAATAGAGAAGAACTTGAAGAATATGAAAAAAAATGTATAGAAAAAATAAGAAGAAAAAAAGCAGGAAATATGGAAGAAGAAAAAATTAATCAATATTTGTTTAGAAAAGGATATCCAATAAGCAAATATGAATAAATTAATTTTGGATAGAGTTGTAGCTTAAAGGAAGGAAAAACAAATGCAAAATTTAATTACAATGGGAAAAATATATTCTATAAAATTAGAAAATTTTGAAGGACCATTAGATTTATTATGTCACTTAATAGACAAAAATAAAATGGATATTTATGACATAAATATAAGTGAAATAGCAGATCAATATATAGATTATATAAATCAAATGGAAAAAATGAATTTAGATATAACAAGTGAATTTTTAGTTATGTCATCAACATTATTATACTTAAAATCAAAACATTTATTACCAAAAGTAGAAAATGAAGAGGAAGAAATTACAGAAGAAGAACTTATTAGAAGAATAATTGAATATAAAAAATATAAAGAAATAACTAAAAAATTAAAAGAAGCATTTTTAGTAAATTCAAAAAGATTATTTAAAATGACAGAAGAAATTGAATTACCAAAACAAAAAATCCAAAAAGAATATACTCCAAATATAATACCAGAAGTTTATCAAAAATTGTTGCAAACAAATGCTGAAAAAATAAATGAAAATGCTGCAAATATTGAAAAAATAGCAATAACAGAAACATTTTCTGTTGGAGATAAAGTAAAAGATATGTATAGAGCATTAATAAAATATAAGAAATTTACATTTAATAAATTATTTACATTAAAAAAACATAGTAAAAATGAAGTTGTTACAGCATTTACAGGACTTTTAGAAATGTCACGTAGAAATAAAGTTGTGACAGAACAAGAGGAATTATTTGGAGATATAGAGGTAGAAAAGTCAAAATTTCACCCAAAACAAATTGAAGATTAAAAAAGAAAAAATAGGAAAAAATAATATTATAACTTTTAAGAAAAGAGTTGATAATATTGTTTTTTCTTTTTATATTAGTAATATTTACAATTTTGATAATTGCAATACATACAAGTAAAATTGGTATAGATATAGAAAATCTTATAATTGATACAGATGCAGAAGAAAAAATAAATGAAGATGGAAAAATATATGTTTACTTGCTGTTATTTAATAAAATCAAATTGTTTAGGAAAAATGTAAGAAATATACCAATGAAAGATGTGAAATTCGAAGCAAGTGATTTTGATATAAAGATTTTTAAAAATAAAGATATAAAAATAAATTATTTTGAATTGATTAGGAATATTAATATAGATATAAAAAATATAGATTTGAATGTCAAGATTGGAACAGAAGATGCAGGAATAACTGCAATATTAGTGGGAATTTTTGCTGGAATATTGGGAATAATTATAAAAAAGCCGAAATATCAGATTTTGCCAATTTATGCAAATAGAAATTTATTAAAAATTAATCTAAATGGTATATTTACAATATATTTGATGCATTATATATATAAATTTATAAAAGACAATATAAAGGAAAGGTTTATGGATAAATCCTTAAATAAAAATCTAAATTTTAAAGTAAGGTAAGTGATATTATGGGAGAACATCCTATTGAAAATTTAATGATGACAGCAATGAATAGTATTCAAAACATGGTAGATGTGAATACTATAGTAGGTGAACCAATTCAATCAATGAATGGAATTACAATTATTCCAATTTCTAAAGTATCTTTTGGATTTGCAGCAGGTGGAAGTGAATTTTCTGGTGAAACTATAAAACAATACAGAATGAAAGATAAAGATGAAGAAATTGAATATAAATTACCATTTGGAGGCGGAGCAGGGGCAGGTGTTTCAATAAATCCAGTTGCTTTTTTAGTTGTGCAAGGAGATAATGTAAAATTAATGCCTGTTGATCATCAATCTTGTATTGATAGACTTATAGATTATGTTCCAGATTTAATGCAAAAAATTAATGAAATGTTTAATAAATCTATTTGTCGAAAAGATGAGAGAACAAAAAAGATTTTAGAAGATATGAAAAAGAAGAATTGTAAAAAATCAGATTGTAATAAAAATCAAGAAGAAAAAAGTGAAGAAGTAAAAAAACAAGATGAAAAAATTGCTCAAAATGAAGCTAATTCTCAAAAAGAAAATAATATGAATATTGAAATTATTGAATCAGATGGAGAAGTTTTTGGGGAAGAATAAAGAGATAGTTTTATAACTATCTCTCAACAATCATAGGTCCTATATTTGTAACTGTTCCAGCTCCTAAAGTAAGAACAATATCATCTTTTTTCACATTTTCTTTTAGATAAGAAGCACATTCTTCAAGAGAAGGAAGATATATAGCATTTTTTCCTAATTCAATTATTTTATTAACTAAATCTTTTGAAGAAATATTATAAGTATTAGTTTCTCTTGCTGCATAAATATCTGTAACAATAATATTATCAAATTCAAGTAAAGCATTTGCAAAATCATCTAAAAGATTAAATGTTCTACTATATGTATGTGGTTGGAATACAACCCAAGATTTATTATATTTTTTATTTTTTAAAGCTTTTGCAGTAGCTTTAACTTCTGTTGGATGATGACCATAATCATCATAAACTCTAGCACCATTTAACATACCTTTAAATTCAAATCTTCTATCAGCACCTTTAAATTTATGAATAGCATTTTTTATATCAGTTTTTGAAATTCCATAAGTATCACATAAAGCAATACAAGCTAAAGCATTTAAAACATTGTGTTTTCCTGGAATAGAAAGTGAAATGTGTTCGTAAAATTCATTATATTTATAAACATCAAATTCAGCCATTCCTTCATCATCAAATTTAATATTTTTTGCTTGAAAATCAACATCATCATTTTCGATACCATATTTAATTGCTTGAGCTTTTGAATAAACAGGTAGGTCTAAACAATTAGTATCATCAGCATTTATTATTAAATGTCCATCTTCAGGCAGTAATTTTACATATTTTATAAAGGCATTCTTTATATTTTCTAAATTTTTATAATAATCTAAATGATCATTATCAATGTTTAAAATTATTTCAGATTTTGGACTAAATTTTAAAAAACTCTCAACATATTCACAAGCTTCTATTATAAAATTTTCACTATTTCCAACTCTATAATTTCCATCAAGTTCTTTTATTATTGCACCAACTTGTATACTTGGATCTCTTAATGCTTCTAAGAAACATAAAGAAACAAGTGATGTTGTAGTTGTTTTTCCATGTGTTCCTGAAATTGCAATAGTATTTTTATAACATCTTGTAAGTTCACCTAAAAAATCAGATCTTTCTATAGTAGGAATTCCAAGTTCTTTTGCATGTACAAGTTCTGGATTGTCTGGATGAATTGCGGCTGTATAAACAACACAATCAGCTCCAATTACATTTTTTGCATCATGACCAACAAACACTTTAATTCCTGCATTTTCTAAAGTATGTAAAATTTCTGAATCAACATTATTGCTTCCAGAAACAGAAAATCCCCAATTAGCAAGAATTTCAGCAATTCCACTCATGCTAATTCCACCAATTCCTATCATATGTATTTTTTGATATTTTTTAATATTTTCAATATTTGGCATTATAAAATCTCTCCTTGTATTTTCAAAATATATGTCTAAATTATTAGTTCACATTATATACTTATATAATGCAAATTTCAAGTTTTTTGAGACAATAAATCTAAAAAAAAATAAAATAAAAAATTTTTTTGAAAAAAAAGAGGGAAAAAAGAAAATATTGGAGAATAATAGACTAGTACATAAGATATAAAACTTATCAGTACAAAAAATTTAACAGTGGAGGTGCACACAATGCAAATAACAGACGTACGTTTAAGAAAAGTAAATTCAGAGAACAGAATGAAAGCTGTTGCTTCTGTAACATTCGATAATGAATTTGTTATCCATGATATCAAAGTTATCGAAAGTCAAGATGGATTATTCATTGCTATGCCAAGCAGAAAAACTCCAAACGGAGAATTCAAAGACATAGCTCATCCAATCAATGCTGAGACAAGAGAAAAAATTCAAAAAGCTATTTTAGAAGCTTACAATGCTCCTGAAACAGAAGAATCAGCAGAATAATATATAATTATTATTAAAGCCCCAATTAAGGGGCTTTCTTTTATATCTATATAATTTGTTTTCTGATAGAATCAACAATAATACCACAAATGACAAATTGTGTAGCAAAAATAAAACTAGATTTAATTAAAAGTTCACCAATATGATAAAATAGGTTAATTCCAAGCAATATGTAAGAAATTAATATAATAGATGCAATGAGAGCAAGAAAAACTGAAAAAAATATACCATATTTTATAATTTTGTAAGTATCTTTATCTAAATTTTTTAATCCTGTAATAATTTTATTCATAAATAATCCTTTCTAATTATTATAATAGCAGTAAGCTTAGAAAAATGCAAAGGAAATAATTAGTATATACAGCCTAAATATAAAAATGTAGAAATGAGTAGAAGAATTGTTGAACAAAAAATAAAACTTTGATATAATCAGAACAAGTGTAAAACAGATGAAAAAATATCGAAAAGGAGTAAAAAAAGATGAAATGTATGAAGAGAAATGAAGGTATAACTCTTACAGCTCTAGTAATTACAATAATAGTATTATTAATAATAGCAGGAATAACAATTTCAGCAATTTCAGGAAAAAATGGAATAATAAATGGCGCTAATGATTCAAAAAATAAGACAACAGTAGTAGAAGAAAAACAAATATTAAATATGTCTGTAGCAGCAGCAATAGCTAAGAGTTCAAAAGCAAAAGTAGAAGAGGCAAATTTAAAGAATTATTGTAATCAAAATATAGGAGAAGAAGGCAAAGATTATACATTAGAAAAAGAGAATCAACATTTTAAGTTAAAGTTTTCAGTTACAGGAAATGAATATGTTATTTTAGAAGATGGAACAATACTAACCAAACAAGAATATGATAGTAAAATAAATAAAAATAATATATAATTAAAAAAGAAGATAGGAATGATGAAAAATGGCAAAAGCAAAAACAATATTTGTATGTAGTGAATGTGGAAATGAATCACCAAAATGGTTAGGAAAATGTCCAGCATGTAATAGTTGGAATACATTTTATGAACAAAAAATAGAGAAATACACAGAAGAAAACAAAATAGAAAAAAAGATAAATAATACACCAAAACCATTAAACACATATATAGGACAAGAAGCAAATAGAACATCAACAGGATATTCTGAATTAGATAGAGTTCTAGGAGGTGGATTAGTAAGAGGCTCATTGATATTATTAGGAGGAGAACCTGGAATAGGAAAATCAACATTAATATTACAATTATGTGAAAAAGTACAAGGAGAAGGAAAAGTATTATATGTATCTGGAGAAGAATCAGCAGAACAAATAAAATTAAGAGCAGATAGATTAAATGTAAAAAGTGAAGAATTAATGTTTTTAGGAGAAACAGATATAGATATAGTAAAAGAAGCAATATCAGAAATGCAACCAAAACTAGTAATAATAGACTCAATACAAACAATGTATTCAGACGAAATAACTGCTGCAGCAGGAAGTGTAAGTCAAGTAAGAGAAATAACAGCACAAATAATGAGAGTATGTAAAGCACAACAAATAACAACAGTAATAATAGGACATGTAACAAAAGAAGGAAACATAGCAGGTCCAAGAGTCTTAGAACATATGGTAGATACAGTACTTTATTTAGAAGGAGAAAGATATAATACATATAGAATATTAAGAGCAGTAAAAAATAGATTTGGATCAACAAATGAAATAGGAATGTTTGAAATGAGACAAGAAGGAATGTGTGAAGTAACAAATCCATCAGACATATTAATAACAGAAAGAGAAGATAATCCATCTGGATCATGTATTATAGCAAGTATAGAAGGAACAAGACCAATACTAGTAGAAATGCAAGCATTAACATCACAATCAGTATTTGGAATACCAAAAAGAACTGCAAATGGATTTGATTATAACAGATTAGCAGTATTAATTGCAGTTCTAGAAAAAAGAGCAGGATTAGCATTAGGAGGGCAAGATATTTATTTAAATATAGCAGGTGGAATGAAATTAAATGAACCAGCAGTCGATTTAGGAATAATAGCAACAGTTGCATCTGCATATAAGAATATACCAATTCCACAAAGTACAGTTGTAATGGGAGAAGTAGGTTTGACAGGAGAAGTAAGAAGAATTAATTTAATTGAAAAAAGATTAAAAGAAGCAGAAAAATTGGGCTTTAAAACATGTATAATTCCAGAAAATAACAAAAAAAGCTTGAAAGATGAATATAAATTATATATAATAGGTGTGAAAAATATTGGAGAAACATTAAGGAAATTAGGAATAAAATAAAAACAAAAGATTAGAAAAAATAGGCTTTATAGTAGAGAGGAAGGTTTTTCAATGAAGGCAATAAAAGAAGATCCAATTGCAGAAATTTTAAAGAAAATAGCACCAGGAACACCTATAAGAGAAGGACTAGACAATATATTAAAAGCAAGAACAGGAGCATTATTATTAATAACAGATAAGCAAGAAGTAATAGATGAAATTGTTGATGGTGGATTTAATATAAATGAAGATTATACCTCATCAAAATTATATGAATTAGCCAAAATGGATGGTGCAATAATATTAAGTGGAGATATGAAAAAAATATTATTTGCAAATGCACAATTAATACCATCATATCAAATACCAACAGTTGAAACAGGAACAAGACATAGAACTGCAGAAAGAACAGCAAAACAAACAGGAGAATTAGTTATAAGTATATCTCAAAGAAGAAATATAATAACAATATTTAAAGACAATTATAGATATATATTAGAAGATACAGATGTAGTATTAAACAAAGCAAATCAAGCAATTCAAACATTAGAAAAATACAGAAAAGTATATGATAGTAAATTAAGTATATTAAATGAATATGAATTTAATGATATTGTAACATTAGATAATGTAATATCTGTAATTCAAAGAGCAGAAATGGTAAAGAGAATTGTTGAAGAAATAAAGAAGAAAATTTATGAATTAGGTGAAGATGGAAGACTTGTAAGTATGCAATTAGAGGAACTAATTGGTGGATTAGAAAAAGAAGAAATGCAATTAGTTAAAGATTATTTAGTTGCAGAATCAACATCAGAAGAAATAATAGAACATTTAGAAAATTTAGGACATGAAGAATTAATGAAACAAAGTACAATAGCCAAATTGCTTGGATATGAAAGTTTTGAAAATTATGAAGATTTAGCAGTATATCCAAAAGGATATAGAATATTAAACAAAGTCCCAAGAATGCCAAGTTCAATTGTTGATAATTTAGTAAAATCATTTAAATCATTTCAACATATATTAGTTGCAGATATAAATGATTTAGATAAAGTAGATGGAATTGGAGAAGTAAGAGCAGAAGCAATAAAGCAATATTTAAGAAAAATGCAAGAGCAATTTGCTTTTGATAATTTAGTTTAAAAGAAAAATGTGAAATGTTTTTGAAAAATGTTGCAATTTAAATAAATAACATGTATAATTAGCTTCGTAAAACACAAAAGGAAGGATTAAAAAAATGAAAAAAATATCAAACATTTTAACAATAATAGCATTAATTGTTATTGTAGTATTAATAGGAACAATATCATTTGGATATTACAAAAAAATAACAATGGAAGTAAAAAATCCAATAGTAACAATGGAAGTAAAAGACTTTGGAACAATAAAATTAGAATTATATCCAGAAATGGCTCCAGATACAGTTGCAAACTTTATAGCATTAGCAAATCATGGTTTTTATAATGGATTAAAGTTCCATAGAGTTGTAAAAGGATTTATGATTCAAGGTGGAGATAGTAATGGAGATGGAACAGGATCACCAGAATTAAGTGATATAGGATTAGCAGAAGCTGGAACAGATTCAGATAAAAAATATTGCATAACAGGTGAATTTCTTGCAAATGGATATGAAAACAAAATAAAAAACACTGATGGAGTAATTTCAATGGCAAGAGCAGATTATACATCATATTCATCACAATTAACAACAGAAAGTTATAATTCAGCAGGTTCACAATTTTTTATAAATACAGCATCAAATACATCATTAGATGGAAGTTATGCTACATTTGGAAAAGTAATAGAAGGATTAGATGTAGTACATGCAATTGAAAATGTTGAAGTAAAGGCAACATCAGAATCAACAGATTCAAATTCTGATTCAAGTTCAAATACAGAAGTAAGTACACCAGTAAATGATGTAATAATATCAAGTGTTACAGTTGAAACATATGGAGTTGATTATGGAAAACCAAAAACATTAGATGTATGGGATTATTATGACTGGGTATATAAAACATATGGAATAAATTTAAAATCATATAATACAGGAAATTAAATAAAAAAAGATTTATAGTAAATGAAATAAGATTCAATACTATAAATCTTTTTTTGGCCTCCAAAATATGAAATTATTTTTTTTCAAGCTTTTTTTCATTTGGAACAATAATGTTCTTTTTATTATTTTTTGGTTTTGGAGTTACATCTTTAATATGATTATAAACAGGTGAAATATCTAAAGTTGAACCATCTCCATCAACAACTTCTATTTTTTTATTTTCTTCTGACATAATTAATCCTTTCAAATATTTAATTTTTATTTATAATAACATAAAAATTATAATATAGCAACAGAAATATATAATTTTTATATTATGTAATGTTATATGGCAGATTTGAGTTATATTTTTTATAAAAAAATCCTTAAGCATATAACTTAAGGATATATTTTTTTTAATTTTATCAATAAAATTCAGTAATGTCAATAAAAACAAAAGAAATTCGACAAATAAATTTTATATACTTTTTGCTTTTATAAAATAGCTTGATAGTGCTTATTTTAAAGTTTTTTATTAATTTCAAAAATCCTTAAGTTATATGCTTAAGGATATAAAGTAACTATGTTAATTGCACAAAATAAAATATACATTATAATAAAACATATAATGTGTAAAAAATGATTGCAAATACAAAAGAAAATGGAGGTGTAAAAAAGTAGAAAACAAAAGTAAAAATCAGAAGACTATAAAAGATAAAAATGTAAGAAAAAAATACGAGGAGGAATGTAAAAAAATGAACAATGGTCAAAAAGAAAAAGGGATAACACTAATAGCCCTTGCAGTAACAATAATAGTGATGTTGATATTAGCAGGAGTAACAATGGCTACATTAACAAGTGAAAACGGAATAATAAACCAAGCAGACAAAGTAAAAGAAACAAATAAAGTAGCAAAAGTAGAAGAAGAGGCAAAATTAGAATATTCAAATTTAATAATAGAAAAACAAATGGAAGGACATGGAGAAGAAACAGAATTAAGTGATGTAATAGGAAAATTAGAAGAAAATGGATATGAAACAGGAGAAAAAGATGGAAAAAATTATATAAAAATAGGAGAATACTATTACGAAATAAAATTAGAAAATGAGCAAGTAAGTATAGCTAGAGAGAAAACAGAAGGAATAACAGGAGGAAATAATGGAGGAAACGGAGGATCCGGAACAGGAGGAGGCTCAGGTTCAGGAACAGGAACAGAAATAAGTACAACAGAATCATATGTAGGATATTATGCAGACTTAAATGGAGATAGAACACCAGATGGAATAATATTTGCAGATTTATTAAAAGGAAACACAGAAGGAAAAAGTCCATGGGGAGATTCAGATGGAGCATATACAATACCAACAATAACAAGTGCCAAAAGTTATACGATAAGTCAAGAAAAATATACAGAAGGAAAATTTGGAGAAAAAGAAATAATAACGGCAAGTGGAAGTGGAGCAGACAGATTTTATGTAATGTCATTGACAGATTTAAATGTAGGCGGATATAGTACATATTATTGGTATAATAGTGCATATGGAAAAATGAGTGATTATTCAACATACACATCAAAAGATTTTGGAAGTGGAAAAGAAAATACAAGAAAAATGATAGAAAAGTGGAAATTAGGAACAAACGGAGGATACGGAGCACAGAACGATAGAGATTTGTGGAAACATATACAAGATGTAGCAGGAGAAGGAAAAAAATGGTTTATACCATCAAAAGCAGAATGGAGTGCATTTGGAGGAGAATTAGGAATAACAAAAAGTAATTATAGTAGCAAAGGCTTAAATAGCTGGTACTGGTCTTCTTCGCAGTACAGTACTAGCAGCGCGTGGTACGCGAACTTCAGCATTGGCTGTATGTACGACGGCAGCGTCAACGGCGGCATCTATGTTCGCTTGGCCACGACTTTCTAATTTTGTAAAAAATTAGAAAGAAAAAATACACGTTATGTAAATAACGTGTAAAAAGCTTCAAGTAATGAAAACTTCGTAAGAAGTTCATTACTTGAAGCTTATATAAAATAAAAAATGAAAGATATAAAAGATGGAAGAAAAACCAAAGAAAAATAATTGGACACAATCAAAAGTAGAAAACGCATCAAAGAAAATAAATCAAGAAATATATAAGAGAAATAGGCAAGCTCCAATACAGATAAAATTAGATGATTTATCTATATTTGTTAATGGTCGAATAACAAGAAGAGGAATTGCTAAGGGAATGGTATTTATACAAGAAGATTTTAATAAAAATATTCTTGATATAGAAAAAAGAACGATAGAAATCTTATTCAATTTAAACTTAAATGAACAATATGAAGAATTGCAAAAAATAAAAAATATTATGAAAATTGAAATTTGGACAGATATAAGGTTTCTAATGATAAACAAAGCAATAACCCCAGGTGAAATAACAGAATTAATTAGAATGCAAATTGAAATAGACAAAGATATAGAAAAATGGGGAGAAAGTATAAAAAAAGCTATATCCGCTGAAAGGTAAGGTTAGCAAACTTTTATATATTAAATAAAAGTTATTTAATATAATGAAAGTGATTGTTCCACCAAAAATTTGGTATTATCAAAAGTTGAACAATAAAAAAATGCGCAAGGCATAGTTATTTGGTGTATTATTTTATAGCTGGTACTGGTCTTCTTCGCAGAACAATACTAACAACGCATGGAACGCGAACTTCAACAATGGCTATATGAACAACAACAACGTCAACAACAACAACTATGTTCGCTTGGCCACGAGTTTCATTATAATAAATAGAGAGATTTAAGAATTCTTGTTTGAAAAATTCTTAAATCTATTTTTTTGAAAGGGAAGTATTAATGGAAGAAAAATTAACATTTGAAGAATTATATGATGCATATATGATGTGCTTAAAAAATAAGAAAAGAAAAAATGGAACATATAGTTTTGTAAATGAAAAAATATGTGAAAATTTAATTAACTTATTAGATGAACTGAATTCATATACATATAAGCCAAAACCATCAAATTGCTATGTTATAACAGATCCGGCATTAAGAGAAATTTATGCAGCACAATTCAGAGATAGAATTGTCCAACATTTTTACTTAATGGAAATAGAAAATATATTAGAAAATAAATTTGTAGATGGGTGTTGTTCTTGTAGAAAAACAAGAGGAACAGATTATGCGCTAAGTTTATTAAAAGATTATCTTGTAAAAACATCAAAAAAAGGAAAAAAAGATTGCTATTTCTTAAAAATAGATTTATCAGGATATTTTATGTCTATAGACCGTAAACAAGTTAGTAATAAGTTTGAAAATTTAATTAATCAAGAATATAAAGGAAAACATAAAAAATTATTGATATATTTAACTTCAATAATTTTTGAAAATAATCCAGCATTAAATTGTAAATATAAATGTAATGAAAATTTAAGAACAAAAGTACCAAAAAGAAGAAAAATGAATCCAAGTTCAGATTATGGAATGGCAATAGGAAATTTAACGGCTCAGGCTGCGAGCAATCTTAACTTAAATGATTTTGATAATTTTGTGGTAAACGAACTTGGATTAAAAAAATATGTTAGGTATGTTGATGATATAATAATTATATCTGAAAATAAAAGTGTATTAATTGAAAAATTACCTGAAATAATTAAAAAATTAGAAATTACTCATCAAACAATTAGTAAAAAGAAAACAAAAATAGATACAGCCTACCATGGAGTTCAGTTTTTAGGAAAAGTATCATATCCATATGGTTATCAAAGACCGAGTAAACAAGTTATTATAAGAACTTATAATAAAGCTAAAAAAATAGAGTATGAAGATAAGCAAAATTTAATAGCTAAAGTAAATGCACAAATAGGAACTTTAAAAAAATATAATTCAAGAAAACTTATATTAAATTATGTTAATTTATTGCCTAGTGAAACTAAAAAAATTATAACATTTAATGACAAAGAATTAAAATTTAATTGAAATTATTGTGGCTTATTTGGTTTAAGGTAAAATTAGACTTTGGGATTTTTGATAAAATAATGGTAATAATGTCAATAAATAAAAAATGTTGAAATAGTTATTCAAATACTACTTCAACATTTTTTACTTATTTTTCAATTTTACTATATTTCCTTAACAAAGATTTTATCTTTTATAACAACAATAGAATAGCTTTTTACTTTAGGAAGCATAGTTATCTCGTCAGACTTTTTATAAGTTTCTAATTGAAGTTTCGCTTGTTTTTGTTTAGCTTCTAATAAATTAATATCTTTATCATAATCTTCTTGTTTTATATATTTGAATTCAATTAATATACTATATCTATTTTGAATGTCTGTTTTTGGAACTAGTAATATGTCTACATATTGTCCACTAACTTCTAATTCAAATTTTACATATAATGTACCTAACATTCTACATATTGAGTAAAATATTATTTTTACATATTTTTCGTCAAATTTTTGGTAATCTCTGTTTGATAAATTTGTTAAAAATTCTTTGAATACATCTACTAATTTATCAATTTTTCCTTATACATTGTTTTATCAACATATATTCTATTTTCTTCAATTATATCTTCATAATTACTTATTCCTTTTGGTAACTTTCTAATTTAATTTACCTCTCTTTCTTAATTGTTTTACTATATTATTTCTTAATTTGCAAGAAATAATAAGAGATAAAGAAGAAAACAATTTTTATTCTATTCATTAGATAAATAATCTTTTCTACCAATTTTTTCTTGCAATTTTAGGCATAATATAGTAAAATAGTACCATATGAAAGAGAGGAAATGCAAATGGCAGATAATCAAAATGAAAATAATAATTATGAACAAATAATTGAAGCAATACTATTTGCAGCAGGGCGAGTTGTAACAGAACAAGAATTAATGATAAACTTAGAAATGAGCCAAGAAAAAATAGAAAATATAATAAATAAAATGCAAACAAGATATGAAAAAAGTGGAATACAAATTATAAAAGTAGAAAAAGGTTATCAGATGTGTAGTAATCCTAAATATTATGAATACATATATCCAATAATAGACAAAAGAACAAAACCAAACTTATCAAATGCAGCATTAGAAACATTAGCTATAATAGCATATAATCCAAGAGCAACAAGGCCAGAAATTGAAGCAATAAGAGGAGTAAACTCAGATGGGACAATTTATAAGTTATTAGAATATGGATTAATAGAAGAAGCAGGAAAGGCAGACTTACCAGGAAGGCCAACAACATATAAAACAACTCAAGAATTTTTAAAAATGTTCGGCTATACAGATTTAAATAAATTACCAGAACTTCCAAGATATAAATTAGACTCAAATAGACAAATTGTAATAGATGACTTAATTGAGACGGAGGCTCCAATGCCGAGTGAAAGAGAAGAAGTAAAAGAAAATCAAGAATAAAAAGGAGAAAATATTAATGGAAGATAATAAAAACTTTGTAAAAGAAATAACAAATATAGATGAAAATTTTGCTCAATGGTATACAGACATAGTATTAAAAGCAGAACTTGCAGATTATACAGATACAAAAGGTTGTATAGCAATAAGACCATATGGATATGCAATTTGGGAAAATATACAAAATTATGCAGATAAAAAATTTAAAGAAACAGGAGTGAAAAATACATATTTTCCAGTATTAATACCAGAAAGTTTATTACAAAAAGAAAAAGACCATGTAGAAGGATTTGCACCAGAAGTTGCCTGGGTAACAGAAGCAGGAGGAGAAAAATTAGACGAAAAATTATGTGTAAGACCAACATCAGAAACAATATTTACAACAATGTATTCAAAATGGTTAAAATCATGGAGAGATTTACCATTTGTATATAATCAATGGTGTAGTGTATTAAGATGGGAAAAAGAAACAAGACCATTTTTGCGCTCAAGAGAATTTTTGTGGCAAGAAGGGCATACAATACATGAAACAGCAAAAGAAGCACAAGAAAGAACATTACAAATGTTAAATATATATGCAGATATAGCTGAAAATCTTTTAGCAATACCAGTTATAAAAGGAATAAAAACAGAATCAGAAAAATTTGCTGGAGCTGACGAAACATATACAATAGAAGCAATGACATATGATGGAAAGGCATTACAATCAGGGACATCACATTATTTTGGACAAAATTTTACAAAGCCATTTAATGTAGTATTTCAAAATAGAGAAGGAAAACAAGAATATGCATATCAAACGTCTTGGGGAATATCAACAAGACTTATAGGAGCATTAATAATGGCACATGGTGATAATAGAGGACTAAAATTACCACCAAGAGTAGCACCAATACAAGTGGTTTTAGTACCAGTAGCAATGCATAAAGAAGGGGTAAAAGAAAAAGCTCAAGAAATATTTGAAGAGTTAAAAAATAAATATAGAATTGAATTAGATGACAGAGAAAAAGTATCACCAGGGTATAAATTTAATGATTGGGAAATGAGAGGAGTTCCATTAAGAATAGAAATGGGACCAAGAGACATAGAAAATGGAATTTGTATTTTAGTTAGAAGAGATACAAATGAAAAAATAGAAGTAAAATTAGATGAATTATCTTCAAAAATAGGAGAAATACTAGAACTAATTCAACAAAACATGTTTGATACATGTAAAAAAAGAATGGAAAATAAAACAACTATAGCACATAATTTAGAAGAATTTGAAGCAAATATGAATAAAGAACAAGGCTTTATAAAAGCAATGTGGTGTGGAAATGAAGAATGTGAGGCAAAAATAAAAGAATTAACATCAGCAAAATCAAGATGTATGCCATTTGAACAAGAAAATATTGGAGATACATGTGTATGTTGTGGAAAGCCTGCAACTAAAATGGTTATATGGGGAAGACAATATTAATATAATAAATCATCAAAAATAGTTGTAAAAAAATATAAAAATTGATATACTTATAGATGAAAGATATAAAGAAAAATATATCTAAAAAAACAAGAAAGGATTGTTGGATATGGAAGAAAATAATGTTGAAAATGAAGAAGTAAAAGAAATAGAAGAAGGAAATAATGGCATAAAAATAGCAAATGATGTAATATCAGTAATTGCAGGAGTTGCAGTATCAGAAGTACCAGGAGTTGCAAGTATGGCAGGAGGATTTGCTGGTGGAATTTCAGAAGTATTAAGTGGAAAGAAAAATCTTAGTAAAGGAATAAAAGTTGATGCTGATGAAAAAGAAGTAAGAATAGATGTAAACATCATTGTAGAATATGGTTCAAGAATTCCAGATGTAGCTTATGAAATACAAACAAGAGTAAAAAAATCAGTTGAAAATATGACAGGATTAAAAGTTTCAGAAGTTAATGTACATGTACAAGGTGTAAAAACAGAAAAAGAAGTTGAAGAAAAAGAAGAAAACGAAGAAGTAACAGAAGAACAACAATAAAGTGAAAAAAGGCATGAATAAAAAACATCAAATTAATTTAATCATGCCTTTTTCATTTAATAAAAAGAGAAAATAGTTGAAAAAACTATTTTGAGGAAGGAATGTGAAGAAAAATGAAATTTTTAGAAAAATTTGCACTAACAGTGTATTCATATATAGTATTAATCTTAGCAGTAATAATGTGTTTATTAGTATTTAACTGGCTAGATATAGGAATAGTAACAAAAGTAATATCAACAATTGCACAAGGAGATATTTCATCAAAAATAACATTAGTAGTTAGTGCAATATTTATATTATTATCAATAAAATGCATATTCTTTGATTCTGATACAGAAGAAAAAATAAAAGAATCACAAGGAATATTATTAAAAAATGAAAATGGACAACTTTTAATAACAAAAGAAACATTAGATAATATGATAAAATCAGTAGTTTATAAATTTGAAAATATAGAAAATTGTACACCAAAAATATCAATAGATGAACAAAATGAAATATCAATAACATTACAAGTAGTAGTAAAAGATGATGTTATAATAAAAGATTTAGCAAATAGCTTACAAAATAAAGTAAAAGAAGAAATGAAGAAAACATCAGACTTAGATGTTAAAAATGTTAATATTAAAATTATAAATATGAGTAAAAAACAAACAGAAATAAAAGAATAAAGCAATAACAAATTGAAATGGAGGTATAACATGGAAGGATTTAAAAACTTTTGGAACCAATATAAAGGGGCAATTATAGGAATAGTTGTTGCTATATTAATACTTTGTACAAAACTATATGAATTTATAATTGGATGTGTTGTAATAATATTAGGAGCAATGGTTGGTAGTTATGTACAAAAAAATAAGGATAGTGTAAAAGAAAAACTAAAAAGTTTTATAGATAGACTTTAAAATATATAAAATTTAGAAGGGAGAATGCTAGAAGAAAAGTCTAGCATTAAAAATATGAAAAGATCAGCAATTAGAGAAGCAGCATTTAAACTAATATATAGTTTTGAAATTCAAGAACCAGAAAATTTAGAAGAACAAATTGATTTATATTTAGAATGTGAAGAGCTAACAGATAAAGAAGCAAAAGAATATATTATAGACGCAATTAATGGGATAAAACAACACACAAATGAAATAAATAATTTAATTAAAAAAAATCTAAAAGCTGATTGGACACTAGAAAGAATTTCAAAAGTAGATTTTAGTATATTAAAGCTTGCTATTTATGAAATAAAATATAAAGAATTACCATATAAAGTTGCAATAAATGAAGCATTAGAGATTTCCAAAAAATATGGAGAAGAAACATCAAGAAACTTTATAAATGGAATACTTGCAAGTGTTGTTAAGGAGCAAATTGCCGAATAAGGGTAAGGAGATAACAAATGAAATATAATGCAGTAACGGTAACACAATTAAATAAATATTTAAAAGATAGATTTGATGAAGATGAGAACTTAAATGCAATACTAGTAAAAGGAGAAATATCAAATTTTAAAAATCATTATACAGGACATTTATATTTTACTTTAAAAGATGAGAACTCCTTAATAAAATGTATAATGTTTAAAAGTTATGCAGAAAAATTAACATTTAAACCTAAAGATGGAATGAAAGTTATGGTATTTGGAACTGTATCTGTATTTGAAAGAGATGGAGTATATCAAATATATGCCAAATCAATGATGGAAGATGGTATAGGAGATTTGCATGAACAATTTGAACAATTAAAGGCAAAACTTGAAAAAGAAGGTCTTTTTGAGCAATCTCATAAAAAAACAATACCATTATATCCAAAAGTAATAGGGGTTTTAACATCACAAACAGGAGCTGTTATAAGAGATATAATAAATGTTTCAACAAGAAGAAATCCAAATGTATATATAAGACTATTACCAGTACCAGTACAAGGGCCTGGTGCTGCAGAACAAATAGCTGATAAAATTAGAATAATGAATGAAAAAAAATTAGCAGATGTTTTAATAATTGGAAGAGGTGGAGGATCATTAGAAGATTTATGGCCATTTAATGAAGAAATTGTGGCAAGAGCAATTTATGATTCTGAAATTCCAATAATCTCAGCAGTAGGACATGAAACTGATTTTACAATAGCAGACTTTGTTGCAGATTTGAGAGCACCAACCCCATCTGCTGCGGCAGAATTAGCAGTACCAGATATTTTTGAAGTTAAGCAAAAAATTATAAATTATCAAGATAGAAGCAAATTAGCATTAAAGAAAAAAATAGAAATCATGAAATTAAGATTTGAGAAAATAATGAAATCTAGAATATTTACAGATCCAATGAGAAAAGTTATGGACAATTCTATAATATTAGATGATTATATGAAAAGACTAGAAAATGCAATTAAAGAAATAAAAACAGAAAAGAAGAATAAATATATAGAATTAGTAACAAAATTAGATTCTATAAGTCCATTAAAAACATTAATTAGAGGATATAGTTTAACAGAAAAAGATGGGCAAATTATAAAGAGTACTAGTCAAATAAATAAAGGTGATATAATAACAATAAAGTTTTCTGATGGAGAAAAAAATGCGGAAGTTTTATAAAAAGGCTTACTAAGAAGATATAGAGAGAAAGGAAAAAAGAAAATGGAAACAAGAGAAAAACAAAATTTGTTAACAATGATAATAATTGTTGCATTTTTAGCAATTGCACTAATTGTTGGTTTTATAATATATCCTGAAATTAAAGAAAATAATAAAAAAAATATACAAAATAGTCATAGTATAATAAAAACAGAAAGCACTAATACAATATCAACAAAAACATCTAGTATAACACAAAATATAACTAATGCAAATACTGAAACAACAGAAACAACAAAAACAACAAAAACAGACTCTACAAATGGATATATAGGTAGAGAAGAAATGGATAATGAAAAAACAGAAAGCATAGCACAAACAAAAGAAGAAAGAGCAATTGATCTTGCCAGAAAAGAATGGGGAGAAAATGATAAAAATGTTACATATAATGTTGAACAAAAAGAAGAAAATATTTATTATGTAGCGGTAAGATTAAATGATCAAGTTCAAAAATGGTATGAAATAGATACTGAAAAATGGACAATAAAAGAATATTAATTCATAACGTTTGAAAAAAATCACATAATATGTATTTGGAGTGAAAGGATTAAAAATAAATGAAAGTTTATGATTTAGCAAATGAATTAGCAAAAGAAATAAAACAATCTGAAGAATATGTAACATACAGAATAGCAAAAGATTCTATAAATTTAAATTATGAATTAAAAAGAAAAATTGATGAATTTGAAAATGCAAGATATGAAGCACAAATAGTAGCATTACAAACAGGAAAAGATGATGAAACAAAAATGAAACATGTTCAAGAATTATATGGGGAACTTATCCAAAACGAAGAGGCAAGTAAATATTTTGATGCTGAAATTAAATTTAATGTTTTAATAGCAGATGTAAATAAAATAATAGGAAATATAGTTCAAGAACTTTTAAGATAATGGTTTATAGGTAAAACCTTTGTAAAAATCTAAATATGCAATTATTAAGGAATAATAAATGAATAAAGAAGAAACTAAAAAAAAGAATAAAATTAGAGACGTTTTTATACTTCAAATAGTGATTGCAATATATACATTATCAACAGTATTTGCAAAATTTGCATCAGGACAAGAATTTCTATCATTTAAGTTTATATTATTTTATGGAATAGAAATGTTAATATTGGGGATATATGCAATAATTTGGCAACAATTAATAAAAAAGTTTGATATATCTGTAGCATATGCAAATAAAGCTATGGGATTATTATGGTCTATAGTATGGGCAATTTTGATATTTAATGAAACAATAACGATAAAAAATGTAATAGGAGTAATAATTGTAATAATAGGTACAATTATAGTAAATAGTGAAAATGAGTAAATATATAATTTTATTAATATTAGCAGTTTTAGTAAGTTCAATATCACAAATAATATTGAAAAAAAGTGCTTCAAAAAAATATAATTCAATAATAAAAGAATATTTAAATCCATATGTAATAATAGGATATGGATTAATGGTATTATCTACAGTTTTAGTTGTTTTAGGATTAAAAGGAGTACCATATAAAAATGAGCCAATTATAGAATCATTAGGATATATTTTTGTAATGTTTTTAAGTAATAGAATTTTAAAAGAAAAGATGACTAAAAAGAAAATAATTGGAAATTTATTAATTTTAGTAGGAATTGTAATTTATTACATATAAATAAAAAACTCGCATACAATTATAAAAAAAGTATGGGAGTTTTTATTATGATATTATTAAGAAAAAAAAGAGTTACATTAATTGTTTTTAGTGTATTTTTATCAATATTAGTATTTACATTAATAAGAGATAGAAGAGAAATAGTTCCGACAGTATCTTTACCTGTTTCAGGAAAGACAATAGTAATAGATGCACGGACATGGAAAACCAGATGAACGGTGCACAAAGTAGCACTGGAACAACTGAAGCAGCAACAAACTTAAAAATTGCATTAAAATTGCAAAATTTATTAGAGCAAAGTGGAACAACAGTAATATTAACACGTTCAGATGAAAATGCAATATATGATTTAGATGCAAAAACCTTAAAACAGAAAAAAATATCAGATATACATAATAGAGTGAAAATTGGAAATGAAAGTTCAGCAGACTTATTTGTATCAATACATTTAAACAAAATTCCACAGCAACAATATGATGGGTGGCAAACATTTTACAAAAAAGGAAGTGAAGAAGGGAAAAAGTTAGCAGTATCAATACAAAATAATCTAAATGAAGTGATACAAAAAGAAAATAATAGAGTAGCCAAAACAATAGATAATATTTATATTATAAAACATGTTGAAATTCCAATTACGATTGTTGAATGTGGATTTTTATCAAATCCAGTTGAAGAAAAAAAGCTTTTAGAAGATGAATATCAGAACAGATTAGCTTGGGGAATATATAATGGAATAATTGATTATTTTTACGATTAAAGTCAATATTTTTATTGACTTTTTTTCAATTTGAGTGTATGATATAAGCATAATTTTAGGATGAACAAACAAGCCAAAAAACAATAAAACAAAAAATCCTAAGGAGGAAAAATATGGGAGAAGTTATAGTAATAACATCAGGAAAAGGTGGAGTAGGAAAAACAACAACAACAGCAAATTTAGGGTCAAGCTTAGCATTAGAAGGAAAAAAAGTAGCTTTAATAGACACAGATATAGGATTGAGAAATCTAGATGTTGTAATGGGATTAGAAAACAGAATTGTATATGATATAGTAGATGTTGTTGAGGGAAAATGTAAATTAAGACAAGCATTAATAAAAGATAAAAGATTTAAAGAATTATATTTGTTACCTGCTGCACAAACAAGAGATAAAAGTGCAGTAAATGAAGAACAAATGAAAGAATTAACAGATAAATTAAAAGAAGAATTTGACTATATACTTATAGATTGCCCAGCTGGAATTGAACAAGGATTTAAAAATGCAATTGCCGGAGCAAATAGGGCAATAGTTGTAACAACAGCAGAAATCTCATCAATAAGAGATGCAGACAGAATAATAGGATTATTAGAAGCATCTGAAATAAAAAATCCAGAATTAGTAATAAATAGAATAAGACCTAACATGGTAAGAAAAGGTGAAATGATGGATGTTGATGATATTGTAGATTTATTATCTATTGATTTAATAGGAGTTGTTCCAGATGATGAGTATATAATAACACAAACAAATAAAGGTGAACCTGTAATTCAAAACAGAAAAGCACCATCAGGAAAAGCATATTTAGAAATTGCCAAAAGAGTTCTTGGAGAAAATATAGAAGTAACAATACCAGGAAGAGAAAAAGGATTCTTTTCAAAAATTAAAAGGATATTCAAAAAATAAATCAATAAAGGAGAAAGGATAATGTTTGAAAGCATAATGAAATTAGTTAGAAAAATAACAAAAAAAGAAGATCAAACATTAAAATCTAAAGATGCCGCAAAAGAAAGACTACATCTAGTATTAATGCAAGATAGAGCAAATGTATCTGCAGACTTTTTAGATTTGATGAAACAAGAAATAATAGACGTAATAAAAAAATACATAGATATAGATGAAAGTGCTATAGATGTAAAATTAACGAATAAAGATAATGGTGATGGAACAAATGGAGCCCCAGCTTTATATGCAAATATACCAATTTTAAATATAAAAGATGAAGTAAGACAAAATGCTAAAGTAGAAAGTAATAATGCTGAAATTAAGGCAGAACAAAGTACTGACAAAAAAGAACAAATAAAGCCAATAAAAGAAAAAGAGAAGCAAGAAGACAAAGAAGAAATAAAAATAATAGAAGAAAAGTCTGAAGAAGTAGAAGAAAAGAAAACTACTAATAAACAATCAGAAAGTAAAAAAAGTAAAAAGCATAAAAATTTAAAATAAAGAGTGATTTAATGGATATAAGAAGATTAAGAAAAATTGAATGGTTAATACCACTATTTGCAATAATATTATGTATAATAGGATTAATTGCATTATATTCTGCATCATATGATACAAATTTAGAGGAATTAAAAAAACAAGCAATTTGGATTGGCGTAAGTATAGCACTTATGCTAATTGTTATGTTAATAGATTATAAATTTTTAGTGAAAATATCGCCAATACTTTATGGAATTTCGATAATAATGTTGATAGCAGTATTGTTTACAAAGCCTATAAATGGAGCAAGAAGCTGGTTTGTAATAGGTGATGATTTATTTTCATTTCAACCAGCAGAAATTTCAAAAATATTTATAATTTTATTTATGTCATTTGTAATTTCTTTTATTCAAATTAGAAATGGTAGAGATGAAATAAATAAAATTGCAAAATTACTAGTAATATTATTAGCAATAGCAATACCATTAGCGCTTATAATTGTTGAGCCAGATTATGGTACAGCAGCAGCATATATAGTATCATTTCTATTAATGATATTTGTTGCGGGAATTGATAAAAAATATATTATAGCATCAGTTTTAATAATTGTTATAGCAACACCGATAACATATAATTTCCTTTTGCCAAAACATGCAAAAGATAGAATTGATACATTTTTAAATCCAGAATCAGATCCAACAGGAGCAGGATATAATATTTTACAGTCAAAATTAGCAATAGGTTCTGGCCAGATTACAGGAATGGGAGTATTAAAAGGAAATCAAACTCAATTAGGTTATTTGTATCCTAAGACTACAGATTTTATATTTGCTGTAGTTGGTGAAGAAATGGGATTTGTAGTCGCATGTTCAGTAATTTTATTAAATATAATGATTATAGTAAAAGCTGTACAGGTTGCTAAAGGAATAAAAGATGAAGCAGGAGCATATGTGGCGATAGGAATTGCAGGAATATTTTTGTTCCATACATTAGAAAACATAGGAATGACAATGGGTTTGTTGCCAATAACAGGTGTACCATTGTTATTTGTAAGTTATGGTGGAAGTTCTATGATGACAAGTTTTATAGCAATTGGAATTTTATTAAATATTAGCAGTCAAAGAAGAAATGGATTATTTAACAAATAGGAGTAAATGATGTATTTAAAAAAATTAAAAATTGGAAAATTAGAATTAGAAAATAATTTAATATTAGCTCCAATGGCAGGTGTAACAGACCTGCCTTTTAGAATAATTGTAGAAAAATTTAAACCAGGATTAGTTTGTACGGAAATGGTAAGTTCAAAAGCATTATTTTTTGGAGATGAAAAGACAAAACAATTATTAAAAAGAGATGGAGAAGACTTACCTGTAAGTATGCAAATATTTGGAAGTGACCCCGAAACAATGGGATTTGCGTCAAAGTATGTGAGCGAATTAGCAGATATAGTAGATATAAATATGGGATGTCCAGCTCCTAAAGTTGTAAAAAATGGAGATGGGAGTAAATTATTATTAGATTTAGATAAAGCAGAAGAAATAATAAAATCTGTTGTAAAAAATTCAACAAAACCTGTTACGCTAAAATTTAGAAAAGGATGGAATAATGAAAATATTGTTGCATGTGAATTGGCACAAATTGCAGAAAAATGTGGTGTTTCTGCAATAACAATTCATGGAAGAACAAGAGAAGAATATTATTCTGGTAAAGCGGATTTGGATATTATAAAAAAAGTTAAAGAGTCTGTGAAAATACCTGTAATAGGAAATGGAGATATAATTGATGAAGAATCTGCAAAGAAAATGTTTGAATATACAGGTGTTGATGGAATAATGATTGGAAGAGGGGCAATTGGAAATCCATGGATATTTGAGCAGTTAAAATATTTTTTTGAAAATAATGAAAAAATGCCAAGACCAACTAATAAAGAAAAATATGAAATTATAAAACAGCATTTAGAATTGAATATAAAAGAAAAAGGAAATCTAGTTGGTATTAATGAAATTAGAAAACATATATCTGCATATACGAAAAATATGCCAGAAGCCTCAAAATTTAGAGATGAAATTAATCACATAACAGATGTTGATATTCTTATGAAAAAAATTCAAGAATTTTTTATTGATATTTTCGATAAATAATAGTAAAATAAATATGAAAGAAAGAGAAAGGAAAATCTAGTTTTGGAAAAGAAAAAAATAGCACAAAAAATATCAGAAAAATTAGAATATATATGTTTAGATTTAGAAGAAATACCAGAAACATTAAAATATATTGAAAATATAAATTTTAAACCAAATACAGGAATTGAAGAAAATAAATATAGACAATATAGATTTGTTTCTCCAAAAGAATTAGAAATATTAGTATCACCTTGTAATAGATTAGAAGACACGAAAACTAAGTATTCTAAGGCTAAGCCATTAGTTTCATATTTAGTTCCAAAAACAGAGGAAGAACAAGAACTTCATGAAGAATTTTTAAGAATGTTAGAAGAAGTAGATATTGATGAAATAAAACAAATAGAAGAACAGCAACAAGCAATAAATAAAAAAATTCCATTTAAAGTAAGATATCCAAAAAATTATTTATGGCAAATATATTATTCAGAAAATGATGATAAATATTTTATGATAGTAACAACAGAAGATCAAGATTATTCGACATTTTTCTATGTTTTAAAAAAACAATTAGAAAAGAAAAAAGCTGGAAAAATATTTGTCCCTATAAGTAATATAGATTATTCAAAAGAAATATTAAATAAAACAGAAATAGAAAGCTTAGAAAATTACTTATGGACATTTACAAATGATTGGCCATCAATATATGAAGTATATGATAAAACAGGAAAGATTTCATTACAAATAATAGGACAAACTCAAGTATTAGGTTCAATAAAATCTGAATATAAAGTAAAACTTAACAATAAAATAGATGCTGGCAAATTTTTTAAATTAGTAAAAGCATTATATATATTACAAACTGAAATTCCAGAATATTATAAATTTAAAGTACAAATAGATAAACAAGGAGAAATAGAATTTCAATATAATGAAGAGGTTTTAAAATATGATGAATTGGCAGATTTTGTTAATGAACAATATAAAAGATTGATAGAAATTGAAGAAGAAAACATAAAAAACAATATAGAATATAAGCAAAAGTTAAGTTTATTAAAATTAGAAACAGAAAAGTTAGAAGCAGATTATATAGAAAAAGAGAAACAAATTTCAACATTTTTAGAATGTAAAAAAACTTTTTTTGGAAAAGTAAAATATTTCTTTAAATATAGTGGGAAAAGAAAGAAAAAAGAAGAGAAGAAAGAAATAGAAATTCCTCAAGATAATCCAATTGAGAATACAGAAAGTATGGATGAGGAAGAGAAAATAAAAAAACAATATACTTTAGATGATTTATTAGAAAAAGGCAAAGAGACAGCTAATAAAGAAAAAGAATTTAATAATACAAAATTAGACATAAATGAAATAAAATTAAAAAAAGTTAATTTAATAAAAAAAATAGAAAATGCATCAGCATTTATTGCAGAAATAGACAGTCATAAAAAAAGTATATTTGAATTTTGGAAATATAGCAATAAAGATGAAGTAAAAACATTGGCAGAAGGTGAAGAAGAAATTGTTAATGTAAAACCACATGCCAAAATATTTGAATTTGAAGATGATTTTGAAGAATTTGGAACAATTATGGATAAAATTCAAAGAGCAAGATTAAATAAAGAAGAGCTAGATTTTTTATATTTGGCAACAACAGAGCAAATTAATCCACTAAATAAAGTAAAAACGAATTCTTTGGAAACAAAAGAATTAGATAAATATTTGAAAACATTAAAAGCAGAACAAAAAGAGATAAAAGGAAAATTAGATGAAGAAATTGACATATTTGGAGGATTAGAAGAAGATACAAGAAAAATAAAAAAATTAGCAAATAAATCACATAGAGAAAATCCTAAAAATAAATTTTTAATACTAGATATGGGAAAGCAATATAAAGTAGTTGATTATAAGGTAAATCTTAGTCAGGCAATTTGGAGAATAAATGAAGCTTTAAATAAAATTACAACAAGTCAAGATATTGTAGCATATATGTGGACAGAAGATGATGAAAATATTGATGCAAATAAAATAAATATATTTAATTTAAATGTAGAAGATGAAGTGCAAAAAGCAATAGAAAAATCAGAAAATAGTAAAATAAACTTATATAAGATAAAATTAACCAAAGGTTCAAATGTAATAGCATTTTCTAATTGTATATATTATGATAATCAGAATAAAACCCTTCCAATAGGAATGGATAATGATACAAGGATTATAGCTAAATTAAATGATATGGATATAAAACTAGAATCAAAAAAAGTTATTAGAATAGGAAAATTAGATGATGATGAAATGGGAACAAAACTAATTATAAAAAACATTAATGTTTTGGAATATTCAGTAAAACAGATGGAGGAAAAATAATGCCAGAATTTAAATCAGGGTTTGTAGCAATGTTAGGAAGAACAAATGTAGGAAAGTCAACATTAGTAAACCTTTTAGTTGGTGAAAAAGTATCTGCAACAGCAAATAAGGTTCAAACAACTAGAACAGCTATTAGAGGAATTGTAAACAGAGAAAATTCACAAATTATATTTATAGATACGCCTGGAATTCACAAACCAAAAACAAAATTAAATGAGACAATGATAGAGACATCTTTTGGTGTAATAAATGATATTGATTTGATATTATTTGTAATTGAAGCAACAAGTGATGAAATTGGTAGAGGAGATATGAGAATCCTAGAAAAAATAAAAGAATCTAAGAAAAAGGCAATATTAATTATTAATAAAATTGATTTAGTAAAAAAAGAAAGTTTATTAAAATTAATTGATTTATACCAAAAAGAATATAATTTTGAAGCAGTAATACCAGTTTCTTCAATAAAATCTAAATATAGAGATATTATATTAGATGAAATAGAAAAAGTTCTAAAACCAGGTCCAGCATATTATGATACAGAGGAATATACAGACCAAACAATGAGACAACTTGCTGAGGAAACAATAAGGGAAAAAGCATTAATGTATTTACAAGATGAAGTACCACATGGAATATATGTTGAAGTAACTAAAATGAAATTAAAGAAAACAAAAAACAAAGAAGAATTTTATGATATTGAAGCTACAATATATTGTTTAAGAGAATCACATAAAGGAATAATAATAGGAAAAGATGGATCAATGCTAAAGAAGATTGGACAATCTGCAAGAATAGAAATGGAAAGAAATTTTGGAATAAAAGTTAATTTAAGAACATGGGTAAAAGTTAAAGAAAATTGGATTGATGATACATCAGTTGTAAAAAAATTTAAGTTACAATAATAATCACCAATATGAATAAAAATTAATAAAATGCAAAAGATAATGTTAAAGGAAGTGAGCTTATGATTAAAAAAATTGCATGGGATACATTTAAAAATACAGGAGATGTTAATACATTTTTAGAGCTAAAACAATTTCAAGGAATAGAAGAACAATTGCAAAATAATAATATGGAACAAAAGGCGGAAAAGTATGGGGACAATAAAAACAAGTGGGATAATAATCTCTGAAAGTAATTTGGGAGATTATGATAAAATGCTTACAATGTTAACTCCAGGATTAGGAAAAATATCATGTGTTGCCAAA
Source organism: uncultured Clostridia bacterium (assembly GCA_934122085.1). Taxonomy (GTDB): domain Bacteria; phylum Bacillota; class Clostridia; order TANB77; family CAG-508; genus CAG-269. Next base: position 3,263 of record CAKOVS010000007.1, on the reverse strand, counting down.
GGAGCAAGGCGCCAAAGAAGCGCCTTGCTAGCAGGTACACAATTATTTTGCTTTGGGGAGTACATGATGTATAAAGGAGCAAATACATATAATATAAATTCTTGTGATACAATTGAGGTATTTTATAATTTACGAACAGATTTAGATAAACTTAATTCTGCAATTGAAATTGCTAAAATTGTAAGAGATGTAACAGAAGAGAATGAAAACTGCTATAAAATATTACAAATGTTATTAAATACATTGTATACATTATCAGAAACAGATAAAAATATAGATTTGGTAATTAGTACATTTAAATTAAAACTACTTTGTTTTCTTGGTTTTTCTCCTAGAATTACAGAATGTGTAAATTGCAAGGAAAAAAACAATTTAAAATATTTTAGTATAAAAAATGAAGGTTTTAAATGTGAAAATTGTGGGAAATTAGATAAAAGTGCAATTTCAGTTTCAGAAAGTACAATATCAGCAATTAGGTATATTGTTATGGCTCCTGCAAAAAAATTATTTTCATTTTCTTTAAAGGATGAATCATTAAAAGAATTAAAACTTATTTCAAAATTGTATTTTGATGATAAATTAGAAAAATACTAAAATGAATATGTGTTAAAAATAAAAGTGCCCGCAGATGAATAAAACATCTGCGGGTTTTGAAGTTGTTTTAGAATTTGACTACTTAAATCTTTGCAAAGAATTTTACAGAAGCAGGGTCATAAGATTTTGTGATCATTGCTTCTGCAACATCTTTGCAGAAGCTGTCAAGCAGCTTGTAATGCAACTGCAAATAGTAGTCAAGGCCAGCGGGCTTGTCGACTGATGGCATCATAGCAAGTTCACTTTTAATGTTTTCAGTGATTTCTTCTTTTTTCACAGGTTCTTTTTTTGCCCAGTACTGATCAAACTCAGACTGGGAAGCACGACGATTCCGAAAAGAAATCAGAGGTGCGGAGTACTGTGAAAAATAATCGTTGTCATAAATCATAATGTTGGTGCCCTCCTTTAGGCTCTTCAAAATGCAATAGGCAATCACCTATCATTCTATATTATAAGGCATATATTGGGAAAAGTCAATAATTATGTAAAATAATTTGACTTTATAAAATAGATATGTTAGAATTCAATTAAAATAGGAAAAGGTGAAAAGAATGGGAGAATTAGTTGATATATTAGTAACAACATATAATACAAATGAAAAATATTTAAGAAAGCAAATAGATAGTATATTAAGACAAACATATAGTAATATAAAAATATATATAAGTGATGATAATTCAATAGATATAAATGTAAAAAAAATCTTAAAAGAATATGAAAACAATGATAAAAGAATAAAATTATATTTACAACCTAAAAATTTAGGATATAATAAAAACTTTGAATTTTTGCTACAACAATCAACAGCAGATTATATAATGTTTTCAGATCATGATGATATTTGGCATAAAGACAAAATAGAAAAAAGTCTAAAAAAATTAAAAGAAGAAGATGTTGATATGGTATATTGCAATTGTAGACAAATAGATGAAGATGGAGTAGTAATAAAAGAAAATTATTTTAAATATAAAAATGTACCATTAATAAAAGGAAAGAATAAATTGGCTATATCAAGATGTGTAGGAATAGGTTGTTCACAAATAATAACTAAGTCAGTAAGAGATAAAATGATACCATTTAGAAAAAAAGTAATAGCACATGACTGGCTTGCAGGATTTATTGCAAATGAAGGAAAAGGAATGAGTTATATTGAAGAACCACTTTTTGATTATAGATTACACAATACCAATGTATTTGGTGGAAGAAGTTTTTCACAAAACATTTCAAGATGGAAAAAGCAAAATGGAAGTAGTTATAAATCATTTTTGGATTATAGAAAAGATGCAATAAATAGAGCATATTTGGGCGGAATTATGATGTGTTCTGAATATGTTAATAATGAAAAAGATAAAAAATTTATTGAAAAAAATATTAAATATTATGAAACTATTTTAAATGTAAAAAGTATCTATTTTAATGTAAAGACATATTTTGAAATATTAGCAGGAAAAAATCAATTTAAAAAAATGATAAAAGAAATAATGTTATTTCATTTTCCTATAATATCATATGTAACTTTTTTTAATGTGAAATGTAATTAAAATAGAATCTTATAAAAGGGAGAAATATCAAATGAAAAAAACTAAAATATCTTTAATAATAATATTTTTAGTTCAAACAATTATTGCAATATTTGTAAGTGAAACTTTTGCAAAAGAAACTCAAAAAAATGAGCAAAGTATTTTATATGAGGCACATGTAGAAAAAATAGGATGGCAAGATTGGAATGGAAATGGAAAAACAGCAGGAACAACAGGAGAATGTAAAAGATTAGAAGCAATAAAAATTAAAACGGAAAATATGCCTAATACAGTGAAAATAAAGTATCAAGCACATGTAGAAAAGATAGGGTGGCAAGACTGGAAAAAAAGTGGAGAAATAGCAGGAACAACAGGACAATGTCTAAGATTAGAAGCTATAAAAATTCAGTTAGATGGAACTGAAGAATATTCAGTAATGTATAGAGCACATGTGGAAAAAATAGGATGGCAAGAATGGAAATATGATGGAGAGATAGCAGGAACAACAGGACAATGTTTAAGACTAGAAGCAATTGAAATAAAAATAGTTCCAAAAAAAGAAAAAGCAAATATAAACATAGATACAGGAAAAGATGGAAGCAAATATTATAAAAATGATGATATAATAATATCTGGTTGGAAAATTGCAAATATATCAAATACAAAAATTGAAGCATATTTAGATGATAAAAAAATAGATGAAAAACAAATACAATATAAAAAAAGACCAGATGTAATAAAACAAATAGAGATAGGAACAGAAGAACAAAATCCAACACCAGGTTTTAGTTTTAAAATTATAAAAGAAAATTTAAGTGATGGAAAACATACAATAAAAATAAATGTAGTAAATAGTCTTGGAAAAGTAATAGAATCTCAAAAAACAAATATAAACTATGATACCCAAATACATATAATGTATCAGGCACATGTGGAAAAAATAGGATGGCAAAATTGGAAAGAAGATGGAAAAACAGCAGGAACAACAGGACAATATTTAAGGGCAGAAGCTATAAAAATAAAACTTGTAAATGCACCAAAAGGAGCTAAAATAAAATATAGAGCACATGTAGAAAAAATAGGATGGCAAGAATGGAAATATGATGGAGAGATAGCAGGAACAACAGGACAATGCCTAAGATTAGAAGC